>NZ_MSJQ01000032.1 GCF_014596515.1 Streptomyces sp. CBMA156
CCCGGCGGCACCCGCGACGAGCCCCGGCGCCAAGCCGGCCGACAAGCCCGCCCCGGCGCCCCCGTCCGCCGCCACCCGGGCACCGGAGGAACCCACGACGCCCGCGTCCGGCACCCCGAAGGCGCCGAAGCCGACCACCGCTCCCCCGGTCATGCCCGTGCCCACCCTGCCGCCGCTGCCCACGCCCGACGTGCCGGTCATCCCGACGCCCACCGTGCCGCCGGTGCCGACCCCGACCTTCACCCAGCCCTCGCCGCCCGCGCCCACGGACTTCTGGGGCAACTCGCTGCCCGTGCTCAAGCCCGGCAACAACCGGGTGCCGCCGCCGGAGCCGAGCATCCGGCAGAAGGGCAGCGACGCGTTCTGGCAGCGTGACGGCGGCTGGATCGGCGGTGACTACCACCAGCACGCGATCACCGTGCGCGCCCCGGCGACCACCCTGATCGACCTCAACCGCACCTGTACGTCCTTCGACGCGGTGGCCGGGGTGGACGACGCCACGCTGTCGCCGGGCGGGGTCGTCTTCTCCGTCCAGGGCGGCGACGGCACCACGCTGTGGCGTTCCCGTCCGCTGGCCGTCGGCGACGAGGCGGTGCCGGTGCACGTGCCGCTGGCCGGGCAGAAGTCGGTCAAGCTGGTGGTCACCCCGGTGAACGGGATCTGGTCGGCGCTGAACGTCGCGAACTGGGCGCAGGCCCGCTTCCGCTGCTCGTGACGAGGGCCCGCGCCGGGCGGTCGTGACGTGCGGTCGTGACGTGCGGTCGTGACGGAGGCCCGCTCCAGGGGTCCTGGAGCGGGCCTCGGGTCCGCGGCGATCCGGGCGGGGCCGCCCGGGGACGTCAGATGGCGCAGGAGCCGTCCGCGCAGGCCTCCCCGGCCGGGGCGACCTGCACCGGGACGGGGCGGCGCTCGCCGATCTCGGTGGCGACCTGCTCCAGCACCTTGCGGAAGGTCGCGGCGTCCTGACCGCCCTGGACGGCCCACTTGCCCTCGAAGACGAAGGTCGGCACGGCGCTGATGCCCAGCTCACGGCCCTCGGCCAGCTGGGCGTCGACCTCGGCGGTGCCCTCGTCGCCCGCCAGGTAGCCGGTCACCCGGTCGCGGTCCAGGCCGGCCGACACGGCGACGTCGGTCAGCGCGGCCCGGTCGCCGACGTCCACGCCGTCGGTGAAGTGCGCCTTCAGCAGTGCCTCCTTCAGCCGGCCCTGGACCGCGGGGCCGTACTCCGTCTCGGCGAGGTGCAGCAGGCGGTGGCCCAGGAAGGTGTTGGCGTGCAGCGCGGCGTCGAAGTCGTAGCTGATGCCCTCGGCGCGGCCCAGCTCGGCCACCTGCGCGTCCATCGCCACCGACTGCGGGCCGTAGCGCTCGGCCAGCCAGGCACGGTGCGGGCTCGCCGTCTCCGGGGCGTCCGGGACCAGCTGGTACGGACGGTAGACGACCTCGACCTGCTCCTTGCCTGCGAAGTCCGCCAGGGCCTGCTCGAAGCGGCGCTTGCCGATGTAGCACCAGGGGCAGGCGATGTCGGACCAGATCTCGACCTTCATGCGGGTGGCTCCAGGGAACGTCTTGTGGGATGCGGACAAGATGGGTGAACGATGAACCATCTCGGTACATTCCCGGCACCTCGTGGTCGGGCCGGCCGGTCAGGCCCCGGACAGGCCGTTCAGGCTCCAGGCGGGCCGGTCAGGCCCCGGACAGGCCGTTCAGGCCCCGGGCGGCGCGGGGACCACCAGCACCGGGCAGGCCGCGTGGTGCACCACCGCCGAACTCACCGAACCCAGCAGCAGCCGGGCGAAGCCGCCGTTGCCCCTGGTGCCGATCACCAGCGTGTGCTGCCGGGTCGCCGCCTCCAGCAGCACCTCGATCACATTGCCCAGCACCACGTGCAGCGACAGCTCCCCCGCGTACGGCACCGAGCGCTGGCGCTGGACGACGGCCACCGAGCGGCGCAGCCCGTCCGCCATGCTCTCGACCAGCGTCTCCACGCTCTCCTGCACCAGTTCCGCCATCCCCGGCGGGTAGCCGGCCGGCGCCGGGTTGACCACGGCGAGCACGTACAGCGGCAGCCCGAACAGCCCGGCCTCCGTCATCGCCCGGTCCAGCGCCCACAGCGACCCGTCCGACCCGTCGCACGCCACCAGCACCCCCGGCACCCGCCCGGCGGGCGGACGCCCGAGCACGGACAGCACGACCGGCACCTCCCTCCCCGCGCTCCCACCGGCCACCGCACGTCCTCCTCACCCCGGATGCCCAACCCCGCCATCATCACCGGCCCGCCGATCCGGAACCGGCAACCGCGCCGCAGGGAGGAGGCGGGCGGCCGGAGAGACCGCGGGCCCGGACCGGGTCAGGGGCTGAGGGCGGGCTGCCGCGGACCGGGCAGGCCGGTCCAGCAGGCGCCGTGGCGGCGGGCGCGGACGCGGCGGAGCCAGAGTTCGGTGGCGACGAGGTCGGCGAGGCCCGCGAGGGCGGACGGCGAGAGGGCGGAGGGGTCCGCGGAGCGGGCGAGGCCGGCCCGGACGGCGGTCAGGTCGATGAGGCCGGCTTCGGCGAGCAGGGGGGCGTCGAAGAGTTCGGCGAGGCCGTCGGCGGCGAGGAGCAGGCCGGCCCTGGCGGGGGCGGTGCGGTCGGGGCGGGGGGTGCGGCCCCAGTCGGGGGGCAGGTCGGTGCGGCCGGCGCCGGTGAGGACGGCGTGCAGGAGGGCGTGCCGGGCGCCGGGCTGGAGGCGGACGTCGTCGGGCAGCAGCCGGGCGGCCCGCACCACCTGGTTGTCGAGGAAGGGCGCGTGCAGCCGCTGGCCCGGCTGTTCGGCGGCGTGTACGAGCGTGCGGAAGGAGCGCGCCTGCCGGTAGAGGGCGTGCCGGGCCCGATGCGCGCCCGGGTGTTCCTCGGGCGCCGGTTTGCGCGCCGCCAGGCGGAGCCGCAGGGCCACCGCGGAGAGCGCCTCGTCGGAGAGCCAGCGGGCGGCCGG
>NZ_MSJQ01000320.1 GCF_014596515.1 Streptomyces sp. CBMA156
GGCGCCGACGGCGGCCGCGATGGCGGCGCGCAGCGCCGGCCGGTGGCGCGCGGTGGCCGGAGCGGTCCGGGTGGCCGTCGGAACGGTCGGAAGAGTCGGGGCGGCGGTCATGCCGGCCTCCCTGGTCTGAGTGATGGGAGTCGTCAACCGGGGTGTGGCCCCCAGCTGTTGACACCTTGTCAGAGCATCGGGCGACGGTCGTCGACCGATGGGCGGTGGCCGACCCTGATCGCACCCGGAACGGACCCGGAGCCGTACCCCGAGACGGCTCGGGGTACGGCTCCGGGAACAGCCGCGGGAACGTCGGCGGGGCGTGCGTCAGGCGAGCGGCGCCTTGGTGCGCAGGACCTCGATGAAGGCCCGCAGCCACGCCGGGTGGTCGGGCCAGGCGCGGGCCGAGACGACCACGCCGTCCACCACCGCCTCGCCGTCCACGAACTCGGCGCCCGCCGCCCTGACGTCCGGGGCGAGCGCCGGGTAGGCGGAGGTGCGGCGGCCGTCGAGCACGCCGGCGGCGGCGGTGATCAGCGGGCCGTGGCAGATCTGGGCGACGGGCTTGTCCTCGGCGAAGAAGTGCCGGGTGATCCGCTGCACGTCCGGGTCGTTGCGCAGGTACTCGGGGGCGCGGCCGCCGGGGATGACCAGGGCCACGTAGTCGGCCGGGTCGACGTCGGCGAAGGCCAGGTCGGCGGGCCAGGTGTAGCCGGGCTTCTCGGTGTAGGTGTCGAACCCCTCGACGAAGTCGTGCACCACGAACTGGAGCCGCTTCTTGCCGGGTGCCGCGATGTCGACCTGGTAGCCCTCCTCGCGCAGCCGCTGGTACGGGTAGAACACCTCCAGTGACTCGGCGGCGTCTCCGGTGACGAGCAGGATCTTCGATGTCATCGCCGACATCCCTCCACGTGGTCGAGCCTCAGGTCGGGTGCGGGCCCCGGTCGGTGGCGGCCGGCCAGGGCCCGGTCCAACCTCCCGTACCGGCGACACGGTTGGCAACGGGGCGCACCGGGCGCACAACGGCGCATGCGGAGGTTTTCGCGCCGGTTGTACGGGGCGCGCGCCGGTCGCCCGCCCGACTGCGGGGGCTGTCGGACCGCGGCCTAGACTCCAGTGCTGCCCACGACCGTCCCCCTCCCGGAGGAGCCCATGCCGGACCGCACCACCTACCTCGTCCTCCCCGGCTACCAGAATTCCGGGCCCGGGCACTGGCAGACCCGCTGGGAGACGGCCGAGCCTGACTCCTTCCGCCGGGTCGGACAGGCGGACTGGGAGCACCCGGAGCGGGCCGACTGGGTGGCCCGGGTGGACGCGGCGGTGGCCGAGGCCGCCGCCGAGGGCCCGGTGGTGCTGGTCGCCCACAGCCTGGGCTGCGTCGCGACGGCCCACTGGGTGGCCACCGCGCCCGCCGAGCGGACCGGCGCCGTCCGGGGCGCGCTGCTGGTGGCCCCGGCGGACGTCGACACCGCCGAGGTCCCCGAGCTGCTGGGCTTCCGCCCGGTGGCGCTGGAGCGGTTCCCGTTCCCGGCCGTCGTGGTCTCCTCGGCCGACGACCCCTGGGTGCGCCCCGAACGGGCCCGGGCGTTCGCCGCGGCCTGGGGAGCCAGGTACGTCGAGCCGGGCGCGTACGGGCACCTCAACTCCGACTCCGGGCTGGGCGACTGGCCGGAGGGCCGCAAGCTGCTCGCCGAGCTGTGACCGCGCCGACGGGGGAACCGGGAGCGAGGGAACCGGACGCGGGGGAACCGGGCACGGCGGAACCGCCGACGGGGGAAGCGGGGACAGCGGAAGCGGGGACAGCGGGACGATGAACCGGGGGACGACGAACCGACGCACGTCCCGGGCCAGGCGCGTCCTGGTCCGGCTGCTGGCGGCCGGCGGGCTGGGCGCCGTGCTGCTGTACACCTGGGGGCAGTGGGAGAGCCGCTCGGGCGGGCTGATGCTGGTCGCCGACCTGCTCAACCAGCCGGAGGCACTGCTCGGCGGGGCGCTGGCCGCGCTGATCGCGGCCGCCTGGCTCGGCGACCTGCGCACCGCCGTACGGACGGCCACCCGGTCGGTCACGGTGACCGCCGGGGTGGTGTTCCTGCTCGGGGTGCTGGCCGTGCACAAGGTGTCGGCGGCCGAGACCCGCAGCCGGGAGGACGCCCCCGCCGGGGCCGAACGCTCCCTGGTGGTGGTGCACCTCTCGTACGCCGCGGGGCCGGGGGTGGGCGAGCGCTGGCAGGTGCTGCTGGAGACCGGCGCGGGCTGGTCGGCCCGGCGCTGGTCGCTCGCCGACGTCGGCGGCGGCCCGGACGGGGCCAGGCTGGTGGGGGCGAGCTGGACCGGACGGTCGCAGGTCACCGTGGTGACCGACTCCTACCGGCGGGTGTTCAACCTCGACCAGGACAGCGGCGAGCCGGTCGAGGCGCGCTGATCCCGCTCAGCCGAGCCCCAGGGCGTGCGCGCCGAGCGCCAGCAGGGCCGCGTTGCCGGCCGCGCCCAGGGCGGTGGCGGCCAGGAAGCGGACCGCCGTACCGTCCGGGAAGGGGCTCAGGGTCATCGCCGACAGGAAGCCGGGCATCGTCCACACCACCGCCGTCCACTGCCGCACGGCGCTCGCGGCGCCCCCGTGACCGGCATGACCCGCGGCGCCCGCTCCGGCGCGCAGTTCGTGGGCGGCGGCGAGCCCGATCACCAGGTAGCCGGCCAGGTATCCGGCCGAGGGGCAGAGGACGGCGGGGACGCCGAGGATGCTGTGCGGCATGCGGTCATCGTCCGCCGACGGGCCCCGGCCCCGCATGAGTACCCGTACTCAAGCGGGGCCGGGCGGTTCACCGGTCCTCGGGGGACGGCGAGTCCGCGGTACCGGGCTGGGTGGTCGGCGGCGCGGAGCGGCCGGTCGGGCTGGTGCCGCGCGGCTTGCCGGTGTTCCCCTGGCCCCCGGTGGTGGGGGCGCCGGTGCAGCCGGCCGGAGTCGGCGAGCCGCTGGAGGTGGTGCAGTTGCCGTCGCGCCGGGGCGGGTCGGGGATGTAGACGGTGGTGAACTCCTTCTCCGGCATGCCCCGGACCGCGTCGCTCATCGCCTGCTGCCAGATCGGCCCGGGGCCGGTGGCGCCGAAGACCTCGGCCTGGTACCTGCCGCCGATCCTGATGTTGCGCATCGGCACCTTGGTGCCCGGACTGCCCAGCCAGACCGAGCCCGCCAGGTTGCCGGTGTAGCCGGTGAACCAGGCCGACTTCTTCTCGTCGGTGGTGCCGGTCTTGCCGGCGATCTGGCGGTTGTCGTCCAGGCCGAGGTCCCGCGCGGTGCCGCCCTTCTCGGTCACCCCGAGCAGCACGCTGTTGATCACGTCGGCGGTGTCCTCGGACATCGCCGGGGTGCACCGGGCCGGGGGCACCGGGACGTCGGCGCCGTCCACGGTGGTGATCCGGTTGATCGCCAGCGGCGCGCAGTAGGTGCCCCGGGCGGCGAAGGTCGCGTACACGTTGGCCATGGTCAGCGGGCTGACCTCCTGGGTGCCGAGGCCGAGCGCGGGCAGTTCCTGGAGCGGGTCGCCGCTCGCCTTGCCCGTCACGCCCAGCTTGTTGGCCATCTGCTTGACCGCGCAGAGGCCGATCTCCTGCTCCATCTGCACGAAGTAGGTGTTCACGGACATCGCCATGGCCTGCTTCAGGTCGTACGGCCCGACCTCGGAGGTGCTCTCGTTGGGGATGGTCCCTTCCTTCTTGCCCTTGCTGAGGTTCTTCCAGGTGCCGTCGCAGGTCTTCATCGTCGGCCAGTCCATCCGGTTGGGCGAGTCGTACCGCTGGGTGGGCGGCAGACCGGCCTCCAGGGCGGCGGCGGCCACGATCGGCTTGAAGTTGGAACCGGGCTGGAAGCCGATGCCGCCGCCCATCCCCGCGTCCACGTTGTAGTTGACGACGGTCTCGTTCTTCTCCTTGGCCAGGCCGTACGGGCGGGTCTGCGCCATCGCCAGGATCTTGCCGGAGCCGGGCTCGACCATCGTCATCGCGGCCGAGACCGGGTCGGTGACGTACACCTTGGTGGAGACGGAGTTCTGGGCGGCGGTCTGCTTGTCCGGGTCCAGGGTGGTGTAGATGTTCAGGCCGCCGGTGTCCCACAGCTTCTTGCGGTCGGCCGAGTTCTTGCCGAACTCCGGGTCCTGCTTGACCACGTGCCGCACGTAGTCGCAGAAGAAGCCCATGCCGGCCTTGGCGGTGATGCAGCCGTTGCGCGGATCCTTGTAGTCGAGGCCGAGCGGGGCCGCCTTCGCCTCCCTGGCCTGGTCCGCGGTGATGTGCTTGTTCTCCACCATCTTGTCGATGACGGTGTCGCGGCGCTTCTGGGCGGCCACCGGGTGCAGCTTGGGGTCGTACTGGGAGGGGTTCTGCACCAGCCCGGCGAGCATCGCCGCCTCGGGGAGGCTGAGGTCCTTGGCGTCCTTGCTGAAGTAGCGCTGGGAGGCGGCCTGGATGCCGTACGCCTGGTGGCCGTAGAAGGTGATGTTGAGGTAGTTGGTGAGGATCTGCTCCTTGGTCAGGTCCTCCTCCAGCTTGATGGCGTACCGGAGTTCCTGGATCTTGCGGCCGAGCGTCTTGCGCTGGGCCTCGCGCACCGCGTCCGGATCGTCCCCGGCCTTCTCCACGTTGACGTTCTTCACGTACTGCTGGGTCAGGGTGGAGGCGCCCTGGACGGCGGCACCGCTCTCCGCGTTCTTGGTGATGGCGCGCAGGACGCCCTTGAGGTCGACGGCGCCGTGCTCGTAGAAGCGGGCGTCCTCGATGTCGACCTGCGCGGTGCGGATCAGCGGGGACATCTGGTCGGCGGGTATGACGGTGCGGTCGCGCTCGTACACCTTGGCGATCAGGCCGCCCTTGGCGTCGAAGATCTGGGTCGCCTGGGTGAGCGGCGGCGTCTTGAAGTCGTCGGGGATGCTCTCGAAGCCCTCGGCGCCGTTCTTCGCCCCGAGCCCGACCGCCCCGGCCGCCGGGAGTATCACGCCCGCCAGCAGCACGCCGCCGAGCACGCTGGCGCCGAGGAAGGTGGCTGCGTGGCCCAGGAATCCGAGCGGGGTCGCGCGGCGCCTCGGGCGCTGGACCCAGGTGTCGCCCGGGTCCGAGGCGGCGGGTGTGCGGCGGCTCTTCGGTGACATAGATCGAACACTACGGCCGTGAACAGGCCGTGTGGAGCGGGTGTTGGCGAAGGATTGTCACAAAATCGCGACGGATTCGACTCATTGCCGAGGGCCGGACGCCGGTGCACACCGACACAAGGGCCGTTCGTCTACGGCCCGTTGCCCCGGCGCACCGGCTCCCCGGCTCCCCGGGCCGTTCAGCCGGCCGGGCAGAAGACGTCCCCGGCCGGGCGGCGGCCGGTCACCAGGTAGTCCGTCACCACCTCGTCGCCGCAGGCGTTCCCGTTGGCCCGGTACACGTCATGACCGCCCGCGTCCACCGTCACCATCCTGGCCCGGTCCCCGAACGCCGCGCGCAGCTTGAGCGCGCCGGCGTACGGGGTGGCGGGGTCGCGCAGGTTCTGGGCCAGCAGGACGTTCGCCGGACCCCGGCCGGTGACCCGCACCGGCGGCTCGGCGGGCGCGAACGGCCAGAAGGCGCACGGCATCACGTTCACCGGCATGCCGGCCGTGAGCGGACGGGCGGCGCGCTCGGCGGCGACCTCCCTGGTGTACGCGGCCTGGTCGGCGGGCCAGCTCACGTCGTTGCAGAGGGTGGCGGCCGAGGCCGCGATGTGGTTCTGCATCACGTCGTCCGGCTGCGACCCCGACTGGGTCCCGGGCAGCGGGCGGCTGCCCAGGCCCGCCAGCATCAGCCGGGCGAGGACCGGGAAGCGGCTGTCCGCGTAGAGGGCCTGCATCATGGTCTCGCGCAGCACGTTGCCGTTCAGCTCCGCCGGGTTGGCCCCCGGCCAGGGGACCGGCTCGCGGTCCAGGCGGGCGGCGAGGCCGAGGAAGAGCGGGCGGACCTCCTCGGGGGTGTCCGCGAGCCGGTCCGGATTGTCCGGCGCCGCGGCCCACTTCGCGAAGTCGGGGAAGCGTTCCTCGGCACCCCGGCCGAAGGCCGCGAGCCAGCCGCGCCCGACCCGGGTCGGGTCGGGGTCGTCGTTGCTGTCCAGCACGATCCGGTCGGTGCGCTCGGGGAACATGGTGGCGTAGACGGCGCCCGCGTAGGTGCCGTACGAGGTGCCCCAGGCGGACAGCCGGCGCTCGCCGAGGGCCCGGCGGATGCTGTCGATGTCGCGGGCCTCGTTCGCGGTGGAGACGCTGCGCAGCACCGGGCCGCCGTTGCGGGCGCAGGCCTCGGCGAACCGGTGCCCGGTGGCGACGTTCCCGTCGATCGAGCCGTCGGCGGCGGGCCAGGGGCGGAGCTTGACCCACGCCAGGTCCTCGTGTTCCAGGCCGCAGCTGACCGGGGTCGAGCGGCCGACCCCGCGCGGGTCGAAGCCGACCAGGTCGTAGCGGTCCCGGACGGACTCCGGGAGGCGGCCGTACGCGTCGGACGGGCGGTCCAGGCCGTTGTCCCCGGGGCCGCCGGGGATGATCAGCAGGACACCGCGGCGCAGGCCCGGTTTCGCGGTGGCGATCCGGGAGACGGCGAGCGTGATCCGCGCGCCGTGCGGATCGCGGTAGTCCAGCGGGACGGTGAGGTCGGCGCACTTCTGCGCCCGGTTCACCTCACCCTCGCAGGTGGTCCAGGCGAGGCGGTCGCCGCCGGGCTTCGGGCCGTCGGCCGCGCCGGCGGGCACGGCGCTCAGGGCGGTGACGGCGAGGGCGGCGGCCGCGGTGATCACTGCGGTGACGGTGCGAGCGGCGGTGACGGTGCGAGCGGCGGTGATGGTGCGAGCGGACTTCGTCATGCCCAGGAGTCTGCTGGGGCACGGCAGTTGGGCCCATCCGGGCAGCGGGACGGTCGGGGGTGGGGTAATCCCCCGGAGGCCGGGCGCGGGGTGGAGACCGCCGTCGGCGGCGGTCTCCGGCCACGGCGGGCGAGGGGTCGCGGGAGGGACCGGGGCCCGGGCCGGCTCAGAGGCCGAGCAGCCCCGGGTCGGCGGCGAGGGCGCGCAGCGGCTCGCGCGGGTCGGCGACCAGCCGGCGCTCCGCCAGGTCGAGGATGCCGCCGACGCCGGTGATCTCGGCGGCCAGCACGCCGTCCTCGCGGACCAGCCGCTGCACCACCTGGAAGGTCTTGCCCTCCCGCCAGCTGAACGAGCAGCTGACCTCCACCGCGTCGCCCGCGCGCAGCTCCCGCAGGTACTTGACCGTGGTCTCCAGGACCACCGGGCCCACCCCCGCGGCGACCAGGTCCGCCTGGCGGATCCCGGCCGCCCGCAGGTACTCCCAGCGGGCGTGCTCGGCGTACTGGAGGTAGACCGCCTGGTTGAGGTGGCCCTGGGTGTCGGTCTCGTACCCGCGGACGGTGACGTGCGTGGTGAAGTCCTGATCGCTCATGCCCCGCACGGTACTCCCGGCCGCCGGGCGCCACCTCGTGTCCTGCGTCACCCCGGCCGGCCGTCCTCCCCGGTCACCCGGGCAGGACGGCGAGCAGCGCGGTCAGGGCGTCCGGGCGCAGGTCGACGGGCAGGTGGTCGACGGGGTGGAAGGCGCAGCCGAGCGCGGTCGCGCCGCCGTCGCAGGTGCGGTCGTCGCCGACCATCAGCACGTCGGACGGGGCCAGGCCGAGGCGTTCGCAGGCGGTCTCGAAGATCACCGGGTCGGGCTTCTGGGCGCCGACCTCGCAGGACAGCACGTAGACGTCGACCAGTTCGTCCAGGCCGTGCGCGCGGAAGATCGGGCGCAGGTCCCAGCCGACGTTGCTCACCACCGCGACCGGCAGGCCCCGGCGGCGCAGCTCGCGCAGCACGGGGAGCGCGTCCGGGTACGGGCGCCAGCTCCCGGGCGCGATGTGGGAGTCGTAGAGGGCGTCCACGTCGAGGCCCGCGGGCGGCTCGGCGGCACGGGCCAGCGCGGTGTACGCGGTGCGGTGCAGCTCGGGGGTCAGGTCCCTGGTGTCCCAGGCCTCCTGGACCTCCGGTGGGATGCGGCGCGGCACCACCCCGCCGGGCAGTGCGCCGAACTCCTCCAGCCTGGCCACCAGTTCGGCCTCCTCCCGGGCGGTCAGGCCGAGGCCGGCAGCGGCGGTGTGGGCCGCCAGCCACTCCGCGGTGGAGACCACCCTGAGCAGGGTGCCGGAGAAGTCGAACATCACAGCTTTGATCATGCCGGCGAGCCTAGTGCCGCATCAGCCGACGTTCGCCCTCTCCCGATCATCCCGGAGAGGGCCTCTCGCCTCAGGTGAGATGGCCGTGTGCCCAGCGGGAGATGCCGCCGAGCCTGGCCGCCGCTGTGTCCACATCACCGGTCCGGATGGGCTGGTCGACCTCGGCGTCGTAGCCTTCGAGGCCGCACTCCTCCTCGACCATCCGAGCGATCCGATACGCCTCGGCCATGATCGGTAGCGCCGCTTGTCCCGGGTAGCGGTAGGGGATCTCGACGGAGGCCGAGTCTCCCGCGTAGTCCAGCTGCAGGTAACCGGCAGGCCCGTCGCGCCACAAGGTCAGGCTGTAGAGGTACTCCTCGGACGTGATCGGACCCACCTCCCGGGATATCCGCTGGGTGAGCCTGTCCCAGACGGCACGCTGGTCGCCGGTCAGGTTCATCGGGGCGGGCTCGGCCTCCGGGTCGTAGGCGGAGTTGACCTCCTGCATGGTCTCGTCGAAGGTGCGGCCCGGCTGAACCCTCAGGAAGTGGATGTCGTAGGTCACGTCCGCAGCCTACGGCCCGCACCCCACGACCTTCGATGTCGTGGCAGAACGGGTACGGGTGCGTGGGATCGACGGCGATGAGGGGCAGTCGAACGTTGCCTGATGCGGCGCTGGTCGTGGCCCAGGTGCCCGTCCGGGGTTCCGGGTCAGGGCAGGGTGAGGATGCGCGGCCCGTCCTCGGTGATGGCGACGGTGTGTTCCACGTGGGCGGCCCGGCTGCCGTCGGTGGTGCGCAGGGTCCAGCCGTCCGGGTCGGTGAGGTGGTCGTCGCGGCCGCCGGCCAGCAGCATCGGCTCGATCGCCAGCACCAGGCCGGGGCGCAGCGGGTAACCCCGGCCCGGGCGGCCCTCGTTGGCCACGTGCGGGTCCTCGTGCATCCGGCGGCCGATGCCGTGCCCGCCGTAGCCGTCCAGCAGGCCGTACCGGCCGGCCCGGGCGACGGTGCCGATGGCGTGGGCGATGTCCCCGGTCCGGTTGCCGGCCACGGCGGCGGCGATGCCCGCCTCCAGGGCGCGCCGGGCGGTCTCGATCAGGGCGGTGTCCTCGGGACGGGCGGTGCCGACGGTGAAGCTGACCGCCGAGTCCCCGGCCCAGCCGTCCAGGAGGGCGCCGCAGTCGATGCTCACCAGGTCGCCGTCGCGCAGCCGGTAGCCGTCCGGGATGCCGTGCACCACGGCGTCGTTCACCGAGGCGCAGATGACGGCCGGGAACGGGACGGGCGCGAAGGCGGGGCGGTAGCCGAGGAACGGCGAGGTCGCTCCGGCGGCCTTGAGGACGCCCCGGGCGACCTCGTCCAGCTCCAGCAGGCTGACGCCGGCCGCCGCCTGCTCCCGGACGGCCGCCAGTGCGTCCGCCACCACCCGTCCGGCCTCGCGCATCGCGGCCAGCGCGGTGTCCGACTTGAGTTCGACCATGGTGCACCTCTCCCCTGAATCCAATTCTTATACCGGTATTTATATCACGCTCGCGGAGTGCGGATGGCCACTCCCGCGGCGCCCCGGCACGAGGCCGCAGAGTCTGTCCTCACACCGACGCGAGCGTGAGGACAGGCCCTATAGACTCGTCGGCATGGTGAGGACTCCGCTGACCCCGTGGGAGCGCGAGCGCGGCGAGCACTTCGGGGCGCTGCTCCGCGAGGCGCGCGGCGGCCGCAGCATGGTCGAGGTGGCGGCGGTGGCCGGCGTCTCGGCGGAGACGCTGCGGAAGATCGAGACCGGCCGGGCGCCGACGCCGTCCTTCTTCACCATCGCGGCACTGGCCTTCGCACTCGACCTGTCGCTGGACGAACTGGCCGCCGCGTGCGCGCCCCCGGCGGAGGGCGAGGCGCTCTCCGCGTAGCGCGCCTCTGCGCGCCCACCCCGTACGACGGCGGCCCGCCCCGCGCGTGGTGCGCGGGGCGGGCCGCCGTCGTGCCGCGGTGCGGACGGCTCAGCCGACCGAGCTGTTGTAGCTCTCGATCGCCGGCTGGAGCTCCTTCGCCGCGTCGGCCAGGGCCTGCTGGGCCGGCTTGGTGCCCGCGATGGTCTGCTCGATCGCGGTCTCCACGCCCTTGCGGGCCTGCGGCATCACGCCGAGCAGGCAGCCGGCCGTGGCCGGGGTCGGCTTGGTCGCCTTCAGCTGGTCGATCGCGGTCTGGAACTGCGGGTACTTGGCCACCCACTCCTTGTCCTTGGGGTCGTCCAGGGACTTCTTGTTGACCGGGAAGTAGCCGGTGCCGGTGTGCCAGACGGCCTGCTGCTCGGGGGCGGAGACGAACTTCTCGAACTCCCAGGCGGCGCGCTTCTCGGCGTCCGAGTGGCCGGGGCCGCTGATCCACAGCGAGGCGCCGCCGATCACCGGGCCGCCCTGGTCGGCGGCGTTCACCTTCGGGAAGGCGGCGGTGCCGACGCCGAACTTCGCGGCCTCGGTGTAGCCGCGCAGCACACCGGTGGACTCCAGGTGCATGGCGACCGTCCCGGCCTTGAAGGCGGCCTGGGCGTCGTCGGTGTTGCGGCCGGTGTTGGCCGCGTAGCCGCCCTTGACCAGGTCGGCCCACCACTGGACGATCTGGGCGCCCTGGGCGGAGTCGAAGACGACCTTGCCCGCCTTGTTGCTGCGGCCGTTGTCGTTGTCGCAGTACATGGCGCCGGACTCGGCCAGCAGCTGCTCGACGAACCAGCCGTAGATGGCCGCGCCGAAGCCGTACCTGACGGTCTTGTCGCCATCCTTCTTGGTCAGCTTCTTGGCCAGCTCGCCCAGCTCGTTCAGGTCCTTGGGCGCCTGGGCCGGGTCGAGGCCGGCCTCCTTGAAGGCGTCCTCGTTCAGGTAGAGCAGCGGCATCGAGGAGTTGAACGGCATCGACTGGAGCTTGCCGCCCACCGAGTAGTAGTTGCGGATGTTGGCGTCCAGGTCGTCCAGCGCGTAGCCGTCCTTGTCGGCGAAGGCCTGCGCCGGGACGGTCTGCTTGGAGTCGATCATGAACCGGGTGCCGATGTCGTAGACCTGCGCCAGGGCGGGGGTGCCCTTCTGCTGCACCGCGGCCTTGTACTTGGTGACCAGCTCGTCGTACTTGCCCTGGAACTGCGCCTTGACCTCGATCTTGCCCGGGTGGGCGGCGTTGAACTGGCCGACCAGCCCGTTCAGCACCTCGGCGTTCTTTCCGGTCATCGAGTGCCAGAACTCCACGGTGGTGACACCGGAGGCCTGGTCGAGCGCCTGGGCGCCGGGCGCGCCGGCGTCGGAGGAGCCGCCCGAGCCGGAGCCGGAGCCGGAGCCACCGGAGCTACAGGCGGTCAGGGACAGGCCGGCCACCAGCAGGGCCGCGAGCGCGCGCGCACTCATCTTCACGAGGGTTCTCTCTCTTTCCGGAAGGACGGAGCGTCCAGGGGAGGTACGTGGACGGGACGGGACGGGGGTCAGCGGACCGCGCCCGCGGTGAGGCCGCGGACGATGAAGCGCTGGCCGAAGACCACCAGGGCGAGGGTGGGCAGCAGGGAGAGCACGACGCCGGCCAGGATCAGCCCGGGGTCGGCCATCTCGGCGTCGCGCAGCGAGGTCAGCCCGATCTGGAGGGTCTGCATGTCCGCCGTGCGGGTGATGATCAGCGGCCAGAAGTACTGGTTCCAGGCCGACAGGAAGACGTAGATCGACAGCGCGGCGATGGCCGGCTTGTTCAGCGGGACGACGATCCGCCACAGGAACCGCCAGTGGCCGGCCCCGTCGATCCTGGCGGCGTCGCGCAGTTCGCCGGGCAGCTGGCGGAAGGCCTGGCGCAGCATGAAGGTGCCGAAGCCGGAGGCCAGGAAGGGCAGCATCAGGCCGAAGTAGGTGTTGCCGAGCCCCCAGTCGGACAGCGTCAGGTAGTTGGGGATGATGATGGCCTCCCACGGGACCATCAGGGTGGCCAGGAACACCCCGAACACCGCGGCCCGCGCCTTCATCGGCAGGAAGACGAAGGCGTACGCGGCGAGCACCGAGGTGAACAGCTGGGCGAGGGTGATCCCGGTCGCCACGAGCGCCGAGTTCGCGTACTGGCGGGCCAGCGGGATGGCCTCCACGGCGCCGGAGAAGTTCCGCCCGGTGACCGAGTGCGGCACCAGCGCCGGCGGGTAGGACGAGAGTTCGGACGGGCCCATGAAGGCGCCGGCGATCGCGTAGTAGACCGGGAAGGCCACGGTGACCATGGCGACGGCGAGCAGCAGGTAGACGGCGGCGCGGCCGAGCAGGTCGCGCGGGGAGCGCCCGGCGAGGGCGCGGGGGCGCGGGCGGGGCGCCTCGGTCTCCGTCGTGGTGCCGGTGGTCAGTGTGGTCATGCGTAGTGCACCTTCCGCTCCAGGACGCCGAACTGGACGGCCGTGCAGGCGAGGACGACCACGAGCAGCACCACGGCCTGGGCGCTCGCGGTGCCGAAGTCGCTGGAGCCGTAGGCGAAGGCCTTCTCGTAGACGGAGTAGACGAGGGTCCGGGTGGAGCCGTCGGGCCCGCCCTTGGTGAGGATGTGGATCTGGCCGAAGCTCTGGAGCGCGTGGACGGTGGAGACCACGGTCAGGAAGAACAGGTTCGGACCGAGCATCGGGATGGTGATCGAGCGGGCCAGCCGCAGGCCGGAGGCGCCGTCGATGCGGGCCGCCTCCACGACCTCCCCCGGGATCGAGCCGATGCCCGCGGAGAGCACCAGCACGTTGTAGCCGAGGTTCATCCAGACCGTGGTGACGGCCACCGAGACCAGCGCGTAGCGGGAGTCGGTCAGCCAGCCGACCGGGCCGAGGCCGACGTGCGAGAGCAGGCCGTTGAGCACCCCGCTGGCGGGGTTGAAGAACACCGCGAAGACCACCGAGGCGCTGGCCACCGAGAAGGCGAAGGGCAGCGCGAAGACCGAGCGGAGCAGCCGCACGCCGCGGATCCGGTTCTCCAGGAGCAGGACCAGTGCCAGGGCGCCGAGCACGCCGGGCACCACGGTGAACAGCGTGAACAGCGCTGTGGTCACCAGGGTGCGGCCGAAGTCGGCGGAGGCGAACAGGTCGGTGTAGTGCTTCGTCCCCACGTAGCGGGAGGGCGCGCCGAAGAGGTCGTTGGCGTGTCCGCTCAGGTAGACGGTCCGCCACAGCGGGTAGCCGATGAAGAGGACGAAGACCACCAGCGAGGGCAGCAGGAAGGCCCAGGCGAGCCCGTGCTCGCCCCAGCGGCCTCCCCGGTGCGCTCGTGGACGGCGGCCCGGGAGGGGCTCGGTGTGCGGTGCGGTCGGCATCTGTTGCGCGTCCGCCTTTCGTGACGTCGGTTCCGGCCGAAACCGTGTCCTGCCCACACGACGCCGCGGGAACCTCGTGGTGATCAACGAGTGTCGTCGGGATTACGCGTTCGCGTCAGATCCGGCTGGTCGTGCCCGGACGGGCGGGCGGGCGGTTCGGCGGGTTGTCACCGGGGTGTCGTACGGTGCGCTGATGGACGAAACGGATTTCGATTTCCCGGCCGCAATGGCCGAAAGTGCGCGCTCCCGCGCGGGTGCCTGGGCGTTCGTCAGGGGCTTCGCCGCGTACTGGGGCGAACCGCTGGGGCCCGGCGACGGCTTCACGGAGGCGGAGCTGGACGCGGCCGAGCGGCGGCTGGGCCTGCGGCTGCCGCCGGCGCTGCGGGAGGCGTACCGGCTGTTCGGCCGCCGGGCCGACCTGACCAGCAGCCAGGACGTGCTGCTGACGCCGGACGAGCTGCGCGTGATGGACGGCGCGCTGGTGTACCGGGCGGAGAACCAGGGATGCGCGCACTGGGGCGTGCTGCTGGACGACCTCGCTCTGGAGGACCCGCCGACGGTGATCCGGCCGGACCTGGCGGACAAGTCGCAGGAGCGGTGGGAGCCCTGGGAGGAACGCTTCTCGACGGCGGCCGTGGTGATGGCGCTGATGGAGAAGCTTCTGGAGGACCACGAGCTGTCCGACTTCCTCGAACTGGACGAGGAACTGCCGGACGGCCTGCGGGAGTTGCCCGCACTGGGACGCAACTTCCGCTGGTACCAAGGGCCCGATGTCCTGGTCGGGGTGGCCGAGGAGGCCTGGGTGATCGCCCGGGCACGCACCCCGGAGGCGCTGGACGCGCTCTACGAGGCGGTGCCCGGGGAGTGGCTGGGCGAGTAGGGCAGGCCGCGGCCGGGCGGCGAAGCCGCGGTCAGGCGGAGGAGCCGCCGTCCAGCACCAGGTCGCTGCCGACGGTGTAACCGGCCTCCGGCGACGCCAGGTACAGCACCGCGGCGGCCACCTCCTCCACCGCGCCGGCCCGGCCGACCGGGACCTCGCCCTTCATCCGCTCGGCCTTGGTGTCCGCGTTCTCGCCCGGCCTGGAGGACATCGGGGTGTCCACCGCGCCGGGGCTGACGGTGTTGATCCGCACCCCCTCGGCGATGTGGTCGAGGGCGGCGGCCCTGGTCAGCGCGGTGACCGCGGCCTTGCTGGCGGCGTAGGCCCCGACGCCCGCGATCCGCTTGTGGGCGCCCAGGTTGGACGAGACGTTGACGATCGCACCGCCGCCGTGGGCGCGCATGTGGGCGATCTGCTGCTGCATGGCGAGCAGGGTCCCGGTGACGTTGACGCCGATCAGCCGCTGCCACTCGGCCCCGTCGATGTCGGCGACCGGGCCGAGGGCGCCGATCACCCCGGCGTTGTTGACCGCGACGTCCAGGGCGCCGAACCGCTCGACGGTCGTACGGACCAGCCGGGCGGCGTCCCGGGCGTCCGTCACGTCGCCGGTCAGCGCGACCGCCGTGCCGCCGGCCAGCTCGATCAGCTCGACGGTCTCGGCGAGCGGGCCCTCGGTGCGGCCGGCGACCGCGACCCTGGCACCCTCCCGGGCGAAGGCGAGCGCGATGGCCCGGCCGATGCCGCTGCCGCCGCCGGTGACCAGGACGGACGTGTCGGCGAAGCGCGTGGTCATGAGGTGAACTCCTTGAGTCGGACGGTGCTTTCGGGTGTGGTGGCGATGGTGTCGTGGTGGTTCCCGGGCAGGGTGGCGACCGTGATCGCGGCGAGCGCCGCCCCTGCGGCGTACCGGCCGGTAGAGATGACAGTCATGTAAAACCCTCCCCTCGATATAGACCATTCGGTCTTGAATCGGCACAGCAGAAGACGCCGGCCCGAACCGACGGAGCGTCAGTCCAGCAGTGCCAGCGCCTGTTCCGCCGCGTCCCGCGCCCGGACCCCGCCGTCGGCGGTCTTGCCCACCACCCGGATGCCCTGAAGGAGCACCACCAGCATCCGGGCGAGCGCCCGCGGCTCCCGCCCGGCGGGCAGTTCGCCCTGCGCGGCGGCGCGCACCAGGGCGGCCGTGAGCAGCGTCTCCAGGCGGTCCAGGCTCGCCTCCACCCGGCGGGACGCGGCGGGGTCGTGCGGCGCCAGCTCCACCGCCGTGTTGGTGACGAAGCAGCCGACCAGGCGCTCCTGACCGTCCGCCGCAGCGTACTGGCGGATCATCGCGCGGACCGCCGGCAGCGCCGGGCCCGACTGGGACAGGTCGAGCAGCCGGGCCGAGTCGCTCTGCTCGCAGTAGCGCTCCAGGGCCCGCAGGTACAGCTCGTGCTTGCTGCCGAAGGTCGCGTAGATGCTGGCCCTCGCGATGCCGAGCCGCTCGACCAGGTCGGCCATCGACGTGGCCTCGTAGCCGCGCTGCCAGAACAGCTCCAGGGCCGCCTGCAACGCCGCGTCCGGGTCGAATTCCTTCGTGCGCGCCATGCCGGGAACGCTAGCCCTTTCCAGATCGATCGGTCAAGAAAGTGCGCCAAGTGGTCCAGACCTGATCTATGACGGAGCATTGCCAAGTGGACTAGACCAAGGCTACCCTTACCGCTCCCATCCACCTCCTTCCCCCACAGGAGGCGTTTCGCATGCCCGCACACCGCTCCACCAACCCCCTGCAGAGCGTCGAGGCAGCCAGACCCGTCGTTCTGACGGTGTTTCGGATCGTCATCGGCCTGCTCTTTGCCTGCCACGGCGCCGCCTCGCTGTTCGGCGTGCTCGGCGGCACCAAAGGCGGCGGCACCGTCCCGCTGGGCCAGTGGCCCGGCTGGTGGGCCGCGCTGATCCAGCTGGTCGGCGGCGCCCTGGTGCTGCTCGGCGCCGGCACCAGGGTGGCCGCCCTGCTCTGCTCCGGCTCGATGGCCTACGCCTACTTCACCGTCCACCAGGAGCACGCGCTGCTGCCGATCCAGAACGGCGGCGAGGCCTCGGTGATGTTCTGCTGGGCCTTCCTGGCCATCGCGACACTCGGCTCGGGCCCGTACGCCCTGGACCGGCTGCTCTCCCGCCGGCCCCTGACCGCCACGCCCGAACCGGCGGCCCAGCCGACGTCAACGGTCTGACGGTCCGTCCGCGGCCAGGTGGCGCTCGACCGAGGCGACCTTGGCGGTGAGGCCGTCGGTGACCCCGGCCCTGTCGTCGATCTTGATGACCGTGCTCACCCGGTTGCTGTGGGCCTTCACCGCCTCGATCGCCGCCTTGATCACCGGCATCACCTCGTCCCACTCTCCCTCGATGCTGGTGAACATGGCGTCCGTACGGTTCGGGAGCCCACTCTCCCGCACCACCCGGACGGCGGCGGCCACCGCCTCACCCACGTCCTCGCCGATCCCCAGCGGGGTCACCGAAAAGGCTGCGATCACGGTTCTGCGCTCCTTGTAGTGGACAGCACTGGTCGCTGGGTCCGGTCCGGACCCAGCGACCAAACTAGACGCACCCCGGACGTCAGGCGACGGTCGGCAGCGGCGGTTCGACGGCCAGCGGCGCGCTGGCGCGGGCCCGGTGCTGGTCCGCCCAGGAGACGAGCGCCACCGTGCAGGCGTGGTCCAGGTGGCGCAGCCCGGACCAGTCCAGTTCCACCGGCCGGTCCCCCGGCAGCCGTTCCAGGGTGTCCAGCAGCCGGGGCAGCCGCAGGAAGGTGGCGTTGCCGCTCAGCCGCACCCGGTGCAGCGGGTGCCCGGTGGGCTGCGCCTGTTCCTCCACCGCGATCTGGAGCTGCGAGGTCTGCCAGGCCGACTTGGCCACCGCCAGGCCGATGCCGATCAGCACCCCCTCGAACAGGTCGGTGGCGATGATCGCCGCCGCCGTCACCACCAGCACCAGCGCCTCGCCCAGGTGCCCCCGGCAGAGCGCGACGATCCGGCGCAGCGGCACCAGCTTGGCACCGGCGTGCACCAGCACCGCGGCCAGCGCGGTGAGCGGGACGAGCCCGAGCGCGCCGGGCAGCAGCGCGGTGAACAGCAGCAGCCAGCCGCCGTGCAGGACCCGCGAGGCCCTGGTGCGCGCGCCGGCCTGGACGTTGGTCGCGCTGCGCACGATCACCGCCGTCATCGGCAGCGCGCCGAGCAGCCCGCAGACGGCGTTGCCGACGCCCTGGGCGGTGAGTTCGCGGTCGTAGTCGGTGCGCGGGCCGTGGTGCATCCGGTCGACGGCGGCGGCGCTGAACAGCGTCTCGGCGGAGGCGATCAGGGTGAAGGCGACGACGGTGCCGAGCCCGGCGGTGCCGGCCAGGGCGGTCAGCGAGTCGCGGTCGGGCAGGTGCACCACGTCGAGCAGCCCGGCCACCCGGACCCTGGCCACCGGCAGGTCGGCGGCGGCGGTCACGGCGGCGGCCAGGCCGACCGCGGCGAGCGGCGCGGGGACGGCGCGGGCGGCGCGTTCCGGCAGGTACTTCCAGCCGGCCAGGACCAGCAGGGTGCCGAGCCCGAGGGCGACCGCGCTCGGATTGGCCGACGCGGTCAGCGTGTCGCCCAGCAGGGCGGGCAGTCCGGCGATCTTCTCCGGTCCGGTGGCGGGGGCGCGGCGGTCGGCGAGCGCGTAGAGCTGGCCGAAGACCAGGGTCAGCCCGATGCCGGCCAGCATGCCGTGCACCACCGAGGCGGACATCGCCCGGAACCAGCGGCCGAGCCGCAGGGCGCCCATCGCCAACTGGAGCAGGCCGGTGGCGAGCACCAGCACGCCGAGGGCTCCGGTGCCGAAGCGCTGGACGGCGTCGGCGACCAGGACGGTCAGCCCGGCGGCGGGCCCGCTGACCTGGAGGCTGCTGCCGGGCAGCAGGCCGGCCACCAGGCCGCCGACGATCCCGGTGACCAGCCCGAGTTCGGCCGGGACGCCGGAAGCGACGGCCACGCCGACGCAGAGCGGGAGAGCGACGAGGAACACCACCAGGGAGGCCGGCAGGTCGTGGCGCCAGGGGACGGCCCGCAGGGCCGCGAGCGGGGTCCGGGGCCGGCCCGGCGGGGCCTGCTCGCGCAGGCGGCCCGGCGGGCTGTCGCTCCGGTGCGGCGGCGGGTTCACCCGGTCACCGCCAGGGACCGGGCAGGGGTGCAGCAGTGCATGGGGACGTTCCTTCCGCGCGGCCGCCGCGGCGGGCGCGCCGTTGCAAGGGCGGGGAGCAGGGGGAAGCCGAGCAGGGAGAAGGGCAGGGGCAGGGACAGGGGGACGGGACCGCGGAGGGCGGCGACAGCGGGACGGCCGCGGGTCCGGGCGGACCTGAGCGCGGCGGCGGGTGTCGGGTCGGTGCGGTCAGGGGGTGCGTCCCTCGCTCGGGTGCGACGGACCGGGCGCGCTGGTCCTGGACGGGACCGGCCCCGGATCTCCCCAACGCACCGGACGGCCCGAAATCCCCCTGCCGCGGCCTCAGTTGGACGTCACGGGCCCGGCGTGCCACCGACGGTACCCAGGCCGGCGGGGCGGGCCCACACCCCGCACCCTCCCTTCACCCGCACCGCACGCCGGCTCCGCTTCCCGGCGCGGAGCGTCCGGTTCCCCGGGTACACCAGCACGACGGCCGCCCTGGCGTGCGAATCCCCGCCGCCCGGACACGCTCCCGCACACCCCGGCCACCGGCACGCCGGGCACCGCCGGCCGGGCGGCGCCCGCTACCGTGGCCCCCGAAGAGGCCGACGACCCACCGGAAGGACCACCACCGTGAGCCTGTACGACATCCCGCTGCGCACCCTCGACGGCAAGCCCGCCTCGCTGGCCGACCACAAGGGCAAGGCGCTGCTGATCGTCAACGTCGCCTCCAAGTGCGGCCTGACCCCGCAGTACGAGGGCCTGGAGCGGCTCCAGCAGCGGTACGCCGGGCGCGGGTTCACCGTGCTCGGCTTCCCCTGCAACCAGTTCGCCGGACAGGAGCCGGGCAGCGCCGAGGAGATCCGCACCTTCTGCTCCACCACCTACGGCGTCACCTTCCCGCTGTTCGAGAAGATCGACGTCAACGGCGAGGACCGGCACCCGCTGTACGCCCGGCTGACCGAGGTCGCCGACGAGGAGGGCCAGGCCGGGGACGTCTCCTGGAACTTCGAGAAGTTCCTGATCTCCCCGGACGGCACCGTGGCGGCCCGGCTGCGCCCGCGCGTCGACCCGGAGTCGGCGGAGCTGACCGCCGCGATCGAGGGCCTGCTGCCGGCCTGACCGCCCCGCCGACGCGGAGGGCCGCTCAGGGGCGGCCCTCCGCGTCACAGCAACAGCCTGGTGCCCGGCGGAAGTTCGCCGTCCCGCGCGGCGTCGCGCAGGTGCGCCAGCAGGGTCGCGCGCAGCGCCTCCGCCGCGCGGGT
>NZ_MSJQ01000321.1 GCF_014596515.1 Streptomyces sp. CBMA156
GCAGGCGTCGGCCACGATGGCGAGCGGCGCCCCGAGCAGCTGGACCAGCCCGCCGCCGAGGCCGGGCCCGGCGATCTGCGCCGAGGAGCGGACCGTCTCCAGCGCCCCGTTCCCGCCGACCAGCTGCCCGCGCGGCCGGACGGCGCCGAACTGCGGGTCGCCGCGGACGGCGTCACGCTGGACGGCCGGGCCGTCCCCGGGGCCGGGCAGAGCGGCCGACGGCTCGGCTGGCAGCGGGGCCCCGCCCCCGTGCCGTCCGCCGACCTCGCCCTGCTGCTCGACCCGATCACCCTGCACCCGATGCTCCACGGCACCGGCCGGACCACGGACGGCGAGCCGTTCCCGCTGCTCGGCATGGTCCCGGTCGGCGCCGAGACGGCCAGCGAGCTCGCCGCCCGGCCCCGGTTCGGCATCCCGCCCGGCCCGTGGGCCCATCTGACGGCGCTCGCCGCCGAGGCGAGCCACCGCGGCGGGCTGTTCTGGTGGCACGGCTGGGAGCAGTCCGCCACCGCCCTGCGGGCCGTCCAGCGCGCCCTGCGGGAGGACGGACGGTAGGCGACCGGGGAAGGCGGCTCAGGAACCGTCGGCCCGGCGGATGATGAGCATGTCCTGGGTGTGCCCGATGGCGTAGCCGCCCCCGGGAAGAGCGAAGTGCTCCTGGACGTAGGCGGTCAGCGCCGCACGGGAGGGGCGGGGTTCGAGGGTGGCCAGGTCGGCGACGTTCACCATGAACTCGGCGACGGCCACCGCCTCGGCCAGTCCGGGCGCCCGGTAGTGGAGGTCCAGGGTTTCGAGGGCGTAGCCGTGTTCCGGGTGCCGCTCGCGCAGGCGGTCGGCGAGCGGGCCCAGGTCGTAGCGGACGCCGGTGAAGTGCGCGGCCATCCGCATGCAGGGGCTCTCCGGGTTCTGGAGCACGACCAGGAGGGTGCCGCCGGGGGCCGTCCAGTCCAGGGCGCGGGTGACGGTGCCGAGCCAGTCCGGCGCGGGCACGTAGTAGAGCACGTGGGAGAGGTGGACGAGGTCGGCCGGCTCCGGCGGGCGGGCCCGGTCGAGCGGCTCCGGGAGGACCAGGGCGTCGGGGCAGGCGGCGCCGAGCTTCTCGCGCATCGCCGCGCTGGGCTCCACCGCGATGGTGCGCTCGAAGGAGCGGCTCAGGTAGGCGGTGGTCCGGCCGTCGCCCGCGCCGAGGTCCAGCAGCACCCTGCGGCGCGGCAGGGCGGAGGCGATCTCGCCCAGCCGGGCGTGGGTGACCGGCTTCTCGTCCGTCCCGGCCAGGAACAGCTCGAACGCCCGGCGGTAGTCGGCGCTCGCCACGTCCAGCACCCGGACCGGGCCTTCGTCCTTCGTCCTGGTCTCCACCGGGTGGCCTCCCCCTTGTTGATGACGAGTCGGGTGCCGCCATTGCACCCCCCGGGCCCGACGCGACGGTGCAGGGACGTTCCTGCCCGCGTGTCGCCCACGCTTCCCGGCCGACACCTCCCGTCCGGCCGACCCCTACCGGCCGCACCACCCCTACCCGCCGGACCATCCCGATCGGCCGAACCACCCCTGCCCGTCCGGCTCTTCTGGACAATCACCCCGAAAATTTGCCACGGTGAGGAGCAGCGGCCCAGCCATCGATCCTGCGGCCGAAGCCTCCTGGGAGTTCTCCCATGCCTTCCGCTGACTTCCCCGCCTTCTACCTCGGCCAGAGCGTCTTCTCCGACCCCGGCACCCATCTCCCCCGTTACGCCGACCTCCCCGGCATTCCGGGCCAACTCGCCCGCATCGCCCGGAACCTGGTCATCCATCGCCTCGAAGGCCGGCTGTTCCACCACCACATCCCGGCGAACCGCCTCCACCACGACGCGGAGACCCGCTACCTCGACGACATCCTGGACCTGATCACCGACCGCGACCCGGCCCCGCTCACCCACCCCCGCGCGCCCGCCGACCGCTTCGTCGGCGTCTGCCGCGACCTGGCCCTGCTGCACTGTTCCTTCCTGCGTCACGTCGGCGTCCCGGCCCGGCTGCGCTGCGGCTTCGCCGACTACCTGGGCCCGGCCGGCTTCCACGCCGACCACGTGGCCACCGAGTACTGGGACGACCGGCGCGGCTGGCTGCTCGCGGACCCGCAGCTGGCCGACCCGAGGGTCGCCGCGGACCTGCGGGTGGACTTCGATCCGATGGACGTCCCGCGCGACCGCTTCCTGGTCGCGGGCCAGGCCTGGCGCGCCATCCGCAGCGGCCGGGCCGCCGCCGGCTCCTTCGGCGTCCACCCGCCCCAGGAGGGCCCGCTGAACGGCGACTGGTTCGTCGCCCACTCCACCAGGCTCGACCTCGCCGCCCTGAACAAGACCGAGACCCTCGCCTGGGACACCTGGGGCACCGCCTCCACCACCACGCCGCACAGCCCCTACGACGAGGTGGCCCACCTGACGACCGGCCCCGTCGACCTCCCCTCCGTCCGCCGCCTCTTCACCGAGCACGACGCCCTGCGCACCCCGAAGACCGTCCTCTCCCTGGCTCCCTTCAACGGCCCGCGCGAGGTCACCCTGCGCTGACCGCCCGTCTTCCGTCCCGTCACCTCTTCGGCGAGCACCTTCGAAGAATCCAAAATTTTTATTGCGCAACTTTTCCTTCGGATCTATCGTCGACGCATGCCCGAGAAGCCCCGGCCCGACCGGATCACCGACCTGTCCCGTCTGAAGGCGTTCACCAACCCGCTGCGGATGCAGCTCTACCGCCTGCTCTACGCCACCGGCAGCGCGACCGCATCACAGCTCGCCGAGCAGGTCGACCAGGCTCCGTCCCTGGTCAGCTACCACCTGCGCAAGCTCGCCGAGCAGGGCTTCGTGACCGAGGCGAGCGGCCGGAGCACCGACGGTCGGCAGCGGTGGTGGCAGGTCGCCTCCGAGGAGGGCTGGGGCTTCCGCGAGTCCGACCTCGCCGGCACGCCCGAGGGCGCCGCCGTCGTCGGCACGATCACCAGGGGCCTGGTCGACTTCCGCTCCGCCCAGTACCTCGCCTACCTCGGGCAGAGCGCCGCCTGGGGCAGGGAGTGGACCGACGCGGCCTTCAGCTCCGAGTGGCTGCTCGACCTCACCGCAGCCGAACTCGCCGAGATGGAAGAGGAGTTGCAGGCCCTCTCGCGGCGCTGGCGGGAGCGCGGCAAGGCCGCCAGGACGGCCGGTGACACCGCGGGCCGCGAGCACGTGTCCGTCCACCTGTACGGGTTCCCCTTCCGCCCCTGACACCGGCACAGCCGGGTCCCCGAACCGTCGGAGCCCCTGATGACCCTCGCGGAAGCACCCCTTCCCGGCCGCGTCGCCGCACCGCCTGCCACACCGCCCGCCCACCGCGACGGCAACGTGCTGCGCTGGCTCGCCGCCTACACCGCCTCGCTGATCGGCGACGGCGTCTACTTCGCCGCCCTCGGCTGGTCAGCCCAGCGGTCCGCGGGCCCCGCCGAGGTCGGCCTGGTCATGGCCGTCGGCGCCGCTCCGCGCGCCCTGCTGATGCTCGGCGGGGGCGTCCTTGCCGACCGGCTCGACCCGCGCCGGGTGATCCTCGGCAGCGACGCGGCGCGCTGCCTGCTCATCCTCTCGGTGGCCGCCGCCATCGCGCTGACCACGCCCGCGCTCTGGCTGCTGGTCGCGGTGGCGCTCGTCTTCGGCGCCGTGGACGCGCTGTTCGTCCCCGCCGTCGGCGCTCTCCCGCCCCGGATCACCAGCCCTGACCAGCTGGCCAGGGTCACCGGCCTGCGCTCGCTGTCGATGCGCCTCGGCCAGATCGCCGGACCGCCGCTCGGCGGCCTGGCGATGGGACTGGGCGGCCCCGCCGCCGCGTTCGCCACCGCGGGCCTGCTGTTCGCGCTCTCCCTGCCGCTCCTGCTCTCCGTCCGGATCAGCCCGCTCGAAGCCCCCTCCTGCGAAGCCCCGGCGGGCGACACCCCTCCTGGCGACGACACCGCGCGCGCCGACCTCCTCGACGGGCTGCGCTACATCCGCCGCCACCGCCTGATCGGCCCGCTCGTCGTCGCCGGCGCCGTCTGCGAACTCGGCCTCACCGGCACCCTCAACGTCGGCATGGTGCTGCTCAACGCCGAACGCGGCTGGGGCCCGTCCGGCTTCGGCTGGATCGTCGGCTGCTTCGGCGCCGGGGCCGCCGCGAGCGCCGCGCTGCTCGCCGTCGTCGGCCGGATTCCCCGGGCGGGCCTGACCATGGCCGGGACCCTGCTGGCGGGCAGCGTCGGCGCGGCGGCCATGGCCCTGGTCCCCCAGCTGTGGACCGCCGCCGTCATCGCCGCCCTGGTCGGCCTGGGCGCGGGCGTCTTCGGCAGCCTGGACAGCACCCTCATCCAGACCGCCGCCGACCCCGCCTACCTGGGCCGGGTCACCTCCGTCACGATGCTCACCATGGTCGGCATCGCCCCGCTCAGCTACCCGCTGGTCGGCGCCGCCATCGGCGCCTGGGGCACCGCCCCGGTCTTCGCCGGCTGCGGCGCCCTCTCCTGCCTCGGCGCCGTCCTCGCGCTCGCCTCCCCCGCCGTCCGCGGCGCCGAACTCCCCCGCGCCGCCGCCCGCTGAACATCCTGTGCGGCGCGCGGGGGCCGGGCCGGCCGGGCGGTCACCAGGTGACCGGGAGCACCTCGACGCCGTAGACCGTGGAGCCTTCACGGAAGCGGAGGTCGGCCTCGGGGACGGCGAGGCGCAGGTCGGGGAAGCGCCGCAGCAGGGCCGGCAGCGCGATCCTCAGTTCCAGCCGGGCCAGTTGCTGCCCGAGGCACTGGTGGGCGCCGAAGCCGAAGGACAGCTGGGCGACGGGGCGGCGGTGCACGTCGAGGTCGTCGGGGCGCTCGGGGACGAGGCCCGGATCGCGGTTCGCGGTCAGCGGGGAGAGCAGGACGTGCTCGCCCTCGGCGATCCGGTGGCCGTTGATCTCGACGTCGGCCACGGCCGTGCGCAGCAGCGGTGCGGGGATGGCGAGATGGCGCAGGAGTTCCTCCACCGCCGTGCCGGTGACCGCGGGGTCGTCGCGCAGGGCGGCGAGCTGGTCCGGGTGGCGGAGCAGGGCCAGCACGCTCAGGGCGAGCTGGGTCGCCGTGGTCTCGTGTCCCCCGACCAGGAGGGTGGTGCCGAAGCCGACGAGTTCCTCGTCGGTGAGCTCCGCGCCGTGCTGCCGCACCACCTCCCCCAGCACCCCGTCCCCCGGGGTGGCCCGGTTGCGGGCGACGATGTCCGCCATCGCCGCGTTCAACTCCTCCGAGGCGGCGACCAGTTGTGCGGCGTCGGCGGTCCCGTCCATGATCACCTGGGAGCAGCGCTGGAACATCGCCCTGGTCCCGTACGGGACGTCGAGCAGCTCGCAGATCACCAGCGACGGGATGGGCAGGGTGAACGCCTCGACCAGGTCGACGACCGGCCCCCGCTCCGCCATGGCGTCGAGGTGGTCGGCGACGATCCTCTCGATCGCGGGCCGCAGCCCCTCGACCCGGCGCACGGTGAAGCTGCCGGTGAGCATCCGGCGCAGCCGGGCGTGCTCGGGGCCGCTGTAGGCGGGCAGGAACCCCGGATGGTTGAACAGGGTGCGCGGCAGTGCCGGGTCGATGCCGTCGCCCGTCACCAGGCGCTCCTCCGCGAAGGCGGCCCGGACGTCGGCGTACCGGGTGATGACGACGGCCTCGATCCCGCCGCGCACCGGGTGGGACACCCGCAGCCGTGGCAGGCCGTCCGTCCCGGTCATCCGGCGGAGGTCGGGCGACGGGTCGAACGGGCAGGTGAGGTCCCGTTCGGAGGCGACGAAGGACGCCGGGCGGTGGTCGGGCATGGTGCGGGCTCCTCAGCTGGATCGGTCCGGGCACGCGGTCGAGGGACGGGAGGCGCGGGAGGCGCGGGGGACGCGGGGGCGCGCCCCCTGCCGGAGGTCGCTCCGGCCCGCCCTTGGCCGCCCTACCCGTGGTATCGGGTGGAGGCGTGGTGCCAGTCGTGGGCGCCGCGGATGGTCGTCTGCAGCGCCTCCGTGCAGTAGCGGTGCAGCAGGTCGCGCTCGGCCGGGTCCAGGTGGCCGGCCGAGGTGGCGTCGAGCAGGGCCCGGTGGGCGCCGGTGAACAGCTCCAGCGCTTCGGCCCGGCGGCGCAGGGCCCGGTCGACCGCCCGCGGCCGGGAGAGCCCGTGGTCCCGTTCCAGACAGAGCACCAGGTTGTTCCGCTCCCCCAGCGCCTCGTCCTTGTCCAGGGAGACGAGGTCGTTGTCGCAGATGATGAAGGTCTTCGTCATCTCGCGCATGACCGACAGGTGCGGCAGCGCGTACAGGTGGTCCGGCAGGACGCACGAGGACAGCCGTTCGGCGAGGTCGACGACGGGTGCGACCCCGATGGTGTGGCGCCGCACCCGCAGGTACGTGCTCAGCGGCATGGGTGTGCCGGCCTGCCGGCTGTGCGCCTCGTGGACGTGGTGCTCCAGGTAGGAGGTCCAGTGAGCCGCCGACCGCCGGATCCAGTCCTCGGGCATGTCCTGGCAGCTGCGCCGCCGCATGTCGGCGAAGGCGGCGGCCAGCGGCAGCGGGGACGCGGCGCCGGTGACGCCCTCCCGGACGAGTCCGACGACGTTGCGGACCCGCTCGGGCGACTCGCCCCACCGTTCGTCGAGCGCGTCGTCGAACAGGAAGTACCAGCTCTGCTGGTCGACGCCGAGGTCCAGTTCGGCTCCGGTCGCGTTCGGGTAGAACATGGCCGCGATCAGCGGGAACTGGCCCTTGAGGTGGTGGGCCCGCTCGGCCTCCGTGGACAGGAAGCCGAAGGACCGCGGCCAGGCGAGGTGGCGGTCGTGGGCGTCCCGGAAGTCCGGACTGATCCGGCGCGGGAAGGGGACGCCCGGATCGGCGGCCGGGGCGGACGGGCCCGGGGCCGGGCCCGGGCCTGCGGCGAGGGTCTCTGCCGTCGATGTCATGGTGTGGCGCACCTCCGGGAACGGGGCCGGTTCAGCCGGCCGGCCAGGGTGAGACGCGCATGGGCAGCGCGTTGGGCCGGATCAGCGCGTGGACCACCGGTCGCACCCGGTGCCCCGCGACCGGCCGGGGTCGCCACCGCGAGACGATCGAGCGCAGGGCGACCAGCATCTCGGTCATCGCGAAGTGGTCCCCGATGCACTTCCGGTTGCCCAGGGCGAACGGGACGTAGGCGCCCGCCGGGAGGTCCCGCTCGGTACGGTCGAGCCACCGGTCCGGGTCGAACCGCAGCGGGTCCGGGTAGTACGCCGGGTCCCGGTGCATCGTCAGGGCGCTGTAGATCAGCTCGGCCCCCTGCGGGAGGTCGGCCCCGCGGACCCGTACCGGCTCCAGGGCGCGCCGCATGAGCAGCCAGCTGGGCTGGTGCAGCCTGAGCACCTCGCGCAGGAACCGCTCGGTGAAGGGGAGCGTCGCCGCGCCGGGCAGGGCGCCGTCGGGCAGCGCGTCGCACTCGGCCTTGATCCGCCTGGTGAGTTCGGGGCGCCGGCCGATCTCGTGGAGCGCCCAGGCCAGGGTGGTGGACGTGGTCTCGGCGCCGGCCATGAGCAGGGACAGCAGCTCGTCGCGGGCCTCCACGTCGGTCATCCCCTGCGGATTCCCCGGGGTGCCGGCGAACATGACGGACAGCAGGTCGCCGCCGTCGCCCGGGTCCCGCCTGGCCTGCCGGACGGCGTCGTCCGCGAGTTCGCGCAGTGCCGCCGCCGCGGACAGGTACCTGCGGTGCCCCAGCAACGGCGAGGAGGCGACCGACGCGGGCAGCAGGGTGCCGACGAAGACCCCGCGCATGACGGTGGTCAGGTGCTCGGCGACCCGCTCCCCCAGTTCGGCCACGGCCGCCGCGCCGTCCGGCCGTTCGGTGCTGAACAGGGTCGAGACGAGCATGGCCGTCATCATCCGGCGCAGCACCAGGTCCATGGCGATCACCTCGCCCGGGCGCCAGGACGACACCTGTTCCTCGGCGATGCCGGTCATCGTGCTGACGCACCCGGCGATGCTGTCCCGGTGGAAGGCGGGCTGGAGGGCGCGCCGTTGGCGCCGGTGGAAATCCCGCTCGGAGGTGATGATGCCGTTGCCGATGAATGGCCTGGCGACGTCGAACAGCAGCCCTTTGCCGAACTTCCGCCCCTGGGTCACCATGACGTCGTGGACGGCCTCCGGCGAGTTCAGGAGGTACACCGGCCGATTGCCGAGGAATATCCTGACGATCTCGCCGCGCGCCCTGACCGATTGCAGGAATTCCACTCGTCTGACGGCCAGTTGTGGCAGGTGGCCCAGCAGCGGAAGGCGGCCCGGCGCGACGGGGGCCGCCCCTGGAGCGGTGGTGGAACGCACAGCCCTGCACCTCCCTGAAGTCTCGGATCGAAAATCCGTCCGACCATGGAACATCTGCTCGTTCGCGGTGCACGGTGATCATCATCCGATGGCTCCGGAGCGGTCAAGAGGCCGACGGAAAATGCCCATCAGGGATTGTTTTGAGTCGAAGGATGTGAGTTCCTTCGGGATTCGCTCCGGGGCCGCCGGACTTTCTGCTAGGGCTCGTCTTCAAACCCCCGCAGGCGGGGGTTTGAAGACGAGCCCTGGGGCGGAGAACCCGACGCGGGCCACCCGGGCCGGATTGGACCGGGACTCCGCCGCCCCCTGCCGTTAGCCTCGGCCGCACTGTCGATCAACGGAGAACCAGCATGCACCCCGAACTCGCCGCCGATCTCGGCCGGTTGCCCGACGTCCTGGAGGAGACCCGGCAGCGGGCGCTCGCCTTCCTGGCCGGCCTCGACGAGCGGCCCGTGGTCCCGCACCCGGAGCCACCGGCTGGGGCCGGGCTCGCCGAGGACGGCGGCGGCGCACGGGCCGCGCTGGCCGAGTTCGCGGAGCGCTGGGAGCCACGGCTGTCGGCGAGCGCCGGGCCGCGCTACTTCGGCTTCGTGACGGGCGGCGCGACGCCGGCCGCACTCGCCGGCGACTGGCTGACCTCGGCCTACGACCAGAACTCCAACTCCTCGCTGGACCCGGCCGGTCAGCAGCTGGAGCGGGAGACCGTCGGCTGGCTGCGCGAGTTGTTCGGGCTCTCGGCGACGCACCACGGCACCTTCGTGAGCGGCGCCACGATGTCCAACACGGTCGGGCTGGCCGTCGCCCGCGAGTGGCTGGGCGAGCGGCTCGGCGTCGACGTCGCCGAGGACGGGGCCGGCGCGCTGGGCCGCGTCCGGGTGCTGTCCGGCAGCGCGCACTCCAGCGTCGCCAAGGCGCTGTCGGTACTCGGCCTGGGCCGGGCGGCGCTGCGCACGGTGCCCGTGCTGCCCGGCCGGGAGGCGGTGGACGTGGCCGCGCTGGAGCGGGCGCTGGCCGAGGCCGACGGGCCGTGCGTCGTGGTGGCCAACGCGGGCACCGTCAACACCGTCGACTTCGACGACCTGCGCGCGATCGCCGCCCTGCGCGAGCGCTACGGCTTCTGGCTGCACGTGGACGCCGCGTTCGGCGCGTTCGCCGCGCTGTCGCCGGAGCACGCGGAGCTGGTGGCCGGGCTGGACCTCGCCGACTCGGTCTGCGTCGACCTGCACAAGTGGCTCAACGTGCCGTACGACAGCGCCGTGCAGTTCACCCGCCGCCCCGACCTCCAGGCCCGGGTGTTCCGGAACGCCGCCGCCTACCTCGGCCCTCTCGGAGAACACCCCGACCTGGTCCACCTCACGCCGGAGAACTCGCACCGGCTGCGCGCCCTCGCCGCCTGGTTCACCCTGCGGGCGTACGGCCGCTCCGGGCAGCGGGAGATCGTGGAGCGCTGCATCGCCGGCGCCCGGGCGCTCGGCGCGGAGGTCGCCCGGACCGAGGGCCTGGAACTGCTCGCCCCGGTGCGGCTGAACGTCGTCTGCTTCACCCTGACGACGGACCCGACCCCGGAGCGGCTCGCCGCGCTCGCCGCCGGACTGTCCGACGAGGCCTTCCTCACCCCGACCCGCTACGCCGGCCGCCCCGCGCTGCGCGCGGCGTTCAGCAACTGGCGCACCACGGAGGCCGACGTCCGGCGCACGGCACGGGCGCTGGCCCGGGCCGTCCGGAACGGGACAGTGCAGGCTGCGGACTGAGGCGGGCCGGCCAGGTCAGCTCCGGTCGTGGTCCCCCGTCCCGCCGTCGATCAGCTCGCGCAGGATGTCCAGGTGCCCGGCGTGCCTCGCCGTCTCCGTGGTCATGTGGATCAGCACCCAGCGCAGCGACACGGTGTTGCCCGACCAGGAGGTGCCGAGGTCGTCCAGCGCGAGCTCGCCGATCACCTCGTCGGCACCGGCCCTGGCCCGCGCGTAGAACGCCAGGATGTCGGCCGTCGACTCGTGCGGCTCCACCCGCATGTCGGAGGCCTCGTCGGCCTCGATGTCGAACGGCTGCGGTCCGCTCTCCCGGCCGAACGCCTCCCGGAACCAGCCGAGTTCGGCGCCGCCGAGGTGCTTCACCAGCCCCAGCAGGTTCGTCCCCGAAGGCGTCATCGGGCGGCGCAGCTGTTCGTCGTCCAGCCCCTCCAGCTTCCACAGCACCGCGTCGCGGTGCCGGTCCAGCGCCGCGTGCAGGCTTTCCTTCTCCCCACCCGTGAAGGGCACGTGATTGCTCATGCGCGGGAACGTACCAGCCGCCACCGACAATGCCCGGAGAGTTCCGGCCCCCGCACACCCGGCCCGCGTGGCGGCCTTGCCTTCACACCGGTGTGAAGGTCGATCATGCTCCCATGACCGCCACACCTTTCGATCCGTACGCGCTGCTCGCACAGAGCCGCCTGGGCGTCCTCGCCACCATCAAGGCGGACGGCCGGCCGCAGCTCTCCCCCGTGTTGCCGTTCTACGACCGGGAGGCGAACGCCCTCCTGATCTCCACCCGGGACGGACTGGCCAAGACCGTCAACCTGCGCCGGGACCCGAGGGCCAGCCTGGAGGTGACCGGCCCCGACGGCCGCTCGTGGGTCACCGCCGAGGGCGTGGCGGCCCTCACCGGTCCCGGCACCGACCCCGGGGGCCCCGAGGTCGAGGCGCTCGTGGACTACTACCGCCGCGCCGCCGGCGAGCACCCCGACTGGGCGGAGTACCGCCAGGCGATGGTCACCGACCGCCGGGTGCTCCTCACCATCCCGGTCGACCACGTGTACGGCACCCACCTCTGACCGGCCGGGCCCGGCCACCGTCACGGGGGTGCGGTGGCCGGGCTCCGGTCGATCCCGAAGTCCCCTTCGCGACGCGGCTGTTCAGTGCCTGGTCGCGGTGACCACGGTGGCGTCCAGGTCCTCCTGCCGGATCTCCAGCGCCACCAGCCCGGCCGCCCCGGTCACCGCGAGGGCCGCGGGTGCCTGCCGCTCGCTGGTCTCGAACAGCAGCGACCCGCCGGGCGCCAGCCACCGCGGCGCCTCGGCGACCACCCGCCGCAGCACGTCCAGCCCGTCCGCCCCGCCGTCCAGCGCCGGCCTGGCCTCGTGCAGCCGCGCCTCGGGCGGCAGCAGGCCGAGGTCACCGGTCGGCACGTACGGCACGTTGGCGATCAGCACGTCCACCCGGCCGCGCAACCCGGCGGGCACCGCCGTGAAGAGGTCGCCCTCGAAGACCCGCGCCCCGGCCCCCGCCCCCCGGCGCCCCCGAGCAGCCCGCACGCCGGACGCCCACCCGCCGGACGCCCGGCGGGCCGGTGCTCCAGGACTCCGTGACCGAGGCGATCGCGGCCGCCTTCTTCGAGGAACTCGCCGCGGT
>NZ_MSJQ01000322.1 GCF_014596515.1 Streptomyces sp. CBMA156
GCCGCCGTTCGGCGAGCCGCAGACGGGGCCGCCCGCCGGGCCGGTCAAGGGGCGGGCTCCGCGTCCGGCCATCGTCACCCGGGCCGGCTGGGGCGCCGACGAGTCACTGCGCGACCAGGGCTTCGAGTACACCGGCCCGGTCCGCGAGGTCTTCGTCCACCACACCGCCACCGACTACGCCTGCTCCGACGCCCCCCGGGTGATCCGGGCGATCTACCAGTACCACGTGAAGACCAGCGGCTGGCGGGACATCGGCTACAACTTCCTGGTCGACCGCTGCGGCACCGTCTACGAGGGCCGTGCCGGCGGCGTCGAACTGCCCGTCCACGGCGCCCACACCCTCGGCTTCAACACCGACTCCGCCGGCGTCGCCGCGATCGGCACCTACGTCGGCGACCAGCCGCCCCGGCCCCTGCTCGCCGGCCTCGCCGCCGTCGCCGCCTGGAAGCTCGGCCTCGCCGCCCGGCCCGCCGACGGCCGCACCAGGCTCACCTCCGGGTCCGACGGCAGTCGCTACCCCGAGGGCACCGCCGTCGACTTCGACGCCGTCTCCGGCCACCGCGACGCCTTCGACACCGAATGCCCGGGCAAGGCCCTCTACGCCCGCCTCCCCGAGCTCCGCGCCGCGGCGGCCCGCCTCCAGACCCGCTGACCCGGCCGGGTCAGCGCCCCTCCGCCGCGGCCCCGCTCGCGACCCACGGGCCTGTCCGACCCCCCGCGTATCGTTCATGTCCGGAGGCGACCCGGGAGGCGACGGCAGTGGAAGCAGCACGGCGCTGGCGCCCGGCCTTCCCGCTGGACGTCGCCCGCACCCTGCTCCCGCTGCGCCGCGGCCCTGCCGATCCGGCGTACCGCAGCACCGGCGACGGGGCCGTCTGGCGCGCCTCCCGCACCCCGGCCGGCATCGGCACCCTGCGGGTGCGGCCGCACCCCGGGACCGGCGAGGTCGAGGCGAGCGCCTGGGGCCCGGGCGCCGACTGGCTCCTCGACCGCCTCCCCGCCCTGCTCGGCGCCGAGGACGCCCCGGAGGCGCTGGTCCTGCCGCCCGGCCCGCTGCGGGACGCCCAGCGCCGTACCGCCGGGGTCCGGCTGACCAGGACCGGCCTGGTGCTGGAGTCGCTGGTCCCGGCGATCCTGGAGCAGAAGGTCACCACCGACGAGGCCTACCGCGCGTGGCGCACCCTGCTGCGGGACTTCGGCACCCCGGCGCCGGGCCCGGCCGAGGGCATGCGGGTGGCCCCGTCGGCCCGCGAGTGGGCGCTGCTGCCGAGCTGGGAGTGGCACCGGGCGGGCGTGGACCCGAAGCGCTCCGCGACGATCGTGCGCGCGGTGCGGCTGGCCCCGCGCCTGGAGGAGGCCTCGGCGATGGGCCACGAGGAGGCCTTCGCCCGTCTCACCGCCGTTCCCGGCATCGGCGTCTGGACGGCCGCCGAGACCCTGCAACGCAGCAACGGCGACCCGGACGCGGTCTCCGTCGGGGACTTCCACCTGCCCGACCTGGTCGGCTGGGCCCTGGCCGGCCGCCCCCGCAGCGACGACGACCAGATGCTCGCCCTGCTGGAGCCCTACCGCCCCCAGCGCCACCGCATCTGCCGCCTCCTGCTCGCCACCGGCGCCCGCGCCCCCCGCTACGGCCCCCGCCTGACCCCCAACGACCACCGCCACCGCTGACCGGAAAGCCCCGCCGTGCGTACACCCCGATGTGTACGCTTGAGTCATGACTGAGGCACTGAACATCCGGGAACTGCGCGCGCGCCTCGCCGAGGTGGTCACCCAGGCCGAGGCCGGCGAGATCACGGTGATCACGCGCAAGGGCGAGCGCGTCGGGGCGGTCGTGCCGATCGAGGTCCTCGACGCCATAGAGGAGGCGGAGGACGAACTCCTGGCCCGTGAGGCGCGGAAGCACCTGGACGAACCGGTCATCACCATGGCCGAGCTGCTGGTGGACCTGTTCGGTTCGCCGGAGGACTCCGCCGGGAACGCTGCGTGAAGTACGCCTTCGGGTTCTCCCCGCACGCCCGGCGTCAGCTGCGTGCGATCGGTCAGCTGGCGGCGATGCGCATCCTCACGGCACTCACCGCGCTGGGGGACGACCCGTTCGCCGACGGACCCGACGTCAAGAAGCTGTCCGGCAACGACGGCCTCTACCGGCTCCGAGTGGGCGACTACCGCGTGGTCTACCAGGTCCGTGGTGAGGTACTGCTGATCCTCGTCGTCCACGTCGGCAACCGCCGCGACGTCTACCGCGGCCTCTGATCCCTAGCGGACCACGACGAACGCGTCGGCACCCCGCTCCGGCCGGGCCTTCGGCGGTTCGGCGGGGCGGCCGACGGCGACGGCGCCCATCGGGTCCCAGCCGGCCGGCAGGTCCAGTGCCTCCCGCACGGTGTCGCGGCAGAACATGGTGGACGAGACCCAGGCGGAGCCGTAGCCCTCGCCGGTGAGGGCGACCAGCAGGTTCTGCACGGCGGCGCCCGCGGCGACGGTGAACATCTCCCGTTCGGCGGTGGCCCGGCGCGGGTCGGGGTAGTCGTGCGATCCGTCCGTCACCAGGCAGGGCACCACCAGGTACGGCGCGTCGCGCAGCACGTCGCCGCGGGCGGTGCGCCGGGCGATCTTCGCCTCGTCCCAGCCGTCGAGTTCGCGCAGGTCGCGCTGCCAGGCGGCGAGCATCGCGTCGAGCAGCCGTACCCGGGTGTCCGCCGACTCCAGCAGCACGAACCGCCACGGGGTGGTGTGGTGCGGGGCGGGCGCGGTGACGGCGGCGGCGACGGCCCGCCGGACGGCGGCCGGGTCGACCGGCTCGGCGGTGAAGGAGCGGACGGTGCGCCGCAGGGTGACGGCCTGCCGCAGCGCCTCGGAGGTGCCGAGCCGGAACATGTCGTCCACGGAGGACCGGACCAGTGGCCGGACGCCCTCGCCGTCCTCGGCGGTGACCAGGTGTCCGAGCCCGCGCACGACCGCCACCGGGACGCCGGTGGCCTTGCCCTTCACCAGGTCGGCGGCGGCGGCGAGTTCGTCGGCGGTCGCGGTGACGGTCATCTCCAGCGTGTTGCCGTGGCTGTCGGTGCGTCCCCGGTGGTCCTCCAGGACGGCGAGCCCGGCGGCGCCGATCGCCACGTCGGTCAGCCCGTTGCGCCAGGGCCGTCCGAAGGTGTCGGTGACGAGGACGGCGAGCCGGCGGCCGGTGAGCTGCCGGAGCCGGGCCCGCAGCGCCCGGGCGGAGGCGTCCGGGTCCTCGGGCAGCAGCAGTACGGTGCCGGGGGCGGTGTTGGAGGCGTCGACGCCGGCGGCGGCCATGACGAAGCCGTTGCGGTTCTCGACGATCCGGACCGGTCCGCGCCGGGCGACCAGCCGGACGGTCTCGGCGTCGATCGCGTCCTCGCGGTCGGCGGCGTGCAGCAGCCGGCCCTCGGCCTTGCTGACGATCTTCGAGGTGACCAGCAGGATGTCGCCGTCCCGGTAGGTCCCCGCCTTGGCGAGCAGCTCGCCAAGGTCCGCCCCGGCCTCGACCTCGGGGATACCAGGGACCGCCAGGATCTCCAGCGAGGCGGTCACTTCCGTACCTGCTCCGCCAGGGCCAGCGCCGTACGCGCCATCCCCGCGGTGGCCTCGACGTCGGTCATCAGCAGCGGGACGGCCCGGCAGGAGATCCCGGCGGCCTCGACGGCGGCCACCGAGGCCTCGTCGACGGTGTCCACCAGCCACCCGTCGAGCAGGCCGGCCCGTCGCCCGCCGCCGCCCTCGCCCGGACCGCTCCGCGGTGCCGTCCTGCTGCCGTAGTCCAGCGCCACCGCCTCCGCCGTGGCCTCGACGCCGACCGCGGCGAGCACCTTGTCGGCCATGCCGCGCACCGGCGCGCCGCCGATGATCGGGGAGAGCCCGACCACCGGCGCGGACGCGCCGGCGATCGCCTCCCGGATGCCGGGGACGGCCAGGATGGTGCCGATCGAGACCACCGGGTTGGACGGCGGGAAGAGGATGACGTCCGCCTCGGCGATCGCCTCCAGCACGCCGGGCGCGGGCTTGGCGGTGTCCGCGCCGACCGGGACGATCGCCTCGGCGTCCACCGCGGCGTGCAGCCTGACCCAGTACTCCTGGAAGTGGACCGCCCGGCTGCCCTGCTCGTCGGTGATCCGCACGTGGGTCTCGACCCGGTCGTCGCTCATCGGCAGCAGCCGCACGCCGGGCTTCCAGCGCACGCACAGCGCCTCGGTGACCTGGCTGAGGCTGTACCCGGCGGTGAGCATCTGGCTGCGCACGAGGTGGGTGGCGAAGTCGCGGTCGCCGAGCCCGAACCACTCGGGGCCGACGCCGTACTCCTTCATCTCGGCCTTGATCGACCAGGTCTCGTCGGTCCGGCCCCAGCCCTGTTCCTCGTGGATGCCGCCGCCGAGGGTGTACATCACGGTGTCGAGGTCGGGGCAGACCTTGAGGCCGTAGAGGTGGATGTCGTCACCGGTGTTGCCGATCACGGTGATCTCGTCCTGCGGTCCGACCGCCGCGCGGAGTCCGCGCAGGAAGCGCGCTCCGCCGATTCCGCCTGCCAGTGCCACGATGCGCATGTGGTTCATCCTGCCACGGTCGGACGTCCCGTCAGGCCGTGATCAGTGCGTCCCGGCCCGGTCCTGCCGCTCCGGGTGCTGCTCGGGGACGGCGGTGGCGCCGTACTGGTTCATCTCGGTCAGGCCGGGGGTGTAGAGGTGGATGGAGACGGCGGGTTCGAGTGCGCCGTTGACCACCTCGTGCAGGTAGCCGGAGGAGAACACCCGCTGCCCGCCGGGCCGCAGGACCCGGGCGCCCTCGCCCGCGTGCGTGAGGGAGCGTTCGGTCAGCTCGCCCTCGACGACGCTCATCACGCCGGAGGACTCGCCGTGGTCGTGGAAGCCGCTGGACTGGCCGGGCAGCCAGCTGAGCAGCCAGACCTCGTAGCCGGGGCCGGTCTCCAGCCGGGCGTACCAGCGGGTCAGCGCGTCGTAGCGGACCAGCGGCTCCCAGCGGGCGCGGTCGGCGGCGATCTCGCGCACCAGCCGGGCGTACCCGGCGACGGTGGTGGGGTGGGCCGGCAGGTCGGTGCGGGCCAGGTGCGGGAAGGCGAGCGGGTCGCCGGCGATGGAGACGTCGCTGAGGCCGTCGGCCCACTGGCGGGTCCTGGCGTCGGCGGGGGTGCCGGTACGGACGGTGGCGGGGCCACGGCGGGCGAGCTTGTTGCGGTCGCGGTTCCGCTTGCGGATGCGGATCATGCGCACGGGAGTCGTCCTCGGAGGAGTCGGCTGGCGTCGGGATCAGCCGGATCCGGGATGTCCTGGGACGGGAATCGCGGGCGGCCTCTGTGCTTCCTGGGGGCGGCGCGCGGTGGGACGCGGGCGCCTAGATACAGCAGGAGCAGAGGCGACAACAAGAGTTCACGGCACGGCGGAGGGTGGAACCGCTCCGGGGGCTGGCGAACTCTGACATAGAGAAAAGGACACCGCATCCGGAGGGGCGGTGTCAAACCGAAGGATGCGGCATTCGAGTGGGTTAAGTCCGGATCTTGCCCGGATGGGGTGATTCATCACTCTCTATGTTTCGATGGGAAGATCGCCGGGAAAGCAGGCCGATGACCGGCCCGTGGCGGTGACCGAGCGTCACCTGGCGAATGGTTGCGGATGGTTCGGCATCGTTCGGGACCTTGAGGCTGAAGGCCCGATGTGTCCGGATATGTACACTATTCGTAACGGCTTGGTGCCAGGGAGTGAATCCCGGCCCCAATACCAGAGCTCGGCTTGACTGAGCCAGAGTGACGCAACTGTAATTTCACTCGTGTCGTCAGCCGCACGAGGCAACGGCAACCACGGGGACGCCAAGTAGGGGCAGAGGAGGCGCGCCAGATGAGCGAGCTCTTTGAGCTGTTGATCGGGGACGGCATCACGGAGGACGAGGAGGAACTCGGTTGGCAGGAGCGCGCGTTGTGCGCCCAGACCGACCCCGAGTCCTTCTTCCCCGAGAAGGGCGGCTCGACTCGGGAGGCGAAGAAGGTCTGCCTCGCCTGCGAGGTCCGGTCGGAGTGCCTGGAGTACGCCCTCGCCAATGACGAGCGCTTCGGCATCTGGGGCGGCCTCTCCGAGCGCGAGCGCCGTCGGCTCAAGAAGAGCGCGGTCTGACCGGGGCGGGCCCCTGACCCCCGCTGACCCTCCGACAACGAGGGACAACCGCACAGCTGTACGGGCGCCTCACCGCGGTGGTGGGGCGCTTTCGTGTTCCCGGAGCCCCCTTCACCGTCTCCGCACGCACACCCCGGACGAACCGGCCATCCGGAGCCGTTAGTGTGGTGCGCCATCCGGTTGCCGTTCACCGGCTGTGTCCACCGAGAACTGGGGCCCGCGCACGCGATGACCGTCTACAGCCACCAGAGCGGCTCCACCGCTTCCCGGCCGCCCGCCTATCCGCGCCACCTGGTCACCGCCGTGATCGTCTCGCACGACGGTGCCCGCTGGCTGCCGCGGGCACTGGCCGGCCTGCTCGGTCAGGACCGTCAGGTCCAGCGGATCCTCGCGGTCGACACCGGCTCCACCGACAACTCCCCGCACCTGCTCGCGGACACCCTCTCCGACTGGCTGCCGGAGAGCGGCCCGCTGGTCCTCGGCCGCCGGGCCGGCTTCGGCACCGCCGTCGCCGAGGCCGTGTTCAACAGCCCGCCGCTGCGCCCCGAGGACCTCCCGTACCGGCTCGACCCCTCCGGGTACGACCCGGTCACCGGCGGCTGGGACGACTACGGCGACCCGCTCGCCCAGGAGGACGACCTCGGCCGCAGCGGCCCGCGCGAGACCCGGCCGGTCGAGTGGCTCTGGCTGCTGCACGACGACTGCGAGCCGCAGACCGACGCGCTGCGCAGGCTGCTCCAGGTCGCCGACTCCACCCCCAGCGCCGCCGTGGTCGGCCCCAAGCTGCGCAGCTGGTACGACCGCCGCCAGCTCCTCGAGGTCGGCGTGACGATCGCCCACTCCGGCCGCCGCTGGACCGGACTCGACCGCCGCGAGCAGGACCAAGGCCAGCACGACCAGGTCCGCCCGGTGCTCGCCGTCTCCAGCGCGGGCATGCTGGTGCGCCGGGACGTCTTCGAGGAACTCGGCGGCTTCGACAAGGCCCTCCCGCTGATGCGGGACGACACCGACTTCTGCTGGCGGGTCAACGCCGCCGGCCACCGTGTGGTGGTCGCCCCCGACGCCGTGCTGCGGCACGCCGAGGCGGCCGCCCGCGAGCGCCGCGCGATCGACTGCGGCCCCGCCCACCCGCACCGGGTGGACAAGGCCGGCGCGGTCTACACCCTGCTCACCAACTGCAAGGGCGCGCTCTTCCCCTACGTCCTGCTGCGGCTGGTGCTCGGCACCCTGCTGCGGGCCGTCACCAACCTGCTCGGCAAGGACCCGCGCCAGGCCTTCGACGAACTCGCCGGCCTCGGCCACGAACTCGTCCGCTTCCCGAGGCTGCTGGCCGCCCGCAAGCGCCGGGCCAGGTCCAGGGCCGCGGACGCCCTGGACGACCGCACGCTCTTCCCCGCCCCCGGCGCCACCACCCGGCTGGCGGTCGAGGGCGTCGTCGGCTCGCTCGGGATAGGGGGCGGCGACGACACCGGCGGCCGGCACGGCTCGGCCGAGGCCGGCGGCGACGAGGACGCCGAGGACCTGGTCGTCGAGCAGTTCGCACTGGTCAGGAAGCTCGCCCGGCGCCCGGCGCCGGTGCTGTTCGCGGCCCTGCTGGTGTTCGCGCTGGTCGCCTGCCGCAGCCTGCTCGGCGGCGGCGAGCTGTTCGGCGGCGCCCTGCTGCCCGCGGCCGACGGCGCCGGCGGCCTCTGGTCGATGTACGCGGACGCCTGGCACCCGGTCGGCACCGGCTCCGCCGCCGCGGCACCGCCGTACCTCGGCGTGCTCGCGGTGCTCTCCTGGCTGCTGTTCGACCACGCCGACCTCGCGCTCACCCTGATCGTGGTGCTCGCCGTCCCGCTGTCCGCGGTCAGCGCCTACCTGGTGTCCCGTCCGCTGCTGGACTCCAAGCTGGTCCGCGCCTGGGCCAGCGCCACCTACGCGCTGCTGCCCGCCGCGACCGGCGCGCTCGCCCAGGGCCGGATCGGCACCGCGGTGCTGGCCGTCCTGCTGCCGCCGCTCGCCCGCGCCGCCGCCATCGCGGCCGGCCTCGGCATCCGTGCCGAGAGCGCGGCCAAGGGCGCCCGCCCGGGCTGGCGCCCGGTCTGGATGACCGTCCTGCTGCTCACCCTGGCCACCGCCTTCGTCCCGATAACGTGGGCGCTCGCGGTGCCGCTCTGCCTGGCGATGCTGGTCGTCGCGGTGCTGCGCGGCGGCGCCTTCGGCTCCGGCGGCGCCGCGCTGCGGCTGCTCGGCCTGCGCGTCCTGGTGATCCTCGCGGTGCCGGTGGCCGTCCTGGCCCCGTGGTCGCTCCAGGTGCTGTCGCACCCGCAGTGGCTGCTGCTGGAGGCCGGGCTGCCCGGCCTGCACGGCACCGGCGCGAGCGCGGCCGGCCTGTTGACGGTCAACCCGGGCGGCGCCGGGGTGCCGCCGATCTGGCTCTCGGTGGGTGTCGTGCTCTCCGCGCTCGCCGCGCTGCTGCGCGCCGACCGCCGCCGCGCGGTGCTC
>NZ_MSJQ01000323.1 GCF_014596515.1 Streptomyces sp. CBMA156
CCGTACGGGCAGCTCGGTTTCGGTGAGGGGGAACTGCTGTGAGGATCGGGCTGATCACCGGAGACCCGGGGCACCCGGTGCTGGCGGCGGCCGCCGGGCTGCTGGTGAGGCGGGGGCACGAGGTGGTGGCCGTGCCGCCCGCCGGGCCGGTGGCCGGGCCGGCCGACGTCTACCTGCTCAAGGCCCGCACGCCGCAGGCGCTGGCGCTGGCGGCGGAGCTGGAGCGGCGCGGGGCTCCGGTGGTCAACTCGGCGGCGGCCACCGAGCTGTGCCAGGACCGGGTGAGGATGGCCGGCCTGGCGCGCGCCGCCGGGCTGCCCTTCGCGGACACGGCCGCCGCCGGGCCGCTGGGCGGACTCGCCGGTCCGGCCTACCCGTTCGTGGTCAAGAGCCGGCACAGCAGGCGGCACGACCTGGTCGCCAGGGTGGACGGGCCGGACCGGCTGCGCGAACTCGCCGAGCACTGGGCCGAGGAGCCGGTCGTCACCCAGCCGTTCGTCCCCGGGACCGGCTGGGACCAGAAGCTGTGGGTGGTCGACGGGCAGGTGTTCGCGGCCCGGCGGCGCTCCGAACTCGCCACCGGCACCGGGAAGTCGGGGCGGGCGGAGGACTGGGAGCCGCCGGCCGCGCGGGCCGCGCTCGCGCTGCGCGTCGGTGAGGTGTTCGGGCTCGACGTGTACGGGGTCGACCTGCTCGACGGGCCCGCCGAGCCGGTCATCGTGGACGTCAACGCCTTCCCCGGGGTCCGCGGGCGGCCCGGCGCGCCGGAGGCGCTCGTGGCGCTGGCGCTGCGGGTCGGGGCGGAGCGGGGGCGGGGGCTCGTGGAGCCGGGGCTCGCGGGGTCCGGGCTCGCCGGGGGCGCCCGGTAGGGGCCGTCGGGCGGGGCTGTGGGTGCGGCCGGGACGGCGGGCCGGGGCAGGACGGGCGGGTCGGGGCGTCGGGTCCGCCGGGGTCGTTAGGCTGGCTGGCGCCCCGACCGGCCGGGGCGTACGGCGAGAGAAGACGGAACCTTGCTCCAGGACATCGAGCGCTACCTGGCCTGCCCGCACTGCGCGCAGGCCCTCACCCGGCACGACCGCAGCCTGCGCTGCCCGGCCGGGCACAGCTTCGACCTCGCCAAGCAGGGCTACGTCAGCCTCCTCGCCGGCGACGCCCACACCGGCACCGGGGACACCGCCGAGATGGTCGCCGCCCGCGCGGACTTCCTCGCCGCCGGGCACTACCGGCCGATCGCCGACGCGCTGGCGGAGGGTGCCGCGGCCGTCTCCGGTGAGTCCCACGGCCTGGTCGCGGACCTCGGCGCCGGCACCGGCCACTACCTGGCGCACGTCCTGGACGCCCTGCCCGGAGCGGCCGGCGCCGCCCTCGACATCTCCAAGTACGCGCTGCGCCGCGCCGCCAGGGCGCACCCCAGGATCGGTGCCGTGGTGTGCGACGCCTGGCGGCCACTGCCGCTGCGGGACGCCTCGGCCGAGCTGATGCTCAACGTCTTCGCCCCGCGCAACGGACCCGAGATCCGCCGGGTGCTGCGCCCCGGCGGCACCCTGCTGCTGGTCTCGCCGACCGCCCGCCACCTGCGCGAACTCGTCGACGCACTGGGGCTGTTGTCGGTGGACGAGGAGAAGCAGCGGCGGATCGACGAGAAGCTCGGGCCGTACCTGGAGCCCGTGGAGCGGCGGGAGGTCGAGTACACCCTGCGGCTCGGCCCGCAGGACGTGCGCACCGTCGTCGGCATGGGGCCGAGTGCCTGGCACACCGACCCGGAGCGGCTCGGCGCCGCGCTCGCGGGGCTGCCGGAGCCGGTCGAGGTGACGGCCTCGGTGACGGTGGCCACGTACCGGCGCTGAGCGCCACGTTGGGATGAATCTGCCACGCAGGCACGTTTCTGCCGATCGGCCTGCGGCTAACGTCCGACGGGTGAACCGCGACGCCACCAGGACCGCAGGGCCGGCCCACCTCCGACCGGGCGCCCCGGGGCCGGGCCGACCGCCCGTGCCGCGCCCCACCGTCGAGGAGCTCCGGCTCACCTCGTTCAAGTCCTACCGGCGGGCGGTCCTGCCGCTCGCGCCCCTCACCGTGCTGCACGGGCCCGCCGGGGTCGGCAAGTCCAACGCCCTCGACGCGCTGGCCGTGCTGTCCCGGCTGGCCCTCGGCGAGGAGATCGCCGACTCGCTGGACGGGCTGCCCGAGCGCGCCGGCCCGCTCGCCGTGCCCGTCCGCGGCGGCCTGGACGGGTGCGTCCCGCACGGCCGGGACGCGATCATCCTCGGCTGCACCGTCCGCTCGCCGCACGGCCTGATCAGGCTCGACGTCGTGATCCGCACCGACGGCCCGGTCCGGATCGCCAGGGAGTCGCTCACCCTCGACGGCCGGACCCTGATGGACACCGGCGAGCAGGACGTCCGCAACCGGCGGGTCAACGTCTGCTGGCACAACGACACCCGCCAGGGCGACATCCGGGCACCGTTCCCCAGCGGCACGATGATCACCGCGCAGCTGCCGCTGCGGGTCGCGGGCTCGTCGGCCGGCGAATGCCTCGTCCTCGCCGCCACCGAGGACCTGCTCACCGCGCTGCGCGAGGTCTTCGCGCTGCACCCCGTCCCCGCGCTGATGCGCGGCTGGGCCAGGGCCGACCCGCAGGCCAGGCTGCGCAGCAACGCCGCCAACGTCTCCGCCGTCATCGCCCGGCTGAGCAACGAGTGCCCGCGCCGGTACGGGCAGCTGCTGCGCGCCGTGCAGTCCGCCGCGCCGCACCCGCTGCTCGGGCTCACCCTGGCCGAGCGCGAGAGCGGGGGCGTGCGGCGGGTCCTCGCCGTCTTCGACGAGGGCGTCCTCGGGCGCACCGGGGCCGACCAGGCCTCCGACGGCATGCTGCGCCACCTCGCCTTCGCCGCGGTGCTGCTGACCGGGGCCGGGGTGCTCGACCTCGACGTGGCCGCCGAGGTGCCCTGGGCGCACCGGCAGCTCACGGTGCTGGCCGAGGACCTGGGCGCGGGGCTCTCCGTCGAGCAGGCCGCCACGCTGCTGCGGCTGGCGCGGGACATGGCGGAGCGCAGCCAGCTGCGGGTGGTCGCGGCGTTGCAGGAGCCGGCGGCGGCGCGCGAGGCGCTGGGCGACGCGTCCGGGGGCGGGGTGGTGCTGGTCGAGTGCAGGCGGGACCCGGACTCGGGGTTCACCGTGCTGCGGCCGGAGACGGCGCGGGTGCCGGTCCAGTGCGGGCGTGGGGAGGGGGCGGGTGGGGCGTCCGCAGCGGGTGGGGTTCCCCTGACGGGGGAGGGTCCGGCCGGATCCGGGGGCGGCGACGGGGCGCCCCCGACGGGCGGGGCCGCTCCGGCGAGTGGGGCTGCTCCGGAGGCCGGGGCTCCCGCGGAGGGCGGGGCTTTTCCGGAGGACGGTGGGGCGGCGGGCCGCGATGCGGTAGACCTGGAGGGGTGAGCGAACGAATGACGGGGCCGGCGGAGCCCACCGTGGAGGCCTTGCGGCAGCGGTTGGCGGACTTCGCGGCGGCCCGGCGGTGGGAGCCCTTCCACACGCCGAAGAACCTGGCGGCGGCGTTGAGCGTGGAGGCGGGGGAGCTGCTGGAGATCTTCCAGTGGCTGACGCCCGAGCAGGCGGCCGCGGTGATGTCCGACCCGGAGCGCGGGCACCGGGTGCACGACGAGGTCGCGGATGTGCTGGCGTACCTGTTGCAGTTCTGTACGGCGGTCGGGGTGGATCCGCTGGAGGCCCTGGCGGCCAAGATCGAGCGGAACGAGCTGCGCTTCCCGGTGCCGGCGGACGCGGCCGACGCCGACGAGGGCGTGGCCGGGGCCTCCGGGAGTGCGGTTGGCGCCCCCGACGAGGTGGCCGGGGCTCCCGAAAATGTGACCGGCGTCAACTCGAATGTGGACGACCAACCCTTGTGAGGGACGGAAGTTATCCACAACCCCCGACTTTTCCACAGCTTCTGACAACGCGGATGCGCGTCCGCGCTCTTCCTCGCACGCTTTCGCCGTGACCAGCCGTCACCACTCGGACCGCTCCTCCCGGCGGTCCGGGTCGACGGCGACAGCGAGCGAGGGGAGCGGTGGCCATGGAGGCGCTGCGACTGATCAAGACGGCCCGGCACGCCCTGGCCGAGGCCAGGCACGTACCGGACGTGCTGGCCGAGGCGCGGCAGGCCGCGCTGCTCACCGAGGCGGTGGGCGCCAGGCTGGCGGAGTCGGAGGACGACGAGCTCACCGGGCTGGGGCAGCAGCTGTCCGAGGCGGGAGCGCACGCGGCGGTCTGCCTGGACCGCTCCGTCCTCCGGGCCGCCCTGGTGAGCGGTGGCCGGGCCGCGCGGCTCACCGACCTCGGGGACCTGGCACCGGCCCTGGGGGCGCTCGACGGGCTGCTCCGGGAGGTCGGCGAGACGCTGGTGGTGCTGGCCTGCGGGGCTGACACCGAGAGCCTCTACTGGACCTGCATCGACGGTGTGGACGCGGTGTCCGAGTGCAAGGACCTGACCGGGCGGCTGCGTGAGGCAGCGGTCCGGGCCGGGGAGGCGGAGCCCGCGGCGCTCGGCGGGGCGGCACGGGTGCGGGCGGGTGACGGGGCGCCGTTACTGGTGGTCCGGCTCGATCCACCGGACGGAGCCGGTCCGCCCGGCGGTGCGCCGAGTGCCGGTGGCGCGCCCTTCGGCGGCGACCCGCCGGACGGCAGTGGCCCGCCCGGGAAGGGCGGGCCAGCCGGTGGCGAACCGGTGGCGGATTACCTGGGGCCCGGCACCTCCGAGGCTTCGGAGGTGTCCGTGCCGGCCGGATAGGCGGTGGAGCCGGCGCTCCCGGGGCCGGAACCCTGGAGTTCGGCGAGGTCCGCGGTGACGGAGGCGAGCAGTTCCTGCATCTGCTCCAGCAGGCTCTTGGGAGTGGCGGGTCCGGCCGAGGTGCCGTCGGCCGAGCCCGTCGGGCTGTTCGGGAACTGCGGCGTGGCAGATGGTTCGGACATGACAGGACCCCTTCGGATCGGTGGCGCGGTGCGGAGCGGCCGACGGTGGCTCGGGCCGCACGGCGGGAGGCGGCAATTGCCCGCCACCGGGGCACCCACCCTCGCCGTACACCCAACGAACCGTGCCGGAGGCCGTCACCCGGACACCACCCGATGCGGTCCAACTCGGCCGGCCGGTAAGCCTCCCGGGTGAGCCGGGGTTGCCGTCGCGGTACGGCCTCGGCTAGGCGCGGAGCGATTCGGGGCGGTCATCGGCGGCGTCGGGCGGTCGTCGGCGACGCGGAGCGGGGCGTCGTCGGACAGGCCGGGAACGGAGCCGGAGGTGAGGTGGGGATGGCGCGGGGGAGAACCCACCCCTTGCCACTCTCAACGTATAGCGCATGGGGGGCCTTGCGGCAAGGCCCCTGTGGTGGCGCACAATCGCAGGCCTCAGATCGGAGTTGATGCCATGAACCGCCCGACGACCAGGGCGTTCGACCTTCCCACCCGTCTCGCCGCCAAGGCCGACCCGGTGCTGATCGGCGAGGACGAGCGGCACTTCGCGGCGATCGCGGAGAGCCTGGAGCAGTCGATCGCCGAGCTGTCCGACCGCCTCGACGCGCTGCTCCGCGCCCCGGGCGGTCTGGGCCGGGAGGCGATGGACCGGGACATCGAGGTGCACAGGCTGACCGGTCGGCTGCGCGCCCTGCGGCGCTTCGGCCTGGACCTGTGCCTCGGGCGGGTCGTCCACGCGGACGACCCGGAGCCGGTGTACGTCGGGCGGCTCGGCCTCACCGACAGCGAGGGGCGCCGACTGCTGGTCGACTGGCGCTCGCCCGCGGCCGAGCCGTTCTTCGCGGCCACCCACGCCGACCCGATGGGCCTGGCCAGCCGGCGCAGGTACCGCTGGACCGGCGGCCGGATCGGCGACTACTGGGACGAGGTGTTCACCGCCGAGGCCCTGGAGGGGCACGCCGCGCTGGACGACCAGTCCGCGTTCATCGCCGGCCTGGGCGGCAACCGGTCCGCCCGGATGCGGGACGTGCTGGCCACCATCCAGGCCGACCAGGACGCCATCATCCGGGCGGGGTCCAGGGGCGCCCTGGTGGTCGACGGCGGCCCCGGCACCGGCAAGACCGTCGTCGCACTGCACCGCTCCGCGTACCTGCTCTACTCCGACCCCCGGCTCGGCCACCGGCGCGGCGGCGTGCTGTTCGTCGGCCCGCACCAGCCGTACCTGGCCTACGTCGCCGACGTGCTGCCCAGTCTCGGCGAGGAGGGGGTGCGCACCTGCACCGTGCGGGACCTCGTCGCGGAGGGGGCGAAGGCCGGGGTCGAGAGCGATCCGGAGGCGGCCCGGCTGAAGTCCTCCGCCGACATGGTGGGGGCGATCGAGAAGGCCGTCCGGTTCTACGAGGAGCCGCCCACGGAGGGCATGGAGGTCAGCACCCACTGGGCCGACCTGTGGGTGAGCGCCGAGGACTGGTCCGACGCGTTCGACGCGCCGGACCCGGGCACCCCGCACAACGAGGCCCGCGAGCAGATCTGGGAGGAGCTGGCCACGATCCTGATGGACAGGCTGGGCGAGGACGCGGAGGTCTCGCCCGAACTGTTCCGCCGGTCGCTGCGGCAGGACCGGGAGCTGGCCGGGACGCTCAACCGCGCGTGGCCGCTGCTCGACCCCGCCGATCTGGTCGGCGACCTCTGGTCGGTGCCCGCCTACCTGCGGATGTGCGCGCCCTGGCTCGGACCGGAGGAGGTCCGCACGCTCCAGCGCAAGGACGCGCCGCACGCCTGGACGGTCTCCGACCTGCCGCTCCTGGACGCCGCCCGGCAACGGCTCGGCGATCCGGAGGCGGAGCGGCGCCGCCGCCGGCGGGAGGCCGCGACCGCAGCCGAGCGCGCCCGCATGGCCGACGTCATCGGCGACCTGCTCCAGGCCGACGACGACGGCGAGGGCGCGGTGACGATGCTGCGCGGGAGCGACCTCCAGGACACCCTGGTCGACGAGACGGCGCTGCCCGTGGCCGACCCGGAGCCGCTCGCCGGGCCGTTCGCGCACATCGTGGTGGACGAGGCCCAGGAGCTGACCGACGCGGAGTGGCAGATGCTGGTGCTGCGCTGCCCGTCCCGCAGCTTCACCATCGTCGGGGACCGGGCGCAGGCCAGGCACGGCTTCACGGAGTCCTGGCCGGAGCGACTGGAGCGGATCGGGCTCGACCGGGCCACGGTGGCCTCGCTGAGCATCAACTACCGGACACCGGAGGAGGTCATGGCCGAGGCCGAGCCGGCGATCCGGGCGGCGCTGCCGGACGCCAACGTGCCGACCTCCGTGCGCAGCAGTGGCATCCCGGTCAGGCACGGGTCCGTGGCGGAGCTGGACGCCGTCCTGGACGGGTGGCTCGCCGAGCACGCCGAGGGGACCGCCTGCGTGATCGGCGCCCCCGGCTTCGCGGCGCGGCCGCGGGTCCGGTCGCTGAGCCCGGCACTGTCCAAGGGGTTGGAGTTCGACCTGGTCGTCCTGGTCGACCCTGAGGCGTTCGGCGGGGGCGTCGAGGGAGCGGTCGACCGCTACGTCGCGATGACCAGGGCGACCCAGCGGCTGGTGGTCCTCAGGAGTTCGTGAGGACGGAAGGCGTGCGGAAGGAGAGCGCGGAGGGGGCGACCGGAGCGAGGCGCGGAAGGAGGGAGCGGAGGGGCTGGAACGCGCGTCGCCCGGTCGGGTGACGCGGGTGTCGGAGGACGGCGCCGGGAGGCCAGACTGGGGCGATGGACGAGGAGGAACCGCTGGCGTCGTGGGCGGCCAGGCGGGAGCAACGGCTGCGGCCGGTAGGGCAGTTGAGGGCCGTACGGCTCACGGGCGGGCGGCAGCGCGGCGCCCACGTGGCGCCGGGTGAACCGAGGCTGATCGTGCGTTGGGACGGGTACCAGTGGCTGCCGGAGACGGTGGCCGAGGACTACGCAGCCGCCCAGCGGATCCTGTACGGGACCGAGGGTGCGGGAGCGCGGTGGCCCGTGCGCCCGGCGCGGCGGCCGAGGAAGGCGCCGGGGCGCCACCGCAAGCCCTGAGGCTCCGCGGGCCCTGTGCCACGGCCGTCGGGTCCGGGCCGTGCACGGCGCCGACGGCCGC
>NZ_MSJQ01000324.1 GCF_014596515.1 Streptomyces sp. CBMA156
GTGCGCGGCCGGGGCGAGCGCCAGCGCGAGGCCGACGGTGAGCAGGGCGGCGGTGGCGGTGGCGGCTGCGGTGGCGGTGGTCCGACGGCGGCTCTTGGTCTCGGTCATGGTCGCCCTCACGCGCCGATCCGGTACAGGGAGTGGGTCCACGAGAACGTGCTGTTGTTCACGTAGTACCGGTAATCCGCCCAGTTGTAGCGGTAGTTGGAGGGCCATGGGTCGCCCCAGTAGACCCAGTTGTTCGCGGTGTCGTAGCCGTACAGGACGTGCATGTGCCCGCCGCCCGAGCTCCACTGGATGCGCGTCTCGACCGGGCGGTCGGCGTTCACCTCGGACTGCACGGTGCCGTAGTTCAGGTACCCGTTGACGTACGAACCCGGGGTGATGCCGACCCGGCTCAGCCCGTTCTGCACATCGCCCAGCGTGGCCTGGCTGTTGGGGCAGCCGGAGTCGGCGGAGCGGCCGAACGAGACGTTGCAGAACTGGTTCTGGCTGTAGTTGTAGCCGTACCAGGTGGCGATGGTGTTCCCGCTCGCCGCCCAGCACCAGTTGGTCTGCTGTTGCTGCTGCATGGTGATGTTGAGCTTCTTGTACGTGCCGGCCAGGTCGGCCGTGCTGCCGGGCGCGGCGGCCCGGCGGACCTGGTGCACGGCCCGGTCCTGGGCCTGGCCCTGGGCGGGAGCGGCGATCGCGGGCGCCGCCGCCGCGGCGGTGAGCGCCGGGCCCAGCACGCCGAGGGCGAGCAGTGAGACCGCACGGCGCAGCCGTATCCGTGGAACTGGCATGGGGGGATGCCTCCTTGCACGAGTGGAGCGAGGTGCTGTGTGGGGGGCGCGGTCCGGATCGCGCCCCGAGCATCGCGCCTCGTCAGGGGCGGGTCAACGGCCCTCGGCGGGGCCGGGACCGAGGTGTGAACGGGCCGACCCGGATGTGAACGGCACCCGGGAAACCCCCGCGTGGCAGGCCGGAACCGGTGACAAACCGCCACACCGATGTGAATATTCACGGTCAAACACCGGTCCGTCCGAGCGGTCCGTCCGGGCGATCCGTCCGGGCGATCCGTCCCGGCGGTCCGGGCGCCGGACCGCCCGCCCCCAGGAGGCCGCCATCCACCGGAGCGACCCAGCCGACCTCGCCGCCGCCCTGCGCACCGGCCCGTTCCACCTCGCCCTGCGCACCGCGATCTCCGCCCGGGGCCTCGCCCTGCACCGCATCCGCCGCCACCTCGCCCTGCGCGGCGTCACCGTCGGCCTCACCAGCCTCAGTTACTGGCAGCAGGGCCGCCGCCGTCCCGAACGCACCGAGTCACTGCGCGCCGTCGCCGCCCTCGAAGAGGTCCTCGACCTCCCCGAGCACTCCCTCACCCGGCTGCTCGGCCCCCGCCGCGTCGCCGAGCCCGCCCCGGCCGGCCCGCCCGTACTCCCGTACCGCGACCTCATCTCCCCGGCCGTCGCCGTCGACGGCCTGCTCGCCACCCTGGCCGGCCCGCGCGACACCGGGCTGCACACCATCACCCACATCGAACGCGTCCGGATCGGCCCCGACCGCCGGCTCACCCGCCGCGACTCCCAGCACGCACTGCGCGCCCACCGCGACGGCATCGACCGCTACCTCGCCCTCTACCAGGGCGACCCGGGCAGCGACATCACCCGCGTCGGCGTCCGCGCCGAGGAGAACTGCCGCCCCGGCCGCATCCGCCGCGACCAGGCCCACCACCTGCTCGCCGCCGAACTCCTCCTCGACCGCCGACTACGCGCCGGCGACACCCACCTGCTCGGCTACGGCTTCGACGACGCCCCCTCCCCCGGCCCCAGCTGCGAGTACGTCCGCGGCTTCAACTCCGGCGCCGGCCAGTACGTCCTCCAGATCGCCTTCCACCCCGCCGCCCTCCCCGTCCGGTGCCACCGTTTCGCCCTCCACTCCCCCGGCGAGCTCCCGTACGAGACCGAGGAACTCACCCTCGACGGCCGCCGCTGCGTCCACCTGGTCGCCACGGCACTGCGGCCGTGCCTCCTGGGCATCCGGTGGGACTGGGAGTGACGGACGGCCGGGCCCGCGGCGGCCGTCGGCCGGTGCGGGCCCGCCCGCCGCGGCACCTCTAGGCCGTGCCGAAGTCCACGGTCAGGGCGTCCTCCACCGGCAGGTAACCGATCTGCTGGTAGATGGAGTTGCTGGTCGGATTGGCGAGGTCCGTGTAGAGCAGGACCTCGGTGGCACCGCGGGCGAGGAGGTGGGCCGAGGTGGCGGCCGTGACGGCGGTGCCGTAGCCGCGGCCGCGGCTCTCGGCGGGGGTGTAGACCGGGCCGACGCGGGACATGCCGACGAGGATCGGGCTGCTGCCGGCCAGGGCGACCGGGCGGCCTTCGTCCTCCCACAGGTGCAGGCAGCCGGCCGCGGTCCGCTCGTCCACCGCCCTTGGCACGTCGGGGAGTTCGACCCCGGCCTCGACCAGGAACTCCTCGTACCAGCGGATCGCCAGCTCGCGGTCGGCCGGTTCGGCCAGCCGGTGGCGGCCCGCGGGCGGGCGCGGCGGGTCGGCCAACTCACCGAGCCGGTAGAGCCGTTCGTCGAAGCGGACGGACTGCCCGGCGCCGGTGGCCGCCGTCCAGGCCCCGGCGAAGGCGCGGACCGCTTCGGAGCCCCCGCCCACCCCGGTGACCGTGGTGAACTCCGGCCCCGCGGCGGCCAGTTCGACCGCCAGCTCGGCGGCCGCGGCCGGCGGCATGAAGGAGAGCCGGGGGGCGAACGGCGGCGTCTGGAGGAAGGCGCCGCCGACCGGACCGTCCTCCTCGGCCCGCCACCAGCCGAAGACCGGCCGGTCACCGAACACGGTCAAACCGGACTCGGCCAGTCGGTGCGCGATGGTGAGCAGGACGGTGTTCTCGGCGGGGCGGGCGGCCAGGAAGGCGCCCGCCTCCTCCCGGAACTCGTCGAGGGAGGTGGTGAAAGTCCAGGTCATGACCCATGATGACGCCGGCCGGGGTTCGCTCGCAAACGATATTTCGACCAATCTCGAAGTACCGCGAACGTCCGCCGGCCGTCGGGCCGCCGCTCTACTCGACCGCCGCGCCCAGCTTCTCCGCCAGCACCGCCGGATCGGTGGTCGGGGCGTCGCAGGCGAAGTGCCGGCAGACGTACGCCGCGGGCGCCCCGCCGACCAGCGGCCGGTCTGCCAGCAGTGGCACCTCGGCCTCCCCCGGCGCACCGACCGCGACGACCGTCCCCGGCGCCGTACCGAGCAGCGCGGCCCGCCGCAGCGCCGCGGTGGCCGGGTCGCCGTCCGGGCCGACCACGGCCACCTCGCGCGGCCCGTCGACCAGCGCCTCCGCGACGGCGAGGCCCCAGCCGATGAACCGCGGGGCCCGTCCGGCGAGCGCGCCGACCACGCCGAGGGCGCGCTCGGCGGCCGTGCGGTGCCGGTCGGAGCCGGTGTACGCGGCGTACGTCAGCAGGGCGCCGGCGGCGGCCGTCCAGCCGGACGGAGTGGCGTTGTCCGTCGGGTCCTGCGGGCGGCGGATCAGCTCCTCGGCGTCGTCGGCGGTGTCGTAGAGCGCGCCGGAGGCCTCGTCGGTGAAGTGCTTGAGCACGGTGTCGAGCAGGCCGCCCGCGAGCTGGAGCCAGGAGGCGTCGCCGGTGACGGCGTACAGCGCGAGGAAGCCCTCGGCGGTGTCCGCGTAGTCCTCCAGCACACCGGCGTTGGCGCCGGCCCGGCCGTCCCTGGAGGTGCGCAGCAGCCGGCCGTCCGGGGTGAGGTGGACGGCGAGCAGCAGGTCGGCGGCGCGTTCGGCGGCCTCGACCAGGTCGGGGCGCTCCAGCAGCGCGCCGGTCTCGGCGAGCGCGGCGACGGCCAGGCCGTTCCAGGCGGCGACCACCTTGTCGTCCCTGGCCGGGGCGGGCCGGGCCGTCCGGGCCTCGGCCAGCCGCGCCCGGATCGCCTCGTACTCGGCGAAGTCCTCGGGTTCGGCGAGGAGTTGGAGTACCGAGGTGCCGTGCTCGAAGGTGCCCTCGGCGGTGACGGTGAACAGCCGGGCGGCGGTGGCCGCGTCGGCGGGGCCGAGCAGGTCGACGAGCTGGCCGGGCTCCCACACGTAGTAGGCGCCCTCGGCGGACTTCCCGGTCTCCTCGTCCAGGCTGTCGGCGTCCAGCGCGGAGGCGAACGCGCCCTCGGGCGTGCGGAGTTCGCGCAGCAGGAAGTCGGCCGTGGAGAGCGCGACCCGGCGGGCCAGCGGATCGCCGGTCGCCCGCCACAGGTGCAGGTACGCGCGCAGCAGCAGGGCGTTGTCGTACAGCATCTTCTCGAAGTGCGGCACCACCCAGCCGGCGTCCACCGCGTACCGGGCGAAGCCGCCGGCGAGCTGGTCGTGGATGCCGCCGCGGGCCATCGCCCCGCCGGTGCGGACGGCCATCTCCAGCGCCGCCTCCGAGCCGGTCCTGGCGTGGTGGCGCAGCAGGAACTCCAGCACCATGGCCGGCGGGAACTTGGGCGCGCCGCCGAAGCCGCCGCGGTTCTGGTCGAAGTCGCGGCTGAGGGTCACCAGCGCCTGGTGCAGGTCGGCCTCGCCGGGCGGGTGGTGGGCGCCGGCCGAGTAGACGGCGGCCCGCTCGGCCAGGTCGGCGCGGATCCGCCCGGCGACCTCGCCGACCTCCTGCCGCCGGTCCCGCCAGGCCGCGTCGACGCCCTCCAGCACCTGCCGGAAGGACGGCATGCCGTGCCGGGGCTGCGGCGGGAAGTAGGTGCCGAAGTAGAACGGCTCCTTCCCCGGGGTGAGGAACACCGTCATCGGCCACCCGCCCTGCCCGGTCGCGGCCTGCACCGCCTCCATGTACACGGCGTCGACGTCCGGCCGCTCCTCCCGGTCCACCTTGACCGCGACGAACCGCTCGTTGAGGTACCCGGCGAGCCCGGCGTCCTCGAAGCTCTCATGCGCCATCACGTGACACCAGTGGCAGGCGGCGTAGCCGACGCTCAGCAGCACCGGCACGCCGCGCCGCTCCGCCTCGGCGAACGCCTCCGGCCCCCAGGGCCACCAGTCGACCGGGTTGTCGGCATGCTGCAGCAGATACGGCGAGGTCGCGTCGGCGAGACGATTCACCCTGTCACCCTCTCACGCCGCCGCCCGTCCGTGCCGGACCCGCAGCCGGGTGGCCGGCCCGGAAGCGGCCGGCCGGGACACGGTGGACCTGCTCGTGCCGCCCTGGACGTCACCGGATGGCGGGCTGAGGCGGGCGGTCTAGCCCGGGCTGTGGGCGCGCGTGCGGTCGGACCACTTCACGACGAGCGGCACGACCTGCCCGGCGACGAGGAAGAGCGCTCCCATGGCGAGCCAGCCCGGCGCGCCCCAGCCGATGCAGACCAGGCCGAGCACCGGCGGGCCGATCGCGTTGGACAGACCCTGGCCGATGGCGAACAGGCCCGAGTACTGGCCCTGCGCATGCTCGGGGGCGAGGCCGAAGGACAGCTCGAACGAGGCGGCGGTGTACCACAGTTCGCCCACGGTGAGGGCGACCACGCCGAGCACGACGACGACCACGGCGACCCAGCCGGGAGCGCCGCCTGCCGCCGCGATGAGGGCGGTGGAGAAGAGGAACGCGACCCCCGCGCGGCGCGCCGTGCGGCCGGCCGACGCGTTGTCGTCGACGCCGCGGCTGACCCGCACCTGGAGGCAGACCACGAGGGCGGTGTTGACGGCCACGCTCGCGCCGACGAACCACCGGGGCGCGTCGGTGCGCCCGATGATCCACAGCGGCAGGGCGAAGATCAGCACCTGGTTCTGGATGGACATGATGCCGTCCAGGACGGTGAGCACCACGTACGGCTTGTCCTTCAGGGCCGGCCAGCGGCTGCCTCCCGCCGGGACCTCCACCGGCGGCACGGACGGGACGCGGAAGGAGACGGCCGCGGAGACCAGGAACATGACGGCGGTGCCGAGGATGAGGCACACGTACGCGGTCCTGGTGTCCAGCTGGACGGCGACGCCGGCCGCGAGGGCTCCGCAGCCGACGGCGATGTTGTTGAGGGCACGCAGGTAGGAGCGGTAGCGGGTGGGGTTCGGGGCGCCCAGGGCGCGGGTCAGCGGGCCGCGGGCGGCCGTGCCGGCCGAGACGGCGAGCTCGGCCACGCACAGGCACGCGATCAGCGCCGGGAAGGAGCGTACGAACACCAGCCCCGCCACGGCGACGGCCTGCACCAGGAGCGTGAGCCGGAAGACCTCGCGCGGGCCGTACCGGTCGGCCAGGTGGCCCACGGGGATGCCGGCGGCGAGTCCGATCAGGGCGGCGGCGCCCAGGGCGAATCCGACCTGGGCGACCGGGAGGCCCACGGAGCGGGTGAAGAACAGCGCGGCACCGGCGATGAAGAGGCCCTTGCCGATCTGGTTGACGAAGGTCGTGCCGGCGAAGGCCCGTTTGGGGCCCGTCTCGGGTATGAGGCCGCGGGCCACCAGCCGGGCCGACAGCCCTCGCCCGGCGTCCTTCCCGGCCGGCGGCTCGGTCCGTTCGCCGGGCTGGCGCTGACTGGTGGTGTCCAACTGACTGTCCCTCCGACTCCGTGATGGCTATGCCCGGGCGCCCTCATGTGCCGGGTCCTCCGGGCCCGGTGGGCCCGGAGGACGAGGACGGTCCGCGCGTCAGGCGGTCTTGTGGCGGGCGCCGCCCTCGATGTGGATCGTCTCGCCGGAGACGAAGCCCGCCCGGAGGAGCCACATCACCGTGTCGACGACGTCGTCGGTCTCGCCGTGCCGCCCGACGAGGGTCCCGGCCGCGCTCTTGTCCAGCAGGGCGGCCTTCTTGTCGCCGAGGCGGTCCCACGAGCCCGAGTCCACGACGCCGGGCGAGACGGCGTTGACCCGTACCGGCGCCAGATCCGCCGCCAGGTGGCGCGCGGCGTACTCGAGCGCACCGTTCGTGACCCCCTTGACCAGCGATCCCGGCCCGGGGCGCCAGCCGACCACACCGGAGAACAGCACCATCGACCCGGTCGGCCGGAGCACCGGCGCGAAGTGCTTGGCGACCAGCATCGGGCCGACCACCTTCGCTGTGAACGCGGCCACCAGCTTGTCGCGGTCCAGCTCGGTCGCGCGGACGTCGTGCGGCGCCGAACCGGTCGTCACGATGTGGTCGACGCCGTCCTTCAGCCGGTCCGCCGCGGCCGCGATCGTCGACTCGTCCTGCAGATCGATCCGCACCGCCGTGGCGCCGATCTCGCTCGCCAGCGCCTCGGCCGCGGCCAGGTCGCGGGCACCGACGACGACGTCGTACCCGTCCTTCTTCGCCCGCCTCGCGACGGCCGCGCCGAGCGCCCGTGCACCGCCGATGACCAGGATCCGCTCCATGGTTCGCACTCCCTCTCGTAGGATCGGGTGCAACGGTATGGATTTGATACCGGTATCTTCAACGAAACCGGAGGCAGTGATGGGCAAGGCGTACAACGTGATGGCGGCGACCTGCCCGAGCCGCATGGTGCTGCACCGCATCGGCGCCCGGTGGACCGTGTTCGTCGTCAACGCCCTGGAGGACGGACCGCGCCGCTTCGGCGAGTTGAAGGGGCACATCCGGGACATCACCCCGAAGGTCCTGACCGAGACGCTGCGCTCCCTGGAGGCCGACGGCCTGGTCAGCCGGCACGAGTACGACGAGAATCCGCCCCGGGTCGAGTACGCGCTCACCCCGCTGGGCCGCTCCCTGCTCGTCCCGCTCCGTGCCGTACGGCGCTGGGCCGAGGAACACGTCCCGGACATCGAGGCGGCCCGGGCCCGCCGGCCGGGTCTCTGACCCAGGGGTCGACGGCCCGGGCACGAGAGCCGGCCGGACGGGCAATCGCCGCACGGACACGCTGATCTGACGAAACGTCAATCAGGGGCCCGGCCGCCCTCAGGAGTCCTGGACTCCCGGTCTCTCGGTCAAGACCCGTGCGGCGCCACCGACTTCGACGCTCAGGTCCGGTCTCGACGTGGCGGTGACGGTGGCCGGGCTGCCGAGGGAGTCGCCCATGTCGACGGCGATCCGGTGGGTGCCCCGGCCGGCCAGGTGCGCGGCGAGACAGGCCGTGCTGTTGGCGTTGGCGAGGTCCTCGGGAACGCCGATCGAGGGGGCGAACATCCGGGCCGCCAGCCCGCCGTCGGGCGAGGGTTCCGAGTGGACGTACGCGCCGAGCAGGCCGAACCGGTCGCAGACCGCCTTGAGGCGGTCGAGGTCGGGGCGCAGCCCGGCGACCACGGCCCGGGTGGGGACCGGCACCAGGATGCGCTCACGGCCCACGCCGGCGATCCGGAGGCTGGGCCCGGTCTCGTGCGGTGTGAGGCCGAGGGCCGGCAGCACCAGGGCGCGTTCCCCCGCGGTGGGTTCGCGCAGATCGACGGGGCCCGGGTCGAAGGCGGCGGTGATCAGCTCGCCGGCCCGCTCGGCCCGCCCGGCGAAGACCCGGCCCCCGGCCCGGAGGGTGGCGCGGTAGGGCCCGGCGCCGCCGTGCCGTGCGGCGAGGAGGGCGAGGGCTGCGATCGTGCCGTGCCCGCAGGCGGGCAGTTCCTCCTCCGCGGTGAAGAAGCGCAGCTCGGTCGTGTCGCCGGCCCGACGTACGTACACGGCGTGCGAGACGCCGTGGGCCGCCGCGGTCCGGCGCCGCTCGTCGTCGCCCGGCCGCGCGCCGGCCGCGCCGGCCGCGCCGTCCGCGCCGTCCTCCAGGACGACGGCCGTGGGGCTGCCGCCCGCGCCGCCCCGCAGGCAGGCGCGGACGACCGTCACGTTCGGCGTGCTCACGGGGCTGTCACTTCGCCTCATCCAGTGTGGCGTACCCGGTGGCCGCCGCGGCCGTGCCCTGGTTGGCGCCCTCCTGGAGCTGGAAGAGCGAGCCGAAGGGGCGCTCCGCGAGCGGGAGGCGCCACGTCCCGGCCTCCACCCGTGCCGTGTCCGACACCTTGCCGCGCAGCAGCTTCACTCCGGCCTCGTTGTGGCCGGCGTGCGCGCCGAAGTGGATCGGGTAGGCGTCGGCCGCCCGGTAGGCCGGGAGGAAGGCGCGGCGGTACCGGTCGGAGCGGTTCGGGGAGGAGTAGTGCAGGAGCAGGGGGTGGATGAAGACCACGCTGCCCGCGGGCGCCTCGATGGCCACGGCCTGCGCCGGGTCGGGGGCGTCGGCGCCCACGACCTTGCCGCGGAAGAAGCCGTCGACGTAGTGGTCGGCGAGGCGGTGGTGGGAGCCGGGGACGGCCTGGAGGGCGGAGTTCTCGGTGGTGGTGTCGTCGAGGTAGACGAGGGCCGTCACCAGGTCGGTGTTGGTGTGCGGGTAGTAGGCGAAGTCCTGGTGCCAGTCCACGACGCTGCCCACCTGCGGGGCCTTGAGGTGGAGCTTGCTGTAGTGGAACAGGATGTCGGGGCCGATGAGCGCCTCGACGTGGTCGAGCAGCAGGGGGTGGGCGGCGGCCCGCTCGAACGCGGAGTGCTGCTTGGTGGGCGACCAGATCCGGCGCGCCATGCCGTTGTCGCCGGGCTCCACTTCGGCGACGGCGCCGATGTCGGAGACGTTCAGGATCTCCGTGATGGCGTTGTTGAGCTCGGCGACTTCACTCGGATCGAAGAGGCGTTCGGCGACCACGAAGCCGTTCTCGCGGTACTCCTTGACGAACGCGGCTGTGTCGGGTGCGGACATGGCGGAGTTCCTCTCTCCTGCGTGGCGGCGGTGCGATGAGGGTGTGGCTCGTGCGGGGCCGCCGGGCGACGACCGCCCGGCGGACCCGCGACAGCTGGAAGGCGCCGTCGGCCGGTACCCCGGCCGAACCCCGCACGGGCCGGGGCGGGCTGCCGCGAGTGCCCCCGGCCCGGGCACCGGAGGACCGCCCGCCGTGTCTCCGGTCCGGTGCGTCCGGTGCGTCCGGTGCGGGGACGCGTACGGTCCCCGTGGTTCCCCCGACCGGTTCACCCCTCAGGCGCCCGAGGTCCCCGCACGCCGGCCCGGTCGTCGGCGCGGGCCCTGGACGTACGGGTCAGACGGTGGCCTGCGCGTGCTTGGCGACGGTGTCCTCGTAGATCTCCCGGAAGAACAGCGCGAGGATCTCCTGGACGTCGTCGATGTACTTGAACACCTTCTGGAAGTCCTCCTCGCTGAAGATCAGCTGGTGGAGGATGTCCCACATCTCCTGGGAGTGGTCCTCGGTGGTGTCGACGTGGAGGTGGGCGGCCTGCCCCTTGACGTTCTCCTTGCCGAGCCGGTCCTGGAGGTTCTCGACGATGGCCGGCTGGAGCTTCACCTGGGTGTACTCCACCAGGTAGTTGGAGACGACCGGCGCGAGGACCGACTCGTGCTCCAGGGCGTAGTAGAAGAAGCCCTCCAGAAGACGGGTGGAGAGGTAGGGCTCGGTGGCGAGGATCTCCTCCTCGGTGACGCCGGCGGCCTCGGCGTCGCTGACGTACAGCTTGTCGTGCAGCATCTCGTCGGCCTGGTACTGCGCGTAGTCGCGGGCGGCCCTCGGCGCGATCTGGGCGATCTTGTAGATGGCCTTGGACTGGCTGACCCGGGAGAGGCGGATCCGCCACACGTGCTCGATGAGGGTGCGGCGGTAGTACGCCTGGTGGAGCTCGGGCTCGGTCAGGTGGGACGCGAAGGGGACGGTGGCCTTCCACTCCGCCATCTTCTTGTCCATGTAGCGGTCGAGCTCGGCCTTCTTCAGACGGCTCTGCTCCTCGTTGTAGAACGGCTTCGGGTAGGTGATCCCGGAGTTCTGCACGCGGTTCATCGCGTTCTCCTTCACAAGAGGGTTCGCGTGGGACGTTCACGGAAGGGTCGGAGTGTGGTGCCGTGGTCAGCGGTAGCGGACGTGGAAGTGCTCCGTCGCGTGCCGGTCGAGGAAGGCGGTCTCGGCCTCCAGGTCGTCGGCCGCCACGTCCCACAGGGCGTCCATCAGGCAGATTCCCCGGTCGGACGCCTCGAGTTCGGTTCCCTCCGCCACGTGGACGCGCAGGATCCGGGGCGGACGGGTGGGCGGCTCGAAGCGGATCGCGTCGACGGTCCGCCCCTTCTCGCCGTACTTGCTGAGGAACACGGTCGCCCGGGTGGGCGTGCCGGTGCGCAGGGCTTCCAGCTGGGAGGCGCGGGTGAGCCGGTCGTGGAAGGCGTCCTGCCCGGCGTCGGGCAGCAGCAGGGACTCGGTCCACAGGTCCAGGAGGGAGTGGCCGGTGACGGTCCGGACGCTGGCGTTGATGAGGCTGCCGCCCATCCGGGGGTTGATCTCGATGATCTCCCAGCGCTTCCTCGACTCCCAGTACTTGACCTCGATGTGGAAGACGCCGGCGATCATCCCGTGCTCCGCCAGCGCGGCGAGGCAGCGGGTGACGTGGTCGGCGCCCTCCAGGACGAGTTCACGGTCGAGGCTCACCGGCGGGCTGACCGACATCCCCTCCAGGGTGGTCCGCTCCAGGCGTTCCACGCGGGCCTTCTCGTGGACGCACAGGTGGTGGACCCGGCCGTCGAGGACGAAGGTCTCGAAGCTGAACTCCGGGCCCTCGACGTACTCCTCGACGAGGAAGTCGTACCGGTCCATGAAGATCGCCTTCATCCGCCGGTCGGCGCGCATCTGCTCCTGGAGCGCGGGCAGGTCGGCCAGGTCGTCGACGTCGTCCAGGACGAAGGTCGCGAAGGACGAGGCGCCGCGCACCGGCTTGACGAACCACCGCGTGGAGGGGTCGAGTTCGGGCTTCACGCCGGGGGCGAGCCGGTGGAGCCTGACCTCGCTCAGCCCAGCGGCGAAGAGGTGGCGGCGCAGTTCGTACTTGTCGAGGCAGAGGCGCAGCACGGCCGCGGCGGAGTCGTGCGCGCCGAGCCGCTCGTTGAGCTCCGCCATCAGCAACCGGTAGCCCTCGAAGCTGGCGATGGCGGCCTCGACCCGGTAGCCCCGGTCGGCGAGTTCGCGGACGGCCTTGTCGAGGTCGCCGGAGCACAGTTCGGGTTCCTCGGTGACCACGCAGTCCGCCAGGTGGCGGCGGCTCGCCTCCAGGACCTCCGGCGCCTCCGGCCGGGAGCTGAGGGCGACCAGGGCCAGATCGAGCCCGGCGGTGGCCGCGGCGATCTCCTCGGTGTACGACTTGCCCTGGTGCATGAGGAGCAGGATCGCTCTCTTCATCGGTGCATCTCCTCGGAGTTCCGGGGCCGCTCTCAGCGCCGGCGGCCGGACAGCCGGTCCGCGGTCTCGCGCTGGTGGGCGCGCAGGATCTCCACGAGCCGGGCGGCGCCGCCCTCGCGGACCGGGTCGACGACGGGCAGTCCGGTGTCGGCCTCCAGCTTCTCGGCCTCGCGGCGGTAGTCCTCCTCGGAGAAGCCGAAGCTGTTGACGCTGACGGCGGCGACCTTGGCGGGCCGTTCGAAGACGGAGAGCTCCTCGTTCATACGGATGAGCTCGGGGATGGGGATGATGGGCGTGTCCCAGACCTTGGTGCGCTCGGCGCCGAGGCGGTGACAGAAGACCAGGGCGTGCGGCAGGGCGCCGTGCAGGATCGCGAGGGCGACGCCGCTGAACCCGATGTGGTTGAGCGAACCCTGGCCCTCGACGACGACCCACTCGTTGCCGGCCGCGGCCTCCATGACGACCTGCTCGACGGCGCCGGCCATGAAGTCGCCGGGCACGCCGTCGACCGCGAAGCCGTGGCCGGAGATCAGCATGCCGCTCTGGCCGGTGGCGGCGAAGCCGGTGCTGATGCCGATGCGGTTGGCCTCGTGCCAGATCTGCAGGGCGGCGGTCTTCTTGCCGATGTTGGAGTCGCTGCCGCAGGTGTGGACGACCCAGGTGTCCAGGTCCAGGACCCGGGCCTTGTTGAGCCGCACCGGCGGGGTGTCCTTGGTCTCCCAGACGGTGACGCCCTTCTCCCGGAGGGCACTGGCGATGTCCGGGTCGCCGGCGAGGCGGTAGTGGATCGAGTTGATCAGGTGCAGGCCGTTCCGGACGGCGGCGAGGATGTGCGGCTTCCAGTTCGGGGGCAGGTCCGCGGAGTGCAGGCCCTTGCCGATGATCATGACCTCGGGGCTCAGGTGCAGAGCGTCCTCGACCCGGCTGACGATCGGGATCGCGCCGCCGTAGCCGAGGACGTCCTGCACGGTCCGGCCGGCCTGGAGGCTGTCGATCACGGCGACGCAGCGGTCCCCGTTGTAGCGGACCAGTGAGGCGGCGATCTTGCTCGTGAAGAGTCCGAAGCATTCTTCGGCGAACAGTACGAACTTCTTCTCAACCAGCTCCGCATGGCTCAACTGGCCCACGTCTTCCTCCATGGACTCGACGGTTCTACGGCCGGGGCGCGCGATGGTTCGGGCGGTCTACGGGACGGGCTCGGCCGTCAGGCGGTACTGCGCACTCGCCTGGCGCACGGCCTCCTCGATCTGCTCCTGGGTGCCGCCCCGGAACAGGAAACGGCCGCCCTGGAGCGTGGCGTACGAGCCGGGCCTGGAGATCAGGACCTCACCCGGCCTTGGCACCAACTCGCGGTACACATACGGGATGTGGCCCAGGAGCGAGGTGGCGGCGGTGACCTTCTGGGGCAGCGGCTTGGGACCCTGGATGATCAGCCAGCCGCCGCTCAGCTCCGGGTCGGGGACCGGCAGGTCCACCGGACGGCCGAGCAGCACGTCGACCCACAGCCGCCACAGGTTCACGCCGTGGACGTCGTCGATGACATAGGACACGTCGGCACCCGGCACCCGGGCCCCGACCTCCAGGAACACCAACTCGTCGCCGGTGTCGAAGAGTTCGAGGTGGAAGGCGGAGCTGCGCAGACCGAGCGCGGCCAGGCAGCGGACGGCGAAGTCCTCGCAGCGGCCGCGCACCGCGGGGTCGGTCTGGAAGACCGAGCCGAGCGGCGCGCCCAGCACCTCGAAGTCCAGGCAGGTGGAGATGTAGCGCGAGGTGCACAGGAACAGCGGCTTGCCCTCGGCGTCCAGGACACCGTCGACGTGCAGGATCTCGCCCTGCACGAACTCCTCGATCTCCAGGTCGTCCAGGCTCCGTTCGGCGCACAGCGCCCGCAGCTCCTCGGCCGAGGCGATCTCGCGCACGCCCTGGCTGGACGCCCCCCGCACCGGCTTGACGATCACGGGGTAGCCGAACTCCTCGGCGGCCGCGAGGATCTGCTCCTCGGTGCGACAGGACGCCCAGCGCGGCACGCGGAGGCCGGCCCGCGACACCCGCTCCTTCATGACGGTCTTGTCGCGGAACCGGGCGGTCTCCTCGATGCCGGAGCCCGGGATGCCGTACCGCTCGCGCAGGGTCGCCGCGAGGTCGAGGAGCATCTCGGAGAAGCCGATGACGTGGTCGAACGGGCCCTCGTCGCGGACGACCGCGTCGACGAGCCTCAGCACACCGTCCACGTCGCCGAAGTCCGGTACGACGTGCACCCGTTCGGCGTCGGCGGGCACTCCGCTGCGACCGCCCTCGTCACAGAGGTACGTGACGCGGTCGGTCTCCGGGTCGAAGACCAGGTCGGGAGCGGCGAGGCGGTTCTCCCAGCGTCGCTCGTCCTCGTACAAGGGCCAGCGGGTCAAGAACAGGATTGCGCTGGACATGGATCGCCTCACGGTTCACAGGAAGCATGGATGCGCCCGGCCACAGGCCGGTTTGACGGCGGCGAACGGCGGGCCTTTCGGGCCCGAAGGACGAACCCGGACCTGAATCCCGGGAACAGCCCTCGACGTGTTGATCGCGCTGCCACAGCCTCGCACGGGACCGGCCTGGTCAGAATAGGACCTAGGTCCCGCCCCCGGGGCCCGGTGATACCGCTGAGCACCGACGACGGCGCCCTCTCTCGGCAACGGAGGACCCCGACCGCCCGGTACCGGAAACGCCATGGGCAGATGGACCTATTGCCGCACCCGCCGCACGGGACGCAGAATTCCCATCGCACCCTCCACCTCCGGCGGAGGGCCGCCATGCGCGCCGGGAGGGTTCCACGAACTTCCGCCCCGGCGCCGAAGCGCCCGATCGAAGCGCCCGACGGTGGGACGACATGCTCCCGCGCCGCGGACAACGCCGGTGCCGCACCCAGCGGGGACACGGCCCCGCAGCCGGGCTTCACATCCGGACTCAATTTCGCGGGACAGGTGGTGATGCTGTCGTGACGGAGCGAACGGAGACCGTACGGCGGGCGAGCTCCGAGGAATTCCGGTCGGCGATGGCCCGGTTCGCGGCCGGGGTCGTGGTGGTGACGACCCTGGACGACTGCGGGCTGCCGCGCGGCTTCACGGCGAGTTCGTTCTGCTCGGTGTCGCTGGACCCGCCGCTGGTCCTGGTCTGTCTGGCGAACTCGGCCGACTCCTTCGCGGCGTTCGACTCGTGCGGGCACTTCGCGGTGAGCGTTCTTGGCCCCGAACACCGGCCGCTGGCAGAGCAGTTCGCGACCAAGGGTGCCGACAAGTTCGCCTCGGGCGGTCTGTCCCTGACGCCCGGCGGACTGCCGGCCGTCGCGGGCGCGCTCGTCGAGCTGGACTGCGAGATGTACGCCAGGCACCCGGCCGGGGACCACACGATCCTGATCGGCCGGGTGTCGGGCGCGCGCCTGGAAGAAGGCACGGGAACGCCCATGATCTATTACGAGAAGTCCTTCCGGGTCCTGGCCTGAGAGGGCGGGGCTGCCCGGCGGCCGGAAACGCCATGGGTAGATGGACCTATTGCCGCCCCCGCTCCACGGGACACAGAATTCCCATCGCCCCCTCCACGCCGGCGGAGGGCTGCCACGCGCGCCAGGAGGGTTCTCCGAACTCCCGCCCCGACATCGAAGCGCCAAGCGGTGGGATGACCTGTTCTCGCTCCGCGGACAATGCCGGCCCCGGACGTCTAAGCGACATCGCCTGCAAGAAACCAGACGGCGAACGATGCGAAACGGGAGACATGAGGATGCTGCTGAAGGTTGATCCGATCGATTCCTTCTCCGGAACTTTTCGCGTCCCTTCTTCGAAACCGGAGACGCAACGGGCAATTCTGACCGGCACACTGGCCGAGGGAACGTCACGCGTCCACAACGACCTCCGTTGCGACGAGACGGAGACGATGAAGAACGCGTGCCGTGCCTTCGGCGCCGAGATCACCGAGCACGACGGGTTCCTGGAGATCCAGGGCATCGGAGGGGCCCTCCCGGACATCCGGCGGGTCATCCAGTCCCGCGGCTCGGGTCTGGTGTTCCGCGTCGTGACGGCGCTGGCCTCCGCGCTGCCGTCGCCGGTCGTGGTGACGGCCGACGCGACCCTGCGCAGGCGCGTGATGGAGCCCCTGCTGGAGGCGCTGCGCGAACTGGGCGCGGACATCGAGTCGATCGTCGACGAGAACAAGGCCCCGGTCGTCAACTGGGGAGGCGGCCTGAAGGGCGGCACCTGCCGGCTGCCGGGCGACATCAGCTCGCAGTTCATCACCGCCATCCTGTTCGCCGCTCCGCTGGCCGAAGGCCCGGTGGAGATCGAGGTGACGGGCGAGGTCTACTCCCAGTCGTACATCCGGCAGACGCTGGCGAGCCTGACCGACGCCGGCATCAAGGTCTCCGCGTCGGAGGACATGCGTCACTACCAGGTGGAGCCCTCCTCCTACCAGGCCCAGGACGTCACCACGCACGAGGACTACACCTCCGCCTCGTACCTGCTGGCCGCCGCCGCGCTCTTCCCCGGCCGGACCGTCCTGACCAACGTGTACGGCGACAGCATGCAGGGCGAGTTCGCGATCGTCCCGATCCTGGAGCAGCTCGGGGTGAGCGTCACCTTCGACCGGGACACCCTGTCGCTGACCGTCGACAACCCGCCGGGCAGCCTGTGCGGCGACTTCGCGGTGGATGTGCGGGACTGCCCCAACATCGTGCCCACGCTCGCCGCCCTCGGGGCGTACGTGCAGGGCAGCCTGCGGGTGACCGGCGGGCGCCTCACCCGGTTCCACAAGGCGTCACGCATCGAGGCCATGGCCGCCGAACTGACCCGCGCGGGCGTGGACATCGAGGTCCTGTACGACGACGGGGTCTGCGACGGCTTCGAGGTCCGCGGCGCGCGGACGTACCCCGGCGGAGTGACGCTGTCCAGCTGGGGCGACCACCGCATCTTCATGTCGCTGTTCGTGGCCGGCCTGCGGATGCAGTCCGCCAACCGGTTCTCGGGCTACGAGGACGTCCGGCTGTCCTTCCCCAGCTTCATGGAGGAGTTCGCCAGGGCAGGGGTCCTGACCACGGCCGTCGAGGAGGAGGACGCGCCCGCCGGGGCCGTCGGCTGATCCCAGGGGTGTCGGCGCGCGGGCCGGATCTCCCGCCCGCGCGCCTCGTCGCGGCGCACGGCTCCCCAGGTCCGTGGCTCCCGGACCGGGCTCCCGGATGAACGACGCCCCCGCACCACCGTCCGCTCCCCCGTTCAGGAAGTTCCCCCATGCCCTCTGCACCCGTCCCCCGGCTGCGCGCCGATGTCTCCGGGCTGCCCCGCTACGTCCCGGGCCGGGCCGCGCCCAGCGACCTGGTGGACAAGCTGTCGTCGAACGAGAACCCCTACCCCCCGCTGCCGTCGGTCGTCGCCGCGGTGCGCGAGGAGCTGGGACGCGTCAACCGCTACCCCGACGCGAGGAGCGGTGAACTGGTCGCGGAGCTGTCCGCGGCCCTCGCGGTGCCCCCGGAGCACCTCGTGCCCGGCACCGGATCGCTCGGCGTCACCAAGGACCTGTTGTGCGCCGCGGCCGGTGCCGGGGACGAAGTGCTGTTCGCCTGGCGCTCGTTCGAGGCGTACCCGATGCTCGTCTGGGCCACCGGGGCCACCCCCGTGCAGATCCCGCTGCGTGACGAGCGGCACGATCTGGAGGCCATGGCCGACGCGGTGACGGACCGCACCCGCATGGTCATCGTGTGCAACCCCAACAACCCGACCGGCACGGCCGTGCACCGCGGCGAACTCGAGCGCTTCCTCGACCGGGTGCCCGGCGACGTGCTGGTGGTGCTCGACGAGGCGTACCGCGAGTTCGTCGACGACACCGGCGTACCCGACGGCATCGAGCTCTACCGCGACCGTCCCAACGTCGCCGTCCTGCGCACCTTCTCCAAGGCGTACGGGCTGGCACGGCTGCGCGTCGGCTACGCGGTCGCGCATCCGCCGGTCGCGGCCGCGCTGCACGCCTGCGCCGTGCCGTTCGGCGTCAGCGGCCTCGCCCAGGCCGCCGCGCGGGCCTCGCTGGCGGCGGAACCCGAACTGCTGGAGCGGGTCAGGACCCTGGTGGCCGAGCGCACCCGGGTCACCCGCGCCCTGCGGGCCGCGGGCCGGAGCGTTCCCGACAGCCAGGCCAACTTCGTCTGGCTGCGCCTCGGTTCGCACTCGCCGGCGTTCGCCGACGCGTGCGAGGCGGCGGGAGTCATGGTGCGCCCCTTCGGCGACGAGGGGGTGCGGATCACCATCGGCACTCCCGAGCAGAACGACCGGCTGCTGAAGATCGCGGGCGACTGGCGGATCTGAGGACCCGCCGCGGATCCCGCGCAGCAGCCCCCGTTCGGCAGAACCTCGATAGCGCTCCTGCCCCGTGCCTCTTCGGGCTACCGTGAGGAGGACCCATGACACCACGCGCCGCCTCCGTGCCCCGTGTGCCCGTTCGAAGGACGTCGATGACCGAACCCGGCCGGCCGGCCCCGGCCTTCGCCCGCGCCCAGGACGGCACCGCCTTGGCGTACCGGCACCGCGGGGAGGGGCCGCCGCTGGTCCTGCTCCCCGGGCAGGCGAACGACCACCACTGGTGGGACGGCGTGCGCGAGGACTTCCACACCGTGCGCTCCACCGTCACCCTGGACCCGCGCGGCACGGGCGCCAGCGACAAGCCCGAAGGGCCGTACTCCGTCCGGCAGTTCGCGGACGACGTCGTCGCGGTCCTGGACGCGCTCGGCATCGCGCGCGCCGACGTGTACGGCACCTCGATGGGCGGCCGGGTCGCGCAGTGGCTCGCGATCCGCCACCCGGAGCGGGTCCGCCGGCTGGTCCTGGGTTGCACCTCCCCGGGCGGCCCGCACGCCGTGGAGCGCGACGCGTCGGTACGGCGGTCCCTCGCGCGGCCGGATCCGGAGGCCGTCCGCCGCGCGCTGACCGACCTGATGTACTCCCCCGCCTGGCAGGCCGCGCACCCCGGCCCCTACCGCACCCTCGGCGACCCCCACATGCCCTCCCATGCGCGCCGCGCCCACCTCGTCGCCAGCAACGGGCACGACGCGTGGAGCGAACTGCCGGGCATCGCGGCCCCCACCCTGGTCCTCCACGGCGACCAGGACCGGCTCACCCCGCCGGACAACCTCCGGCTGCTCGCCTCGCGCATCCCCGGTGCCCGGACGCACCTCTTCCCGGGCGCCCGGCACGCCTACTTCGAGGAGTGCCGGGACGAGGCGGGCCGGCTGGTGCGGAGGTTCCTCGTCGAGGAGGGATGACGGTGAGCGGCAGCACCCTGCCGTCGACCGGCCGGTACGGCGAGACCCGGGCCGTGGTCCCGGCGGCGACGTCGGCGGTGCGACGGCTCCACGTCAGCGACGTAATGGCTCCGCGTCAGCGGACCGGCTCGCGACACCGACCCGACGCGACCGCGGAAGACCGGGCGCACCGAGTGGCAGCGGCGATCCCCCCGGAGAGGAGGTCCGGCTGCGAGCCGCTCAGGACGCGAGGCCGACGCACTGGGCGTAGAGCGCCGCCTGAGTGCGGTGCGCGGCACCGATCTTCAGGTAGATGCTGCTGAGGTGGTTCTTCACGGTCTTCTCGGAGATGTCAAGTCTTCGGGCGATGACCCGATTGCTCAACCCCCTTGCCAGCAACCGGAGTACGCCCCGCTCGCGCGCGGTGAGGGCCGGGCCGGTCGGCGGCGAGCCCTCTTCGGGGACGGGATCGGACGCCGGAACGGAGGCCGGGGCGGACGGAGTCGCTTTCCCCGGATCGGGCAGGCCGACGTGTCGGGCGTAGAGCGCGGCCTGCGTGCGGTCAGTGGCGCCGATCTTCAGGTAGATGCTGCTGAGGTGGTTCTTCACGGTCTTCTCGGAGATGTCCAGCCTTCGGGCGATGAGCCGGTTGCTCAGCCCTCCGGCCAGCAGTCCGAGCACATCTAACTCCCGGCAGGTGAGTTTTGTGGCCAGCGCTTCTTCCACGTCCTGTCTCCTCTTTCCTTCTCTCGAAGAGCACGAGAAAAACGTCCAGGGGCTTCCATCACACGGCACCCCCGGCGCTGAGCGGTGAGCGGTGAGCGGTGAGCGGTGAGCGCCGGCAGGTCACCCGGCGGCGGCGGTCACGGCAGGCGGCCCGACATCCGGCCCGGCCCCGCCGTACAGGCCGGCAGGACGTCGGAAGGGGCGGAGAGGGGCGGAGGCGGCCTCGAACCGGGCAAGGGGGCGGGGATCCCGGAGGGTGGCGTCCACGACGGTCTTCCGCCACTCGTCACCGGGGGGCACCGGCCGGGGCGACGACCTCGCTTCCGGCCTCCCCCGGCCGGGCCGGGCCCTGACATCGGCACCGGCGCTGGCACTGACGCTGGCACCGGCACCGGCACCGGCACCGGCCAAGCCGTAATCCTGCCGGGTGGATAGAATTTCGCTGCCGGATCGACGGCTCCCGGATGGGGAGTACCGCCCTGAATACAGGAGCCCGGCGAATCGATGGGAAGTGCGCATAGGCAGGACGTCAATGCAATCTCCCCCTGTGTGAGCGCACCAATTGTTCGCAGGCGAAAATGGCAACGCTGTGAAGAATCGGTGGCTCGACCACGAAGCAGCGCTTCACGGTCAGGCGAAGGTGTCCCCCTTGATGCTCGCTCAAGACGCAGACTGAAACTGCTCAAACACATTCCAGGCTACACGCTGGTGCAATCGGTCGGCCAGTGTTCGCTGTCAAAATCCGGCGCCCGCCCAAAGCCACCGACACCCGCCATGGAGCGAGGACAGGTGGAACGATGGATTCCACATCGGGGCCGACCCGGCGGGCCCATTCGCAGCCGACCGGGCTCCGGCACCGGGCAGCCGGGGGATTGCCCGGAAGCCGGTGATCCGGTTCGGCCGCCGACCGGGCCCCGGTGCGGGTGGCGAATGCGCGCCGGCGGACGCATGCGACCTCGGGAAAACCGAGAAAAGCCCAGCTGACGGCATTGTCGAAGGAGAATCCGTCGCGGCCCGGCCGCTGGCGTCACCGTCGCGGCAAGGCGCCCGCGTCATCACCCGAGGTGGCCGTCGCGCGGGGCGTGCTCCCGGCTCGCGTCCCGGAGGCGGCCTCGGCGGGCACGATGGCGGCGGACGCGATGGCGGCGGGTGTGTCGGCGGCGGGGGTCCGCCGGGCGCTCGGGGCGCCGGAACAGGGCCCGTACCGTGGTCGAGGCGGCGGGACACGGCAGTGGTCGGAGCGGGTGGTGGCCTCCGAAAGCGGTTCGTCGTGGCGAGGCGGGCGAGGCGTTCGGAACCGCCGGGGATCACACACCCGCACCCGGCAACCCGCCGGCACCCGGCACTTCAGGGCCTCTCGACACGCGGGAAGGCGCCGGCGCCGCCCGCGCCCGCGCGCGGCGTGATCGACCCACGCTGCGCGGCGCTGGGGGCGCCGGCCCTCACACCACCTACCCGGCGCGTTCGTGCCGGCGCAACAGCGGCAGCACCCGGGTGTAGAAGATCCGCATCTCCTCCTGCGTCGGCCAGCCCGAGAAGATGAACTCGCTGACCCCGGCCGCCTTGTACTCGTAGAGGTATGCCGCGACCTCCTCGTAGCTGCCCACCACGCAGAGAGCCGGCCCGCCGCGATACGCCACGGCGCCGGAGAACAGCATGGGAGAAATCCAGTCGGATTCCGCGGAGTCGGCCAGCTGGAAGGACGTCTTCACCGCCACGGAATCGGAGGAGGCCACCGCGGCTGCGATCCGCTTCCGGTGTTCCTCGTCGGGATTGCCCATCAGCTCGGCGAGATCCGCCAGCGCTTCCTCGCGGCTCTCCCTCGCCAGCACGTGCATGCGGGTTCCCACGCGGCCGCCCTGCGTCAGGACGGACTTCGCCGCCGCGGCCATTCCCTCGGGGGTGTCGCCGTACCGCAGCCAGCAGTCGCCGTGGTCCACAGCGGTCTGCTGCGCCACCTCCGAGGCCCCGCTGATGTAGATCTCGGGACGGCCTCCGCCCTTGTATCCCAGGCCGATCTGCGCGTCCTTGATGCGATAGTGGTCGCCCTCGAAGGACAGCGGGGTCTCATTCCGCCAGAATCGGTGGAGAATGTCCAGGAACTCGTTGGAGCGCGCATAGCGCTCGTCGTGCGCGAGAAAGTCCCCGTAATAGGCCTGCTCGGCCGGGGAGGTGCCGGCGACCAGGTTGAGGGATATCCGCCCGTCCGACATCCACGAGACCGTGTTGACCACCTGGGCGAAGAGCGTCGGCGAAAGCAGTCCGGGACGGTAGGCGAGGAGGAACTTGACGCGCTTGGTCTCCCGGACCAGGGCGCCGAGCATCGGGAGCGGATCAGGCATGTGGAAGCCGATCCCCATGAGGAGCGAGTCCACGCCCAGACTGTCCGCTTCCTGGGCGAATTCGACGATCTCGTCGAAGTCGAGCTGGCCGACCTGGTATTTCCCCGACGCCTTCCGCTGCCCGCTGAGCGGCGAGTTCCAGTGCACTCTCAGCTCGTTCGAGCCCGACTGCGGTTGGCTTGACAGGCCGCTCACCACCAAGACCCCACCTTCCGATTGCTCGAAATCCGATGCCCGGGCCGCAGTACGCGAAAATCAGTCGGCCAGTGAACGGATTCGGTCCTGGCGGATTCCCGGGTGGTTCCCCAACATGTTGATCGCGCGGCCTCAGCCTTGCATGGTTCCCGCTTGGTCAAAATAGGACCTAGGTCCCGGCGCCCCGGCGTACGCCGGGGCGCCGGGAGATTATTTGATCTTGTGTGGCGTGACGGCCGGCGGGCCGTGTCCAAGTCCTCGATGAGCACCCGGACTTCGGCACTTCCGGCGTCCGCCGCGTCCGGCCGATGGCCCCCGGGGCCGAGGCGGACTCGCCGCCGTGGAGCAGCCGGAACGGCCGCCCCGGCCTCCCGACGGCAGCCCCGCTCACGACGACCCCGTCGCGAACTGGCGCCTGATGCCGCGCAGTGGACGGGCCGCCAGCGCCGCCGGTACGACCGTGGCGACCAGCACCCCGGTCAGCACGCCCACGGTCCACGGCACGTCCAGGGCGGGCAGCGGCCCCTGCCCGACCGCCCGGGCCAGCGGCACCAGGCAGATCCCGGCCGTCACCACCGCCAGGACCGCCCCGACCAGCGCCGAGGCCAGCACCTCGTACACCACGCAGCGCAGCAGCTGCCCGCGGCCGAGACCGAGGGCCCGCAGGTGGGCGCGCTGGGAGCGGCGGTCCCGCTGGGCGATGGCGCAGGTGTTGGCGACGGCGAGCAGCGCGTAGCCGCCCACCACGGAGACGATCAGCCGGGAGGCCATGTCGTCCTGCACGCTGCGCGGCCGCAGGTGGGCCAGGTAGTCGGCCCGCGCGGCCAGCCGCTGACCGGGCCGGAGCTCCCAGGTGTTCGGATCGCCGCGGAGCAGCACCCGGTCGGCGTACGGGGCCGGGGTGTGGGCGAGGGCGAGGTCGGCGGGGAGGACGAACGAGGGGAAGGCCAGGTCCCGCTGGTAGACGGCGACGAGCCGCAGCTGCGTCTCCTGTCCGTCGGCGAGCCTGAGGCCGACGCTCTGGCCGAGCTTCCAGTGGTGGGAGGCCGCCTGGGTGCTGCCGGCCGCGAACGTGCCTGGCACCAACTCTGTCAGTCCGCCCTGCTGTTCGCCGAGGTCCAGGACGCTCCGCAGGGCCGCCCCGTCGACGCCCCAGGCCTGGGTGGGCCGGGGCTGGTCGTCGTAGAAGCCGGACGGCGCGGTCACCTCGGTGGCGATCGGCGCGACGGCGGTGCCGCCCGGCAGGCCGGCGGGCCGGGCGGGCAGCCGGCTGCCCGGCTCGGCCGTCACCACGGCGTCGGCCCGCAGCGCCTGCCCGGTCTGCCGGTGCACGGCCGCGCCCATCGTCGCCCCCGAGCCGAGCAGGCAGACCACGGTGCCGACGGCCAGGAGGACGGGCACCGCGATCGCGGCCGTCCGGGCGGGCGCGGCCCGCAGCCCGGCGGCGGCGATCCGCCCGGCCCTCCGGTCCAGCAGCCGCAGCAGGACGCAGCAGGGGCCGGTCAGCAGCGGCACGAACCAGGGCGCCAGCACCGCGAGCGTGGGGATGACGGACATGGCCAGGCCCATCACCATCGCGCCCTGGAACACCGGCGGCATGTCCGTCGCGGCCATCAGCACCACGAGCGGCCCGCAGAGCAGGAGGGCCATGGCGACGCCGGCCACCAGCCGGCCGGCGTTGCGGCGGGGCGGGGCCAGCGCCAGTGACTCCTCCTTGAGCAGGTCGATCGGCTGGACCCGGCCGGCCGCCAGCACACTGGCCAGCGCGGCCAGCACCGCGACCGCGCAGGTGCCGAGGCAGGCGCCGGCCGCGATCGCCCCGGTCTGCCCGGTGGAGGGCAGCTCGACCGCGGCGGGGAACAGCTCCCGCTCGATCAGCACCCGCCTGCCGAACCCGGCCGCCGGGACCGTCCCGGCCACCGCGGCGACGGCGGCGGGGGCGAGCGCGACCAGCGCGACGTCCGCGACCACCAGGGCCCGCAGCCGGCCGGCCGTCACCCCGAGGGCGCGCAGCACGGCGAACTGCCCGAGCCGCTGGTTGGTCCAGAGCGCCACCGTCGATCCGGTCACCAGCACCGCCGACATCAGCAGCAGCGTCAGCAGCAGGCCCAGCAGGCTCTGCGCGTCGGCGGCCGCCGCAGCGGCCGCGGAGCCCTCCGGGTAGGACGGGCCGCTGACCGCCGCGAACAGCACCAGGCAGGCGCCCATCCCGGCGGCGGTGAGGGCACAGGCGACCGCGACACCTGTGACCCGCCCCGGATACGCCCGCACCTCGGCGACGCACAGTCGCAGCCCGCCGAGCGGTCCGCCCGGGCGGGGAATCGGTTCCGACGCCACGGCCACGGTCATCTCACCCCCAAGCGGTCAAGCGGATGCGGAGTCGGGGAAGGCCACAGGCAGCGCGGCCGTCCCCTCCCCGTCACCCGGTCCTGCCGGACCCTGGAGGTCAGCGGTCGGCCAGGCTGTACGAGCTGAGCGGGGCGTCGGTGACGGGCTCCTCGTCGGGCTCCCGAAGTGCCAGGATGTCGGCCGTTTCGCATTCCGCCGAACCGAATTCCGGGGTCTGCCGGAACCTCCGGAATTCCGGTATTCCGTTCCGACCGGAACCGACCTTCCCCGGCACCCCGGCACGCGACACCGGCATTGAGCGGGAAATGAATCCGACAGGTACCGGGCGGAATCCAGGCCTTCACTTCGGGAGTGCCGATAACCCGTGCGACCATGACGCCATGAAAACGCGTGTCGTGATCGCCGACGACCAGGCGAACGTCCGCCAGGGGTTCCGGCACATCCTGGCGGCCCAGCCCGACATGGAGGTGGTGGCCGAGGCCGCGGACGGCCTGGCGGCCCTGGAGGCCGTCCGCGCACTGCGGCCGGACGTCCTGCTGGTCGACATCCGGATGCCGGAGCTGGACGGGCTGGAGGTCACCCGGCGACTGGCCGGCAGCACGCCGGAGGTGAAGGTCGTCGTGGTGACCACCTTCGACCTCGACGAGTACGTGCACACCGCGCTGCGCAACGGCGCCTGCGGCTTCCTGCTCAAGCACTCGGGGCCCGCGCTGCTGGCCGAGGCGATCCGCTCGGCGGTGGCCGGCGACTCGTTGATCAGCCCGCAGATCACCGCCCGCCTGCTGCACCACTTCACCGGCCCGCGCCGGGTCGACCGCTCTCCGGTCGAGTCCCTGACGAGTCGCGAGGAGGAGATCGCGGCCCTGGTCGCCGAGGGGCTGACCAACGCCGACATCGGCGCCGAGCTGTTCATCTCGCTGAGCACCGTCAAGACCCACCTGGCCAACCTCCAGCGCAAGTTGAAGGCCCGCAACCGGGTGGGCATCGCCGCCTGGGCCTGGGAGTCGGGCCTGACCGAGCGCGGCTGAGCAGCCCCCCGGCAGGGCAGCGGCGCCACCCGGTGGAACGCGCGGACCGCGGCGGCGACATCGGAAGAACTCCCCACCGCTCCGCCATTCCTCCGACGCCGGCACCGCCTCCATTTCCCGGTCGATAATCCCGACAATTCGCACGCGAGAAAAATTCTCGACAGGCATGACCACACGCATCACAGGCTGATCCCCCGATCGAGATTCGTCCGTCGTGACGGCCCAGGGGAATCCCGTGCCGTGATCGCCACACCGTCATCCTTGCCCGTCGCCGACGCTCGTCGCCATCGGCCGATCGGCCCATTCGATCGCTCGGACTCCCGAATCAGCCGCCGCCGGATGTGCCGAATGGCCTGGATCGGCCCGCCGGCAGGCTCGAAGCAGCCTTCCTACGGGCTCGGAACGGTTCTCCGGCCGGGCCCGGAGCCACCCCGCCCCGGTCAGCCGCCGAGGCCCGCCACACCTTCCGTCGGCAGCACCGCCACGACCCGCCAGCCACCCCCGGGCGCCGGTCCGGCCGTCAGCTCACCGCCGGCCGCCGCCACCCGCTCCCGCAGGCCCGCGAGG
>NZ_MSJQ01000325.1 GCF_014596515.1 Streptomyces sp. CBMA156
GCGATCCCGCGCTGACGGCCGGCCCGGGGCCGGGTGGGTCCGGACATGCGGGAGGGCCGGCCGGAACGACGTCCGGCCGGCCCTCCCGAGTGCCTCAGGGGCGGTCCGAGCCCGTGTAGCTGCCGCTCTGGTGGGCGCCCTGGGCCGGGACGGCGCCGTAGCGGCCCGGCCGCTGCCCGCGCGGGTGGCGGGTCAGGTTGTAGCCGAGGACGCCGGCCAGCGCGGCCAGGAAGCCGCCGCCGATCGTCCAGTACCAGCGGCTGTTCCAGCCGGAGAACCAGCCGGTGTACCAGTGCTCCTCCGGTGCCACCGGGGCGGCCGCCTTGGCGGTGCTCGCCCCGCCGCCGGCCGGCGGGACCAGCGGGGCCTTCAGCTCCCCGCCCTCCGGCTGGGCGTTGTCGGCGTCGCCCTTGGCCGTGACGTGCAGCCGGACCGAGGAGGCCAGACCGAGGTCGGGCTGCGGGACGTCGTTGACCGACAGCCGCACGTAGTAGGTGCCGGGCAGCGGGTCGCCGGACCACGGCTCGGCCCAGGTGCGGACCTCGCGCAGGGTGCAGTTCAGCGCCAGGGTGCCGGCGCTCTGGTCGGCGGTGGCGTTCTGGGTGCCCGCCGTGCACGACTGGCGGCGGCGCAGCCCGTCGAAGACCTCGACGGACCAGGTCTGCGGGCCGTGCCGGTCGGCGGCCGGGGCCAGGTTGACGGTCAGGCCGACCGTCGGGGTCTGGCCCTCGGAGGCGCCGAACGCCCAGTACAGGTAGTCACCGGTGGAGACGGAGACGTTGGCGTCCTGGCCGGGGGACAGGTTGACCGCGGTCAGGAAGGAGGTGCCGGCCTTGGTGGCCGGGGCCGGGGTGCCGTTCGCGCCGGCCGTGGGGGACGGCGAGGCGGCCGAGGCGGCCGGCGTGCCCAGGGCGAGCGCGGGCAGCAGGGCGAGGGCGGCGAGGGCGCCGCGAAGCGTCGTACGCATGGTCAGTTCTCCCGCCAGACGCTGATCCGCCAGCGTGCGATCCAGCCGAAGAGCAGGCCGAAGGCCAGACCGGCCAGGGTGAGGGTGAGCAGCAGGATCCAGCCGCGGCCCAGGCCCATCGCGGCGCCCTCGGGCGCGGGCGAGGCGGAGGCCAGGTCGACGGTCAGCTCCAGCGGCAGGCCGGGGTCGGCCTGGACGCCGGCCTGCGGGGCCAGCGAGTTGCTGACGACCAGGCAGACGGTGGTCTCCGGCTTCTCCTTGGAGTCCTTCGAGGCGGTGGGGCTCGCGGTGACGTAGCCCTTGGAGTCGTCGGTGGACCAGCGCAGGCCGGTGGAGGCCACGTCGGTGCGGCCGCTGCCGGCGTCGGTGCCGCGGACCAGTTCCTGCCCGGTCGCGCTGGTGGCCTGGAGCAGCACTCCGTAGTCCCTGGCCACCGGGCGGTCGAGGGCGACGCTGACGGAGGCGCGCAGCTCCTGGCCGGACTTGACCGGGACCTTGTAGACGCGGTGCTCGGAGAACTTCTCGCGGTCGGTGTAGACGCCGGGGGCGAGCACGGGGGCGTTCTCGCACTTGTCGGTGCCGGCGGTCTTGACCGGGGCCACCGTGTAGGTGTCGTTGGAGCGGTCGACCAGCTGCTTCACCTTGTCGGTGAGCTGCTCCTGGGTGCGGACGTCGGTGTAGGTGCCGCCGGTCGCGTTGGCGATGCAGAGCAGCTGCTGGCGGGTCTTGTCGTCGTGGGCCAGGCCCAGGGTGTCGACCACCAGGTGGATGCCCTGGGAGGCGAGCTCGCGGGCGACGTCACAGGGGTCGGGCGGGGTGCAGGTGTCCTCGCCGTCGGTGATCAGCACCACCCGGCGGGTGGTCTCGCCCTTGCCGAGGTCCTGGGCGGCGCCGCGCAGGGCCAGGCCGATCGGGGTGAAGCCGGTGGGCCGCAGGGTGGCGACGGCGGTCTTGGCCTCGACCTTGTCGGTTTTGCCGACCGGGTAGAGCTGCTTGGTGTCAAGGCAGCCCTGGGCCTTGTCGTTGCCGGGGTAGGTCGCGCCGAGGGTGCGGATGCCGAACTCGGTCTCCGCGGGCAGCGCGTCGATCACCTCGTTCAGCGACTGCTGGGCCACCGAGATGCGGCTCTTGCCCTGGATGTCGGCCTCGCGCATGGAGCCGCTGACGTCCAGGACGAGATCGACCCGGGGGGCCTCCCTGGGCGCGGTGGCGGCGCCGGCTGATGGTTCGTCGGCGTGGGCGGGCAGGCCGAGGAGCAGCGAGGCTCCCGTTATCGCCAGGGCCGCCAGCAGGCTGCCGAGCCTGGTCTGTGGTCGTCGTCCGGTAGTCACCCGCCGATCCTAGGGATCATCAGTTCGCCGTGGCGAAACGAGCCCGGATCGTGCCCCGGCCGGCTCGGGCGTGAACTCCGGCGCGTGAAGGGGGAGTCGATGCTCACAGCGGTCTTACCCGGGCTGGATAGCCTGCTGGGGGCAACGGGCCGGAGCGGGGGCGTGATGGAGCTGACAGCCGTCGGGAAACGGTACGGGCGGGGCGGGAAATGGATCCTGCGCGGGGTCGACCTGGCCGTCGGGCCGGGTGAGTTGGTGCGGATCGCCGGGCGGAACGGGAGCGGCAAGTCGACGCTGCTGCGGCTGGCCGCCGGGATCGAGCGGCCGAGCACGGGCCGGGTGGTGCGGCCCGGAGCGACGGCGTACGTGCCCGAGCGTTTCCCGCCCGCGCTGCCGTTCGACGCCGCCTCCTACCTGCTGCGGGTGGGCCGGGTGCACGGGCTGTCGGCGGAGCGGGCCCGGCAGCGGGCGGGGGAGTGGCTGGACCGGTTCGGCATCGCGGACCGGGCGGGCACGCCGCTGAGCCGGCTGTCGAAGGGCACCTGCCAGAAGGTCGCGGTCGCCCAGGCGCTGCTCCCCGAGGCGCGGGTGCTGCTGCTGGACGAGGCCTGGACCGGGCTGGACCCGGAGGCCAGGGCGGTGCTGGACGAGGCGGCCGCCGAGCGGGCGGCGGCGGGCGGCACGGTGCTGTTCGTCGACCACGACCCGGCCCGGCTGGCCGGGCTGACCAGCGCCGCCTACCTGGTCGGCACGGACGGCGCGGTGCGGCCCGTCGAGGCGCGGGCGGCGGAGCCGGTGCCGGACGGCGGACCGGTGATGGAGATCGAGGTGGACGTCCCCGACGGTGCCCCGCTGTCCGCGCCGCTGCCGGGGGCGCCGGAGGTCACCGCGCTGGCCGGGACGGCGGTGCGGCTGGTGGTGCCGGCCGCGCACTCCGACGCGATGCTGCGCCGGCTGCTGCTGGGCCGCCCGTCCGTCCGGGTGCTGGCGGTGCGCCGGCTCGGGGAGGGGGAGCGGTGATGGCGCGGATCGGCGCGCTGACCCGGTACCACCTGGAGCTCTTGCTGCGTTCGCACGCCTGGCTGCCGCCGTTCCTGGCGTACGCGCTGCTGATGGTGGTCGGGGTGGCGGCGGGCGACCCGCTGCTGGGCAGCCTCGGCCTCGGCGCGGGGGCGCTGCTGCCGGTGAGTGCCTGGTACGTGCGCAGCGTGCTGGGTGCGGAGCCGCCGGCCTCGCGGGCCTGTCTGGTGGCGGCGGCGGGCCCGGTCCGGGTGCACCTGGGCGCGCTGCTGGCGGCGCTGACGGCGTCGCTGGTGCTGGCGGTCGGTCAGGTGGCGGTGGTGTGGTGGACCAGCGGGGCGGTGGCCGACCCGGGGGCGCCGCGGCACCCGGAGGCCTGGTCGGCGGTGCTCGCCGGGCTGGTGGCCTCGGTGGTCTGCGCGCTGCTGGGTGTGCTGGCCGGGGCGCTGGCGAACCGTCCGGTGCCGGTCCGTCCGCAGTACGGCATCCCCGCGGCGCTGGCGCTGGCCACGCTGCTGGTGGTGGTGCCGGCCTCGCCGGCCAACGCGGCGGTGAGCGGCCTGGTGTCGGCGGCCAGGACGGGCCGGATCGCCGTGCCGTGGACGAGCCTGCTGCTCGCCGTCGTCCTGCTGGCCGCGGCCGGTGCCGGGGTGGCGGCGCTGGCCGGGCGGCGGCCGGAGTGACGGTCCGGCGGGAGGCGGCGGGAGCCGGCGGGAGCGGCCGATTCCGGCAATGGCGGACACACCGCAGCGAAGAGCCGATACATATGCATAGCGCTCGTTAGGGTGACGAATCAGGCCGCCGGTGCCGCCGCCGCCGCGGCGGCCGGACCCGGCCGGCCTGTCCGACACCCTGGAAGGACCCCGCAGTGAGCAACCTCTTCGCGATCGCCTACCCGGACCTCGCCACCGCCCAGGCGGTGCGCGACGAAGCGGTCGGGCTGCAGAAGCAGAAGCTGATCGAGCTGGAGGACGCGGTCGTCGTCGAGCGTCGCCCGGACGGCAGGATCAAGCTGCACCAGCAGGTCAGCACCACCGGCGCGGGCGCCGCGAGCGGGGCGCTCTGGGGCGGGGTCATCGGCCTGCTCTTCTTCATGCCCCTGGTGGGCGCGGCGGTCGGCGGCGCCACCGGGGCGGCGATCGGCGCCTCCACCGACATCGGGGTGGACGACGACTTCATGCGCCAGGTGGGCGAGCACCTCCAGCCGGGTACCGCCGCCGTCTTCCTGCTGGTGCGCAAGGCGACCGCCGACAAGGTCGTCCCGGCGCTGGCCCGCCACGGGGGCCGGATCATCCAGACCTCGCTCTCGGCCGAGGCCGAGGCCGAGCTGAAGGCGACCGTCGACGCCTCCCGCGCCCAGGCCGCCGTCTGACCCGCTCCGCCTGACCGCCGCTCCCGTCGGGGCGGACCGGCCCCCGTCGCCCGGTCCGCCCCGACCGGCATCCCCCGGCCGGCGGCGCCGGGTCCTCCGCTCCCCCAGGACGGTCCGTGGCGACACCCTCCACCGCGCCGAGATCCGCCGCCGGGCCGCGCCGGCCGGTGCCGACCAGGCGCACCACCGAGCTGGTGCTGGTGGTCGCCGCCGTCCTGACCGCCGTGTTCGGCTACGTCGAGGTCGGCGTCGACCTGGACGGCCGCGTGCCGGCCGACGCGGCCGAGTACGGTGCGGCGCTCGGGGTGCTCGCGCTGGCGGCGCACGCCGTCGTCCGGTGGCGGGCCGGGTACGCGGACCCGCTGCTGCTGCCGATCGCGGTGCTGCTGAACGGGATCGGGCTGGTGGTGATCTACCGGCTCGACCGGGCCACCCCGGGGCGGGGCGCCGCCTCCACCCAGCTGCTCTGGTCGGCCCTGGGGGTCGCGCTGTTCATCGCGGTGGTGCTGCTGGTGCGGGACCACCGGCGGCTGCGGCGCTACGCCTACAGCGGGGCGCTGGTGGCGCTGGTGCTACTGGTGCTGCCGATCTTCTTCCCGCCGGTGTACGGCTCCCGGATCTGGATCGTGGCCGGGCCGTTCTCCTTCCAGCCGGGGGAGTTCGCCAAGATCCTGCTGGCCGTCTTCTTCGCGGCCTACCTGGCGGTGCACCGGGACGCGCTGGCGCTCACCGGCCGCCGGGTCTGGCGCTGGCAGCTGCCGCGCGGGCGGGTGCTGGGGCCCGTGCTGCTGATCTGGGCGGCGTTCGTCGGCGTCCTGGTGCTGGAGACGGACCTCGGCACCTCGCTGCTCTTCTTCGGCCTGTTCGTGGTGATGCTCTACGTGGCCACCGCGCGCACCGGCTGGATCGCGATCGGGCTGGGCCTGGCCGCGGTCGGGGCGGTGACGGTGGGGTGGCTCTCGCCGCACGTGCACAGCCGGGTCGCGGACTGGCTGGACCCGCTGGGCTCGATCGCGGCGGGGAAGGGCGCCAACCAGATCGCCCAGTCGCTGTTCGCGTTCGCCTGGGGCGGCGAGCTGGGCACCGGGCTCGGCAACGGGCACTCGGTGCTGATCGGCTTCGCCGCCAAGTCGGACTTCATCCTGGCCACCATCGGCGAGGAGCTCGGGCTGACCGGGCTGATCGCGGTGTTCCTGCTGTACGCGGCGCTGGTCTCGCGGGGCTTCAGGACGGGCATCGCGCTGCGTGACCCGTTCGGCCGGCTGCTGGCGATCGGGCTGGCCGCGATCGTCGGCCTCCAGGTGTTCGTGGTGGCGGGCGGGGTGCTCGCGCTGATCCCGCTGACCGGGATGACCATGCCGTTCATCGCCCAGGGCGGCTCCTCGGTGGTCACCAACTGGATCATCGTCGCGCTGCTGGTGAGGATGAGCGACATCGCGCGGCGGCCCGCGCCGGGGGAGGCCTGATGGCGCGCACCGGGCCCGGGGGCAACGGCCCGCAGGGGCTGCCCGGCATCTCGGTCACCGGGCGCCGGGCGGGCACCTTCTGCCTGCTGCTGGTCGCGGCGCTGTGCGCGCAGGCCACCAGGGTGCAGGTGTTCCAGGCGAGGGACCTCGGCCGCAACAGCGCCAACCAGCGGCTGACCATCGAGCGGTACGCCCAGCCGCGCGGCGACATCGTGGTCGGTACGGAACCGGTCACCGGTTCCGAGCCGACCGGCGGCCGGTACGCGTACAAGCGCAGCTACTCCGACGGCCCGACGTACGCGGCGGTCACCGGCTTCGCCTCGCAGGCGTACGGCACCACCCAGCTGGAGGGGACCGAGGACGAGCTGCTGACCGGCACCGACGGCCGGCTGGCGGGCTGGTCGGTCTGGGACGCGGTCGCCCGCCGGCAGAACCCCGGCGGGGACGTGTACACCACGCTGGACCGGGCCGCCCAGGAGGCCGCGATGAGCGGGCTCGGCAGCCAGAAGGGCGCGGTCGCCGCGATCGAGCCGGCCACCGGGCGGATCCTGGCGCTGGCCAGTACGCCCTCCTACGACCCGGGCGCCTTCGCCGGGCACGGCGCCGCCGACCAGGAGGCCTGGAACCGCCTCCAGGCCGACGCCGACGAGCCGATGCTCAACCGGGCGCTGCGCCAGACCTACCCGCCGGGCTCGACCTTCAAGGTGGTCACCGCCGCGGCGGCGCTGGCCGGCGGGGTGGTCACCGACCCCGACGCGCCGACCGGGGCGCCCTTCCCGTACGTGCTGCCGGGGACGACCACGCCGCTGGTCAACGACACCCCGTCCTGCGACCGGGCGGGCCTGTCGCTGGCCGCCGCGATGACCGCCAGCTGCAACAGCGTGCTGGGCTACCTGGGGGTGCGGACCGGGTCGGACCGGATGGCGGAGACGGCCGGGAACTTCGGCTTCAACGACGCGAAGCTGGACGTCCCGGTGCGCGCGGCCCGCTCGAACTTCGACACCCGGACGGACGACTCGCAGCTGGCGCTCTCCTCGATCGGGCAGTTCGACACGGCGGCCACCCCGCTGGTGATGGCGATGGTCGCGGCCGGGATCGCCAACGACGGGACGGTCATGCGTCCCCAGCTCGTGGACCGGCTGACCAGGAGCGACGGCACCACCGTGCAGCTGATGAAGCCGTCCGTGTACCGGCGGGCGACGACCCCGGCGGTGGCCGGACAGGTGCGGAAGCTGATGACCGACGTGGTGGAGAACGGCACCGGCGGCAACGCCAGGATCGCCGGGGCCGTGGTCGGCGGCAAGACCGGGACGGCCCAGCACGGGGTGGGCAACAGCGGGACGCCGTACGCCTGGTTCATCTCCTGGGCGGCGCGGGCCGGCTCGGCCGCGGTGCCGCCCGTCGCGGTGGCCGTGGTGGTCGCGGACAGTGACGCCACGGACGTCACGGGTGGCGCGCTGGCCGCGCCGATCGCCCGGTCGGTGATGCGGGCGGTGCTCGGCGGATGACCTCCACCGGCGGGCTGAGCTGCTGCTTTAACGTCCTGGAGGTGAATATGCCGTTTACGAAGTGTCCGGTATGTACATCGATATGCTCCAATTCGGACAATGCGCCGGTTGGGACTGTTCGTTTGCGACACTGGTGCTTTCGCGGGGTACTGTCCCATGTTTGTTCGGTTGGTCCCCGATGACACCCCCTGGCACGTCGGGTGACCGAATGCCAGGACACCCTCCCCCGCCCAGAAGGACCGCAGTTTTGGCCAGCAACACCATCGGTGCGCGTCTGCTGCGACGCAAGCCCGTCTCGACACTGATCGCGGAATCCGAAGGCAGGGACGCCCTCCCGGCCGGTGCGCCCGAGGAGGGCGGGCGCTCCGGCATCCACCTGCGCCGCTCGATCGGCCTGTGGCAGCTCTCCTCGATCGGCATCGGCGCCACCATCGGCACCGGCATCTTCTTCGTGCTGAACACCGCGGTGCCCTCGGCCGGTCCGGCCGTCATCCTGTCCTTCGTGATCGCCGCGGTCACCGCGGGACTCACCGCGCTCTGCTACGCCGAGATGGCCTCCGCGATCCCGGTCTCCGGCTCCTCGTACTCCTACGCCTACGCCACCCTCGGCGAGGGCGTCGCCTTCGGCGTCGGCATCTGCCTGCTGATGGAGTACGGCGTCTCCGCCTCCGCGATCGCGGTCAGCTGGGCCGAGTACCTGAACAAGTTCCTCGACCTGGCCTTCGGGGTCAGGATCCCCGAGCAGCTGTCCGGCGCGCCGGACGCCACCCACTGGTTCAACCTGCCGGCCCTGCTGCTGGTCCTCATGGTCTGCGTCCTGCTGGTCCGCGGCGTGAGCGAGTCGGTGAAGGTCAACGCGGCCATGGTCGCGACCAAGATCGTGATCCTGCTGCTGTTCATCGGCATCGCGCTCACCGGCTTCCAGTCCGGCAACCTGACCCCGTTCATGCCGCTCGGCATCGGCGGCGTGCAGGTCGCCGCGTCCAGCATCTTCTTCTCCTTCATCGGCCTGGACGCGGTGTCCACCGCCGGCGAGGAGGTCAAGAACCCGCGCCGCACCCTGCCGCTGGCGATCATCATCTCGCTGGTCGTGGTGACCCTGCTCTACATCCTGGTCGCGCTCGCCGGGGTCGGCGCCCAGTCCTGGCAGAAGTTCGACGGCCAGGAGGCCGGCCTCGCCCAGATCCTCCAGAACATCACCGGCCAGAGCTGGCCCGCGATGCTCTTCGCGATCGGCGCGGTCCTCTCGATCTTCAGCGTCACCCTCGTGGTGATCTACGGCCAGACCCGCATCCTGTACTCGATGGGCCGCGACGGCATGCTGCCCAAGCGCTTCGCCGAGCTCTCCCCGCGCACCGGCACCCCGGTCTGGAACACCATCGTGGTCGGCCTCGGCGTGGGCGCGCTGGCCGCGTTCATCCCGCTGCGGGTCCTGGCCGACATCACCAGCCTCGGAACGCTCATCGCCTTCTCGGTGGTCTCCGTCGGCGTGATCGTGCTGCGCCGCACCCAGCCTGACCTGCCGCGCGGCTTCAGGGTGCCCGGCTACCCGGTCGTCCCGCTGCTCAGCATCGGCTTCTGCATCTACCTGATCACCGGCCTGCACGCCGACACCTTCCGGGCCGGCGCGATCGCCCTCGTCGTCGCCGTGGTGGTCTACTTCGGGTACAGCATGAAGCACTCCCGGCTGGGTCAGACCGAGCGGCAGACGGTGCCCGCGGACGGCTCCGACCGCACCGCCGACTGACCGGCAGACGAATCCCACGTGAAGGGCCGCCGACCGCCACGACACCCGGCGGCCCTTTTCGCGCCATCGCCGGACCGGTGTCCGAGACCATGGCGACAGCGCCCCGCCCCCGCCCATAACCTTCCACCATGGTGAGCACCCGCACGCCCGGCTACCTCCGCCCGCGCGGCCGCTTCACCGGCCGGGGCAGAACGCCGGCCCAGACCCCCGCGACCGAGGCGTCCTCCGGGCCGGGGCGGCGGCCGCGCGGCTTCTCCGTGCGGCCCTTCCCCCGGCAGCGCGGCGAGAGCACGTTTCCGCCCACGCCCGACCGGCTGAGTGCCGCCGGACTCGCCCGGCTCGCCTCGATGCGGGCCGTCCACCTGCTCGGCTGCCTGGTCGCGGCCGGCTGGGCCGCCGCCTTCCCGCTCGTCTCCGACCTGCCCAACCAGCGGCTGTGGGGCCTGATCGCGGCCCCCGCCTACGTCCTGGCCGGACTGCTCTGCGTGACCCTGCCGCGGCGTTTCGCGGCCCGTGCCGCCGCCGCGGTCGCCCTGGCCGGCGCCGTGCTGGCCCCGCTCGGACTGCTCGCCCTGACCGGCCGCCACCAGTCCGAGGTCATGGTGGTCGAGCGCTCGGCCCACCTGCTGCTCACCACCGGCACCCCGTACCTGCCGCACCCGGTGGTGGTCACCGACTACAACCCGTACCTGCCGGCGATGTCCCTGTTCGGGATGCCGCGCCAGCTGCTCGGCGACTCCACCGCCTTCGCGCGGGTCGCCGGGGACGCCAGGATCTGGTTCGCGCTGACCTTCTTCGCCTGCCTGCTGGCCGCCTGGCGGCTGCTGCGGCCCGCCCGCCCCGGCAGCGGCGACCCGCGCGCGCCGCTGCTGCCGCTGGCCGTCCTCACCGCCTCGCCGCTGATCGCGCTCGCCCTGGTGGTCGGCGGGGTGGACCTGCCGCTGATCGGGGTCTGCTGCCTGGCCATGGCGCTCGCCGAGCGGGACCGTACGGTCGGCGCCGGACTGGTGCTCGCCCTCGCCTGCACCCTGAAGTGGACGGCCTGGCCCGCGCTGCCGGTGGCCGTCCTGCTGCTCTGGCGGCTGTACGGCCGCCGGCCCGCCGCCAGGACCGCGCTGATCGGGGCCGGTGTGAGCGCCGTCGTGATCCTGCCCTCCGCGCTGGCCCATGCGGGCGCGCTGCGCGAGCAGGTGGTGCGCTTCCCGCTCGGGATGACCGCGATCCGCACCCCGGCGGGCAGCCCGCTGCCCGGCAAGGTGCTGGCCGGCGTCGGGCCGACCGGGCACGCGATCTCGCTCGCGCTGATGACCGTGGCCCTGGTCGGGGTGGCGATCTGGCTGCTGGCCCGGCCGCCGGTCTCCGCGATCGGCGCGGCCGACCTGCTGGCCGCCGGACTCGCGATCGCCTTCATGCTCGCCCCGGCCGGGCGGTTCGGGTACCTGGCCCTGCCGGTGGTGCTGGTGATCTGGCCCCGGCTGGCGGCCGGACGCTGGAGCAGCCGGCGCCCCGTCCCGCCGGACCGGGTGCGGGGGAGACCGCAGCCCGCGGTGCCGAGGGCCTGAGGGCCCGAGGGTCCGAGGGCCGAGCGGGAAAGGCCGCGGCCCGCCCGGCCGAGGGGCCGAGCGGGCCGGGAGGAGCCGTAGCTCCGGGGCTCAGCGGCCGCCGGCGGCCTTCAGGATGGAGGCGACGGCCGGGCCGGCCGCGTCCACGCCGTGTCCGCCGCCCTGCACCTCGGAGGCCACCGCGAGGTTGCCGCGGTAGGCGGTGAACCAGCTGTTGGTGACGTCGACCCCGGCGACCTCGGCGGAGCCGGTCTTGGCGCCCGCGTTGTCGGTGATCCCGGCCATCACGCCCTGGGCGGTGCCGCCGGTGGCGGTGGCCGCCATCATCGCCTTCAGCTTGCCGGCCACGTCCGGGGAGAGCGGGCGGGCGGCCTTCTGCTGCGGCAGGTCGGCGACCAGGATCGGCTGCTTGAACTCGCCGTTCTGCACGGTGGCGGTGATCGAGGCGATGGCGAGCGGGTTCATCTGGACCTTGCCCTGGCCGATGTAGTTCATCGCCTGCTCGTCCTTGCTGCCCGGCGTCGCCGGCACCTTGCCGTCGGCGTTCGGCAGGCCGGTCTTCCACTCCAGGCCGATGCCGAACACGTCCTTGGCGATGCCGGACAGCGACTCGGGCTTGAGGCTGGTCAGGCCCTGGTTGATGAAGGCCGTGTTGCAGGACATCATGAAGTCCTGCTGGAGCGTGTTGTTCGGGAAGGCACCCGGGAACGAGTTCGGGATCGGGTGCGCGTTGCTGCTCTTCTCCGGACAGGCCACCACGGTGTCCGGGTTGACCCCGGCCTCCAGCAGCGCCGCCGAGGTGACGATCTTCATCGTCGAGCCCGGCGCGAGCAGCCCGGTGAAGGCCCGGTTCTGGCCGTTGGCCGGCGAGTTGGCGAAGGCCAGCACCTGCCCGGTGCTCGGCTCGACCGCGACGACGGAGCCGGGCTTGCCGCCCAGGTCGGTCATCGCCTTCTCGGCGGCGGCCTGGAGGGCGTTGTCGATGGTCAGCTTGAGCGGCTTGCCGGGCTTCGGCTCGACGATGGTGAACAGCTTGTCCTGGGCGCCCTTGCCGGCCGGGTCGGTGATGACCACCGCGCTGCCCGCGTCCTGGTCCTTGTTCGGGTCCGGCGGCAGCAGCTTGTTGGCGTTGTCCTGGAGGGTGCTCATCAGCGCTGGGGTGATCGAGGCGCCCTGGACCGCCTTGCCGTTGCGGTCGACCACGGTGGACGGCGGGGCGAAGACCGGCTGGACGGCGATGGTCTCGTTGCCGGACAGGTGGGGGTGGACCACCGACGGGGCCCAGTGCACGGCCGGGGTGTTGTCGCTCATCTTCACGACGCCCAGGAAGCCCTGGTAGTCCCAGGCCCGGCTGGTGCCCGCGAACTCGGCGCGCGCCTTGTACGACATCAGCGTGCCGGTGGGCCCGGGCGCCGCGGTGGCGGACGGCGAGTCACCGGGGCCCGGCGTGCCGCTCGCACCCGGCGTCGCGGAGGCCCCGGCGGACGGCTTGGCGGCCGGGGCCGGGGTGCCGGTGGCGGCGGAGAAGACCTGCTGGGTGGTCGGACCGAACGGGGTGAGGGTCAGCGCGCTCGGCTTGACCTGGTCCCTGAACGCGGTCAGACCGGCGGTGGCCGCGGCCGGGTCGTCGGTCAGCGAGGCGGCCTTGGCGATGTCTCCGGCGGCCCAGGCCGTCAGGAAGTCCTTCAGACCGGCTGTCGCCTGATCGGCCGACGGGGGATCGGCGACCACCGTCCGGGGCTTCTTGCCGCCGGACCCGCCCGAGTCGCTCATCAGGCTGTACGCGCCGTAGCCGCCGCCCGCGAGGACGGCGATGGACACGCCGGTGATGATGCCGATCTTCGCGCCACTGCGCATGGTGCAGCTCCCCCAGGGGTCTCGCGGCGGGGCGCAACCGGCCGGTGCCGGAAACGCGGTACCCCCCCACCCTAGGCAGCGCGGATCGGTGCGTCGGCGAATCGCCGGGGACTTGTGACGGATCTGGTACGTGTCGTGCACCGCATACGGACGATTCGCGGGAACCCGGTGTTCACCGGCCCCGGATCAGATCCAGGTGTTGAACCACATCCGGCGGCGCCAGTCCTCCAGCGGAATGGTCTGCCCGGTGAAGAGCGGGTAGAAGAACAGGAAGTTCCAGACGATCAACAGGATCAGCAGACCGGCCGCCGTGGAGCCGATGATCCGGCGGTCCCGGGAGGCGCCGGCCGGTCCGATCAGGGCGCCGATCAGCATCGTCACCGCGAGCACCAGGAACGGGACGAAGACCACCGCGTAGAAGAGGAAGATCGTCCGCTGCTGGTAGGCGAACCAGGGCAGGTAGCCGGCCGCCAGGCCGCAGAGCAGCGCCCCGGCCCGCCAGTCCCGCCGGGCCGCCCAGCGCCACAGGCAGTAGGCCAGCGCCGCGATGCCCGTCCACCACAGCAGCGGGGTGCCGATGCCCAGCACCTCGCGGGCGCAGTCGGCGGCGGTGCAGCCGGACTGGCCGAACTTGGGGGACTCGTAGGAGAAGGACACCGGCCGGCCCAGCACCAGCCAGGACCACGGGTTGGACTGGTAGGTGTGCGGGTCGCTCAGGCCGACGTGGAAGTCGTAGACCGTCGAGTGGTAGTGCCACAGGGCGCGCAGGCCCTCGGGTATCCACGGGAAGTCGGTGGAGCGGCCGACCGCCCAGTCCCGGCCCCAGCCGCCCTGGCCGGGGGCGGTGCTGCTGGCGAACCAGCCCCACCAGGACCCGACGTAGACCGCGATCGGGACCACGACGACCGACACGAAGGCCGGCACCACGTCCCGGGCGAGCACCGCCAGGAACGGGCGCGGGGCGCCGGCCAGGCGGCGGGCGCCGACGTCCCAGAGCACGGTCAGCAGGCCGAAGGCCGCCATGACGTACAGGCCGCTCCACTTGGTGGCGCAGGTCAGCCCGATGCAGACGCCGGCCGCGATCCGGTACGGGCGCCAGCCCAGGTTCAGCCGCTGGGCCGGCCCCGGGTCCGCGATCCCGCCGAGCCGGGCGGCCAGCACCCCGCGGGTGCGGTCGCGGTCCAGCAGCAGGAAGCCGAAGGCGGCGAGGGTCCAGAACATCACCACCAGGTCGAGCAGGGCGGCCCGGCTGAGCACCAGGTGCAGGCCGTCCACCGCGAGCAGCAGGCCCGCCACGCAGCCCAGCAGGGTGGAGCGGAACATCCGGCGGGCGATCCTGGCCACCATCAGCACCGACAGGGTGCCGAGCAGGGCCACCGCGAACCGCCAGCCGAAGGGGTTCATGCCGAACAGCTGCTCGCCCACGCCGATGATCCACTTGCCCACCGGCGGGTGCACCACGTACGAGGGCGTCGCCCGGTACGGGACGGCCGCGCCCGGCGTCATGATCGTGGCGTTGGCCTCCTCCGGCCAGCTGATCTCGTAGCCGCCGTGCCAGAGCGCGTAGGCGTCCTTGGCGTAGTACGTCTCGTCGAAGATGATCGCGTGCGGCTGCCCGAGGTCGGTGAACCGCAGGAGGCCGGCGAACACCGCCACCGCGACCGGGCCCAGCCAGCCGGCCCAGCGGCAGAGGAAGTACCACAGGCCCTGCGGCAGCGAGACGCCCAGCCGCAGCAGCAGCGGCGACTGCGGCACGTCCGGGGGCGTCGTCCGGGGGCCGTCCGGCATCGGCGGCACCAGGCGTTCGGTGAGCGTCGCGACGGGGCGGGCCGCGTAGCCGTGCCGGGCCAGGCGTTCGCGCCAGCCGGCGGGCCCGGCCTGTGGCGGGCGCGGGGACGGCAGGCCGACGCCGCCGTGCGCGGAGTGGTCTGTACCAGTGGGCGTCTGCGCCGCCGTGTCGCCGTTCATCCGCCACATCGTAGGGGCGCTCCTCGCACGTGTGTCCGCTCCCTCGGAAGCTGACCGAATCGTCACCAAAAGCCCCCGCCGGCGGGGAGCTGCAAGGATGGGGCCCGTGACAGGAGTACTCGTTCTCGCAGGCACCCCCATCGGCGACGTCTCGGACGCCCCGCCCCGGCTCGTCGACGAACTGTCCACGGCGGACGTCATCGCGGCCGAGGACACCCGGCGGCTGCGCCGGCTCACCCAGGCACTCGGCGTGACCCCGACCGGGCGGGTGGTCTCGTACTTCGAGGGCAACGAGGTCGGCCGCACCCCCGAACTGGTCGAGGCGCTGCTCGGCGGCGCCCGGGTGCTGCTGGTCACCGACGCCGGCATGCCCTCGGTGTCCGACCCCGGCTACCGGCTGGTCGCCGCCGCCGTGGCCGCCGACGTCAAGGTCACCGCGGTGCCGGGCCCCTCGGCGGTGCTCACCGCACTCGCGCTGTCCGGACTGCCGGTGGACCGCTTCACCTTCGAGGGCTTCCTCCCGCGCAAGACCGGGGACCGGGCCAGGCAGCTCGCCTCGGTCGCCGCCGAGCCGCGCACCATGGTCTTCTTCGAGGCGCCGCACCGGATCGCCGAGGCGCTGACCGCGATGGCCGAGGCGTTCGGGCCGGATCGGCCGGCCGCCGTCTGCCGCGAGCTCACCAAGACCTACGAGGAGGTCAAGCGCGGGCCGATCGGCGAGCTGGCGGCCTGGGCGGCCGAGGGCGTCAGGGGAGAGATCACCGTCGTCGTCGCGGGCGCCCCGCCGGCCGCGCCCCAGGAGCTGACCCCGGCCGAGCTGGCCCGGCTGGTGGCCGTCAGGGAGGAGGCCGGGGAGCGGCGCAAGGAGGCCATCGCGGCCGTCGCGACGGAGTTCTCGCTGCCCAAGCGGGAGGTCTTCGACGCGGTCGTGGCGGCGAAGAGGGAAGGCCTGGGGGGAGGCCGGGGAAAGGAGTGAATGCCGGGGGTTGCGTTGCTCACGGGGAGTCGTACCGTGGAGAGAAGGCCCCGGTAAACACCCGCCGAGCTGAAGTTTCGGTCGCGGTTGGCGGTCCTGGAGAGGCCCTGCGTATAGGGCTTCCCAATCCGCATCCAAGACTTCACAAGTGGGGCATCGGCCGAGGCGGTCCGGGCATTTCCTGGTAGGGAAAGACCCAGCCGGACGAGCGTCCGGCGGGCGCTGGGAGACGGCTATGAGCGAAGTTGTCGGTAGCCCCCGAAGCGGCAGCGCACTGAGCACCGCCGGCCTGGCCGGCAGGCCGCACGCTCCCGTCGAGACCGTACGGGAGGCCTACTCCTTCGCGTGCCTGCGCTGCGGGTACGGCTGGGAGCAGGCGTACGACATCGAGCACCACGTGGCCAAGGACGGGCACGTCGTGTTCGAGTACCACGCCAACGGCGTCCGGGTGCCGTCCCCGCTGCTCAAGCCCACCTGCCCCGGGTGCGGCGGCCACACCGTGCGGATCATGCGCGAGGGCCGGGTGGCCTCCGCCGACCAGCCCTGGCAGCACGCCCCCGGCTACCCGGCGCACGCCGAGCCGGCCGGGACGCCCCCGGTGCCCGAACCCGTCCGGCCGCGCGGACGCTGGGCCCGGTTCTGGTCGCGGCTGCTGGGCTGACACCGGGGCGACGAGGAGGACCGCCCCCGACCGGGAGACAACTCGGTCGAGGGCGGTCCGCGCGCCCGACTAAACTTTCCGACCATGGCGGCCACTGCAGACCACAGCACCACCGGGGCGAGCGCCCCGGCGTACTACGTTTCCACCCCGATCTACTACGTCAACGATCGCCCGCACCTGGGCCACGCGTACACCACCGTGGCGGGCGACGTCCTCACCCGCTGGCACCGCCAGCGCGGCGAGAAGGTGTGGTACCTGACCGGCACCGACGAGCACGGTCAGAAGATCATGCGGACCGCCGAGGCCAACGGCGTCAGCCCGCAGGAGTGGTGCGACAAGCTGGTCGAGGAGGCCTGGAAGCCGCTCTGGCGGCACCTGGAGATCGCCAACGACGACTTCATCCGCACCACCGAGGAGCGGCACACCGCCCGGGTGCAGGAGTTCGTCCAGGACCTGTTCGACAAGGGCGAGATCTACAAGGGCGGCTACTCCGGCCCGTACTGCGTCGGCTGCGAGGAGTTCAAGCTCCCGGCCGAGCTGCTCGACGGCGCGACCGCGGACGAGAAGCTCTGCGCCGTGCACAAGCGGCCGGTCGAGTGGCTGGAGGAGGAGAACTACTTCTTCCGCCTCTCCGCCTACGGCCCGCGGCTGCTGGAGTTCTACGCGGCCAACCCGGACTTCATCCAGCCCGCCTCGGCCCGCAACGAGGTGCTGCGCTTCGTCGAGCAGGACCTCAAGGACCTCTCGATCTCCCGCTCCACCTTCGACTGGGGCGTGCCGCTGCCCTGGGACGAGAAGCACGTCCTGTACGTGTGGGTGGACGCCCTCCAGAACTACATCACCGCCGCCGGCTACGGCAGCGACCCGGAGCGCTTCGCCGAGCTGTGGCCGGCCTCGGTCCACCTGGTCGGCAAGGACATCCTGCGGTTCCACGCGGTGATCTGGCCCGCCATGCTGATGGCCGCCGGGCTGCCGCTGCCCAAGCGGGTCGTCGCCAACGGCTGGCTGATGGTCGGCGGCGAGAAGATGTCCAAGTCCAACCTCACCGGCATCGCGCCCACCGACCTGACCTCGCACTTCGGCGTGGACGCGTACCGCTACTACTTCCTGCGCGCCATCCCGTTCGGCACCGACGGCTCGTTCTCCTGGGAGGACTTCACCGCCCGGTACACCTCCGAGCTGGCCAACGACTTCGGCAACCTGGCCTCCCGGGTCGCCGCGATGGTCGGCAAGTACTTCGACGGGGTGCTGCCCGCGGCCACCGCCGCCGGTGACGCCGAGCAGGCCGTGGCCGACGGGCTGACCAGGGCCGCCGGGACGGCCGACCGGAAGATCGGCGAGGAGCTGGACTTCGCCGGCGGCCTCGCGGCGATCTTCGAGTTCGTCAAGCAGGTCAACGGCTACCTCACCGAGCAGGAGCCCTGGAAGGTCGCCAAGGACGACTCGGCGGAGGGCCGGGCGCGCCTCGCGACCATCCTCTACACCGCCGCCGAGGCGCTGCGCGCCACCGCCGTGCTGCTCAACCCGGTGATGCCGACCACCGCCGAGAAGCTGTGGGACTCGCTGGGCGCCGAGGCCGCCGGGCTGGGCGCGCTCTCCGCGCAGACCGTCGCCACCGTGGCGGACTGGGGCCGGCTGCCCGTCGGTGCCACCGTCACCAAGGGCGAGATCCTCTTCCCGCGCCTCGAAGAGAAGCCGACCGCCTGACATGGCGGCCAAGGACGACCGGTCGACCCCGCCGCCGCTGCCGGAACCCCTGGCGGTGGCGGTGGCCGACTCCCACACCCACCTGGACATGCAGTCAGGCACCCCGGCCGAGGGCCTGGCGAAGGCCGCCTCGGTCGGGGTCACCACGGTGGTCCAGGTGGGCTGCGACGTGCCCGGCTCGCGCTGGGCCGCCGACCTGGCCGCGCAGTACGAGCAGGTGCACGCGGCCGTCGCGCTGCACCCCAACGAGGCGCCGCGGATCTTCCTCGGCGACCCGGACGGCTGGTCCGGGCAGCAGCGGAAGGCCGGCGGCGCGGCCGCGCTGGACGAGGCGCTCGCCGAGATCGACCGGCTCGCCGCGCTGCCCCAGGTGGTGGCGGTCGGCGAGACCGGCCTGGACTACTTCCGCACCGGCCCCGAGGGCGTGGAGATCCAGAAGGAGTCGTTCCGCCGGCACATCGAGATGGCCAAGCGGCACGGCAAGGCCCTGGTCATCCACGACCGGGACGCCCACGAGGACGTCATCGCCGTCCTGCTGGAGGAGGGCGCCCCGGAGCGGACGGTCTTCCACTGCTACTCCGGCGACGCGGAGATGGCCAGGACCTGCGCCGAGCACGGCTGGTACCTCTCCTTCGCCGGCCCGGTCACCTTCAAGGCCAACCAGCCGCTGCGCGACGCCCTGCTCGCCACCCCGCAGGACCGGATCCTGGTCGAGACCGACGCCCCGTTCCTCACCCCGCACCCCTACCGCGGCCGTCCCAACGCCCCGTACCTGATCCCGGTCACGGTGCGCGCGATGGCCGCCACCCTGGGGCTGGCCGAGGACGAGCTGTCCGCGGCCATCGCGGCGAACACGGCGCGGGCCTTCGGGTACTGAGCACCGCTCCGAGGGGGCCGTTCCGGATCGGCGGGTCCGGGCGGCACCCCGTGCGCCCGTATCCTTGGCGCGTGAGCACCACCGACCCCACCCCTGACAGCAGCCCCCAGCCTCCGGCCGGGGGGACCCCCTTGCTGGGCAGCGCCGACATCCGGGAGCTGGCGGCAGCGTTCGGCGTGAAGCCGACCAAGCAGCGCGGGCAGAACTTCGTCATCGACGGCAACACCGTGCGGCGGATCGTCCGGGCCGCCGACGTGACGGAGCAGGACGCGGTGGTGGAGGTCGGGCCCGGGCTCGGTTCGCTGACGCTCGCGCTGCTGGAAGTGGCGCGGCACGTGACGGCGGTCGAGATCGACCCGGTCCTGGCACAGCACCTGCCGGACACCGTCGCGGCCCGGATGCCCGGCAAGGCGGACTCCTTCGACCTGGTGTTCAGCGACGCCATGGAGGTCACCGAGCTGCCCGGCCCGGCGCCCACCGCGCTGGTCGCCAACCTCCCGTACAACGTCGCCGTGCCCGTCCTGCTGCACATGCTGGCGACCTTCCCCAGCATCGAGCGGACCCTGGTGATGGTGCAGAGCGAGGTCGCCGACCGGCTCGCCGCCAAGCCGGGCAGCAAGGTGTACGGCATCCCGTCGGTCAAGGCCAACTGGTACGCCGAGGTGAAGCGGGCCGGCGCCATCGGGCGGAACGTGTTCTGGCCCGCCCCCAACGTCGACTCCGGGCTGGTCTCGCTGATCCGCCGCGAGCCGCCGGAGACCACCGCGAGCCGCGCGGAGGTGTTCGCCGTCGTCGACGCCGCGTTCGCCCAGCGGCGCAAGACCCTGCGCGCCGCGCTGGCCGGCTGGGCGGGCTCCGCCGCCGGGGCCGAGCAGGCGCTCGCGGCCGCCGGCATCGACCACAAGCTGCGCGGCGAGATGCTGACGGTGGAGCAGTTCGCCGCGATCGCCGAGCACAAGCCGAAGGCCGGGGACGCGTGATCACCGTACGGGTACCGGCCAAGGTCAACGTCCAGCTGGGGGTCGGCGGGCTGCGCGCCGACGGCTTCCACGACCTGGCCAACGTCTTCTTCGCCGTCGCCCTCGGTGACGAGGTCACCGCCTCCCCGGGGGAGGGCGTGACGCTGAGCTGCACCGGTCCCGACGCCGCCGTCGTCCCGCTCGACGACAGCAACCTCGCCGCCCGCGCCGCCCGGCTGCTCGCCGCCCACCACGGCATCGCCGACCCGGGCGTGCACCTGCACATCGCCAAGGCCATCCCGGTGGCCGGCGGCATGGCCGGCGGCAGCGCCGACGGCGCGGCGGCCCTGCTCGCCTGCGACGCGCTCTGGCAGCTGGACACCCCCGTCGAGACGCTGCTGGAGCTGGCCGCCGAACTCGGCTCCGACGTGCCGTTCGCCCTGGTCGGCGGCGTCGCGCTGGGCCGCGGCCGGGGCGAGATCCTGGAGCCGCTGGCCGTCGAGGGCACCTTCCACTGGGTCTTCGCGGTCGCCGAGGGCGGCCTGTCCACCCCCGCCGTGTTCCGCGAGTGCGACCGGCTGCGCGAGGAGGCCGGCACCGGCTCCGGCGACACCGACGTCCCCACCCCGGACGCCGACCCGGCGCTGCTCGCCGCGCTCGCCCAGGGCGACGCCGTCGCCCTGGCCACCGCGCTCACCAACGACCTCCAGCCCGCCGCACTGTCGCTGCGCCCCGCGCTCAGGGCCACCCTGCGGGCCGGCACCGAGGCGGGCGCGCTCGGGGCGCTGGTCTCCGGATCCGGGCCGACCTGCGCCTTCCTGGTCAAGGACGCCGAGGCGGCCGCCGCGGTGGCCGAGGCGCTGCGGGCCTCCGGCACCTGCCGGACCGCGCACGCCACGCACGGGCCGGTGCCGGGGGCGTCCGTGGCGGGCTGACGCGGTGATGGTGTTCCGGCAGGCCCATTAGGCTGGGGAGATCGGGGTGTCCCGAGAGGGGCGCCAGGCCGTCGAGCGGCGGGCCGCCCCGCGACCGCCGAACCCAGGAGCGCTGCACACGTGGCCGTCAACCTCGCCACCATCGAGTCCGTCACGAAGGTCTACGGGACCCGCGCTCTGCTGGACGCGGTCAGCCTGGGCGTCAGCGAGGGCGACCGGATCGGCGTCGTCGGCCGCAACGGCGACGGCAAGACCACCCTGATCCGGATGCTCGCCAAGCTGGAGGAGCCCGACGGCGGCCGGATCACCCACTCGGGCGGGCTCCAGATGGCCGTCCTCACCCAGCACGACTCGCTCGACCCCGAGGCCACCATCCGGCACGAGGTGATCGCCGGCCGGGCCGACCACGAGTGGCTCGGCGACGCCCGGATCCGCGACATCATCGAGGGCCTCTTCGGCGGCCTCGACCTGCCCGGCTTCGCCGACGGCCTGGACACCGTGATCGGCCCGCTCTCCGGTGGCGAGCGCCGCCGGATCGCCCTCGCCAAGCTGCTGCTCGGCTCGCCCGACCTGGTCGTCCTCGACGAGCCCACCAACCACCTCGACGTCGAGGGCATCAACTGGCTCGCCGATCACCTCAGGAAGCGCCGCTCCGCGCTGGTCTGCGTCACCCACGACCGCTGGTTCCTCGACCAGGTCTGCACCCGGATGTGGGACGTCCAGAACGGCGAGGTGCACGAGTACGAGGGCGGCTACTCCGACTACGTCTTCGCCCGGGCCGAGCGCTCCAGGATCGAGGCCGTCGAGGAGCAGAAGCGCCAGAACATGGCCCGCAAGGAGCTGGCCTGGCTGCGCCGCGGCGCCCCCGCCCGTACCTCGAAGCCGCGCTACCGGATCGAGGCCGCCAACGCCCTGATCGCGGACGTGCCGGAGCCGCGCGACAAGTCCGAGCTGATGAAGTTCGCCAACGCGCGGCTCGGCAGGACGGTCTTCGACCTGGAGGGCGTGACCGTCAAGGCCGGCCCGAAGCTGCTGCTGGACAACCTCACCTGGCAGCTCGGCCCCGGCGAGCGGATCGGCCTGCTCGGCGTCAACGGCGCCGGCAAGACCTCGCTGCTGCGCGCCCTGCGCGACGCGTACGCCTCGGAGGGCGACGTCCAGCCGGCCTCGGGCGTCATCAAGGTCGGCAAGACCGTGCGGCTGGCCTACCTGTCGCAGGAGGTCGTCGAGCTGGACCCGGCCATCCGGGTGCTCCAGGCCGTCGAGCAGGTCCGCTCGCGGGTCGACCTCGGCAAGGGCCGGGAGATGAGCGCCGGCCAGCTGTGCGAGCAGTTCGGCTTCGGCAAGGACAAGCAGTGGACGCCGGTCGGCGACCTGTCCGGTGGCGAGCGGCGCCGGCTCCAGCTGCTGCGGCTGCTGATGGACGAGCCCAACGTGCTGTTCCTGGACGAGCCCACCAACGACCTGGACATCGAGACGCTCAACCAGCTGGAGGACCTGCTCGACGGCTGGCCCGGCTCGATGATCGTCATCAGCCACGACCGCTTCTTCATCGAGCGCACCACGGACACCGTCCACGCGCTGCTCGGCGACCGGAAGATGCGGATGCTGCCGAACGGCGTGGACGAGTACCTGGAGCGCCGCGCCCGGATGGCCGCCGCGGCTGCTTCGGCGGCTTCGGCCGCCTCCGCGGCCTCCGCCTCCTCGACGGCCGCGGGCGCCTCCGACGCCGGGGGCGCAGCTCCCGCGCTGTCCGGCGGGGACCTGCGGGCGGCGAAGAAGGAGATGCAGAAGCTGGAGCGGCAGATCGCCAAGCTGGACGAGAAGGAGTCCAAGCTGCACGCCCAACTCGCCGAGCACGCCGCCGACTTCTCCAAGGTCGCGGAGCTGGACGGGCAGCTGCGTGCCGTCCGGGACGAGAAGGAGGAGCTGGAGATGAGCTGGCTGGAGCTGGCCGAGCAGGTCTGAGACCGGGGGTTCGGCGGTTCGGTCGTTCAGTCGTTCGGCGGTCCAGCCGTTCGGCCGTTGGTCGCTCAGTCGTGGCGGAGGAGTGTTTCGAGCTCCTCCGCGGCAGGGCCCAGCGCGCTGCGGGTCGGGTCGTGCGGGGCCGTCGGACGGGCCGCCTGGTTCGTCGGCGGGCGGTGCGCGTGGGCGGCGGCGGTCAGCTCGGCCAGGGCGTGCCGCACCCGGTCGACCTCGGCCGGGTCCGGTACCCGGCCGCCGTACCGGATCTGCGCCGCGAAGGCCGCCACCGCGCCGCCCAGCCGCTCCAGGGCCGCCGTCGCCGGCAGCCACCGCTCGGCCAGCCTGCCGGTCGGGGGCGGTTCGGCCAGTCCCTGCTGCACCTCCTGGCGGGCGTTCGCCAGTGACCGGTAGGCCGTGCGGCGCAGCCACACCTGGGCGCTGCCGGTCTGGGCGGCCGTGCTCCTTTCGGTAGCGGGGGCCTGGGCGGTGGCGTCCTCGGTGATGGCGTCCTCGACGACGGCGTCGAGGTAGGCCCGCAGGGCCGTCGTCGCGTCGACCAGCCTGGGCTCGATCCGGTGGCGCGGGCGTTCCGGCCACAGCAGGTATCCGAAGAGCAGGACGATCACGCTGGCCAGCACGGTGTCCAGGACCCGGGGCCAGAACTCGGCGGCGCTGCTCTGCCCGCCGAGCTGGAGCAGGATCAGCGCCATCGGCGTCATCACCACGGTGTTCAGTCCGTAGTGGGCCGCCGTGGCGTACGGGAGCAGGGCCACGCAGACCGCGGCCATCGCCGTCAGCGCCCACTCGTCGGTGGTGGCCAGGAGCAGCCCCGCGGTCACGGCCACCCCCAGCACGGTGCCGATCGACCGGCTCACCGCACGCAGGAACACCGAGCCGAGATCGGGCTTGAGCACGAAGGCGATCGTCATCGGCACCCAGTAGCTCTTGCTGAGCGGGTAGTTGGCGGTGACCGCCGAGCCGACCGCGATGCACAGCGCGACGCGCAGCCCGTACCGGACCGACCCCCGGGACAGCAGCCGCGCCCGCAGCCGCCAGGGGTCCGGCGGTGGCGCGGGGGCGGTGCCGAGCCGCACCTCGCGGCCGGCCACCG
>NZ_MSJQ01000326.1 GCF_014596515.1 Streptomyces sp. CBMA156
TCGTGGCGGCGGAGGCCGCGTTCGCCGCGGCGTTGGCGGCCTGGCGGGAGGCCTCGTTGGCAGCCTTGGCCGCCTTGGAGGCGGTCTGGGCGGAGGCCGCGGCGCGGTTGGCGGCATCGGCGGCGCGGCCGGCGGCGTTAGACGCCTTGCCGGCCGAGCCCTGGGCGGCCTTGGTCTCGGACGCGGCCCGCTCAGAGGCCTCCTTGGCAAGTTTGGTGGCGTCCACGGCCTTGCCGGCCGCGTCCAGCGCGGTTTGGGCCTGCTGGCCGGCCTGGGTGGAGGAGTTCTTCGTCAGGTCGGCCAGCTGGGCGACTGTGAGGGTTTCCTGGTCGTGGGCGGCGGCGGTCTGGTAGCCGTACTGGAGGAACTGCTGGACATCGTCCAATGAGCCGTCCAGCGCAGTACCGGCGGCCTTCTTCACCTCCGGCCCGCCGGAGGCCATCAGCTGGGAGAGGTGGACACGGTCGTCGTCGTCCTTGGCCTTGAACTGGCCGGTGTTCAGGAACTGGTTAGCGTCCGTCATGGTGCCGTCGAGCGCCTTGCCCGCGGCGTCCTTCACGCCAGGGCCGCCGGTGGCCATGATCTGCGACACCCGAACCCGCTGGTCGTCGTCGAAGGCCTTCTGGGCGCCCTTGTCGAGGAACGCCTTGAGGTCGGCGGCCGAGCCGTTGAGTGCGGCCGTGCCGGCCTCGCGCACCCCGGGCCCGGACTTCGCGACGAGGTCCTCGATCTGCGTGCGCAGGTCCTGATCTGCCGCCTCCGCCTGGCCGGCCGTCAGGAAGGCCTTCAGGTCGTCGGCCGAGCCGTTCAGCGCGGTCTCGGCCGCGTGCTTGACGGTCGGCCCACCGCTCTGCCAGGCGGCGACGGCCTTCACCCGGTCAGGGTTGGCGGCGACCGCCGGCAGCGGTGCGTCGACTGCCAGTGCGGGAGTCGTCAGCAGCCCGGCCAGCAGGCTGCCGGCCACGAACCCCGCGGCAAGCCGCGATCGGGCTCTGGCTCGTGATGTCAATGACATCCTCATCGAAAGTTCGCAGTCCATTCTGTAATCGGCATCGAAATGCCGCCCGGCAAGGCCGCGTGGTTCGCGGCCTTGCCGGGCTCTGATGGGCGTGTGGAGGCGCGGCTCACCGTGGCCCGCGTCGCGTGGAGCTGTGCTTCCTCGGGGGCAGACGCGCCGATGGGGCGGCCGACCCCGAGGAAGCGGTGCGTGCGTCGGTTCAGCCGGTGGTGGTGGCAGTGATGGCCTTGACGCCGACGGCGCCGCCGGGGATCTCGGTCCACGGGGTCCACTTGCCGGCGTTGTAGTCGGCGTCGCGGCTGTAGACCTTGTAGTCCTCGTTGACGGCGACGAGGTGGACGATGTTGCCCTCGGCGCTGCTGGAGATGGCCTTGAGGCGGTTGTCGCTGACCTTCTGCCATTGCTGGTCCCAGCGGCCCTGGTCGTAGTGGCCGTAGGTGGTGAAGAGGTCGCCGATGCCGCCGATGATCTGGAGGTCGACGGTGTAGCCGCGGGCGGCGGCGGTGATGCCGTTGACGCCGACGGCGCCGCCGGGGATCTCGCCCCACGGGGTCCACTGGCCGTTGGTCAGCTTGTCGCGGGTGTAGACCCTGCCGTCGGTGCCGACGGAGTACAGGCGGACGGTGTTGTCGGGGGTGGTGGCGCTGCTGAGGTACTTCGCGGTGTTGTCGCCGAGCTTCACCCAGCCGCTCCAGCTGCCGGTTCCGTTCGCGTAGTCGGCGGTGGAGTCCCAAACGGTCGCGTCCGAGCCGATTATCTGGAGGCTGACGGTGTTGCCGCGGGCGGTCGCGGTGATGCCCAGAACACCGGCGGCGCCGCCGGGGACCTCGCGCCACGGGGTCCAGTTGCCGCCGACCTTGCCGTCCTTCGTGTAGACCCGTCCGGCGCCGACTACGAAGACGTGCACGGTGTCGCCGATGGCGACGCTGTCCACAGCGGTCAACGCACTGCTGTCGATTGGCGACCACGTGCCGAGCCAGCCGCTCGCCTTGTCGGTGACGGTGTCCCACAGCGCGCTGTTGACGCCGACGATCTGCACGTGTGTGCCCGGCTTGACGTCCGCCGTGCGCAAGCCGAGCTCCTTGACCCAGGCGCCGAGGTCGTCGACCCGGGCGGCACTGGAGCCGGTGCGGGTCTCGGTGGCGGGGGTGCCGAGGCAACCGCCCTGCCAGGACCGCGAGGCGACGGCGGCGATCTCGGTGGCGCCGTTCTTGTCGCGCAGCAGCGGCGCGCCCGCGTCGCCCTGGCAGACCGGAGCCTGGCCGGCGGCGGGGGCGGTGTCGACCGAAGTTGCGGCGACCGAGCCGACGGTGTGCGTTGTGGCGTGGACCTTGAATGGGGTCCACTCGGTGGCGGTGCGGCCGTAGCCAGCGACCTTGAGGCTCTCGCCCGCGGCCGGCTCGGTGGCACCGACGGTGACGGGGGTGACGTCGTTGACCGGGAGCGTGAGGCGGGCCATGACCAGGTCACGGTCGGTGCGCGGCGCCAGTTCGGCGATGCCGACGGTGCGGCCGCCGAAGGTGGCGGTGCTTTTGACCGCGGGCGCGCCGGCGGCGGGCTTGTCACCGAAGCAGGAAGCGGCCGTGAGAACCCAGTTACGGTCGACCAGGGTCGCCGTGCAGGCCTTCGCGTTTGCGTTCCGGCCGGGCTGGTCCACCGTCACCGTACCGACGGCCGGGAAGTCACCTGACGGGGCGGGCGCGGCCGGCCCGTCGGTGGCGGTGAGCTCCAGCAGGGTCGTGGCGTCGCCGACGCTCTCGCCGACCGGCGTCCAGAGGTTCTTGGAGACGTCGACGCTGGTGATGTTGCCCGCGGTGTTCAGCGTCGCCTTGACGGAGTTGTCGTTGCCCCGGATGTTGTAGACCTTCGGGATCTCCACGGCCAGGTAGCCGGTCGGACCGGTAATCTTGAAGCAGACCTCGCTCGGGCTGGCTACCCGGCTGAGCACGTGCAGAAGGCTCGGTCCTGACGCGCAGTCGACCAGGGCAATGTGTCCGTCACCAGACTTCACGGTGACATTCCGGTCGGCGAGTACCTTTGCCGCGTCCGGGTAGGAGAAGCTCTCCACCGCACTCGGTGGCGCGGTGTCAGGCGCCGACGCTGCCGCCGGCGCGGCTGTCAAGGGTATTGCCAGGGCCGCACCGAGTGGCCAGGCCAGTCTGCGAACGGTTCGCACGGATACTCCAGAAAGAGAGATGTGCCCGGGGAGGAAACCAGCACCCCCGAGCTGGTAAGGAAACAAGCAAGCGGAAGCTATCGCTGCGGAATTGTTTACGTCAAAGCAGGTAAGGACCCAAGGCGCGTCACTGACTCGAAGTCAAGCCCCGCATGAACAAGGCCTGGCCGGGCCGACGAGATCCGGCAGGCTAAAAGGGGACATTAAGGATGAATGAGAGAGGAGAGGCTCCATTGCCAATCTATTACAGTTCTATGACGTTTCCCCCTCGGTATTGTGTGGCGATACCCCTTACGGGACAGAGCGCTACCAGATACAGTCACCACGCCACACCCATCAGGGACTTCCAGACGGTTCACCCTGAAGCGCCGAAGTCAGTTACCGCCAACATGACTGCCGAACAACGGGATTGAGTGGCCGAGGACGACCGTGTCCGGATCGTCGGGCGACTATGCACGCCAGGTATACATAGTGTGTATAGTGCGCCGCATGTCAATCAGTCACGCCCTGCTCGGGCTGCTGGAAGCAGGACCGCGCCACGGGTACGACCTCAAGCACGCGTTCGACGAGCGCTTCGGCCACGACCGCCCGCTGCACTACGGTCAGGTCTACTCGACCATGGCGCGGTTGCTGAAGAACGGCCTGGTCGTCGTCGACGGAACCGAGGTCGACGGGGGGCCGGAACGCAAGCGGTACGCCATCACCGATGCCGGCGTCACCGATGTCGAGAGCTGGCTCGGCCGGCCCGAGAAGCCCGAGCTGTACCTCCAGAACACGCTCTACACCAAGATCGTCCTTGCCTTGCTCACCGGCCGGAGCGCCGAGGAACTGCTCGACACCCAGAGAGCCGAGCACCTTCGCCTGATGCGCGAGCTGACCCGCCGCAAGACCCGGGGGAACCTCGCCGACCAGCTGATCTGCGACCACGCCCTGATCCACCTGGAAGCCGACATCCGGTGGCTGGAGCTCACCGCGGCCCGCCTTGACGCACTCGCCCGGGAGGTCCGTCCGTGACCGCTCCCCTCCTGTCCGCCGCCCGCCTGCGCAAGACCTACGGGAAGACCGCGGCCCTGGACGGGGCCGACTTCGCCATCGACGCTGGGGAGATCGTCGCCGTCATGGGCCCCTCCGGCTCCGGCAAGTCCACCCTGCTGCACTGCCTGGCCGGGATCGTCACGCCCGACGCCGGCCGGGTGCTCTACCAGGGCCGGGCCATGGCGGCCCTGTCGGACGCCGGACGCAGCAGGCTGCGCCGCACCGAGTTCGGGTTCGTCTTCCAGTTCGGCAGGCTGGTACCCGAGTTGACCTGCGCGGAGAACGTCGCGCTGCCGCTGCGGCTGAACGGTGTTAAGCGCAAGGAGGCGGAGCGCCGGGCCACCGGGCTCATGGAGCGCCTGGAGGTCGCCGACCTCGCGGGCCAACGTCCGGGTGAGGTCTCCGGAGGCCAAGGTCAGCGGGTCGCGATAGCGCGCGCATTGGTCGGCGAGCCGCGCGTGCTGTTCGCGGACGAGCCGACCGGCGCGCTGGACTCCCTCAACGGCGAGCGCGTCATGCGCCTGCTCGGCGCGGCCGCCCGCGACACCGGAACGGCCGTCGTCCTGGTCACCCACGAGGTGCGGGTCGCCGCCTACTCCGACCGCGAGGTCGTCGTCCGGGACGGGAAGTCGCGGGACATGGGGAGGGCCGCATGAGCGGCAGCCGCCTGACCGGCGGTCCGCGGGGCGCGCGCCGCCGGTCCACCCGGCCGCGGAGCACCGTCCTGGCGTCGGTCCGTGCGCGGAGCCGCCGGCCGGGGGCCCGGCGCGAGGCGCGGGGGGAGGTCCCGACGACCCCGGCCGCCTGGGCGCGCGACCTCGCGCTCGGAGCCCGGTTCGCGGTGGGCGGCGGGCGCGAGGGCTGGACCAGGACATTCCTGACCGCCCTCGGCGTGGGCCTGGGCGTGGCCGTGCTGCTCGTCGCCGCCGCCGTGCCCAACATCCTGACCGCCAGGGGCGACCGGGCCTCGGCCCGCGACGACTTCACCTACGGAAGGGTGGTCGAGCCCGGCGCCACGACCATCGTCACCGGCAGAGTGGACACCGTCTACCGTGACCATGGTATCTACGGGAGGCTGATCCACGCGGACGGCGACCGGCCGGTCCTGCCGCCCGGGCTGAGCCGCCCGCCGGCCCCCGGCGAGATGGTGGTCTCCCCCGAGTTGGCCAAGCTGCTCGCCTCACCCGACGGCACGCTGCTCCGGGAGCGCCTCCCGTACCGGATCGCCGGGACCATCGGCGATCCAGGCCTCCTCGGCCCCCGGGAACTCGCCTACTACGCGGGGTCCGACGTCCTCGTCCCCGGCCGGCACGCGACCAGGACCGACCACATCGGCAGCAGGCGACTCCTCGATCCGCTCGACCCGTTCCTGACGCTGCTGGTCGTCGTCGCCTTCGTGGTGCTGCTGATGCCGGTACTGGTGCTCATCGCCACCGCCGTCCGCTTCGGCGGCGAGCAGCGCGACCGGAGACTGGCCGCGCTCCGGCTGGTGGGCGCGGACGCCCAAATGACACGGCGGATCGCGGCCGGTGAGACGCTGTTCGCGGCACTGCTCGGGCTCTGCGCCGGGGTCGGCCTCTTCTTCGGCGGCCGGTCCTTCGTCGACACGGTGGAACTGTGGCGGATCAGCGTCTTCGGCTCCGACCTGGCGCCGACTCCGGTGCTGACCATCCTGGTCGTGGTCGGCGTCCCGACCCTGGCCGTCGCGGTCACCCTGTTCACGCTGCGCAGGGTCGCCATCGAACCGCTCGGTGTGGTGCGGCAGGCCGGCACCGCCGGACGCCGGCTCTGGTGGCGGCTGCTGCCGCCGTTCGCCGGGCTGGCCCTGCTGTCCCCGATGATCGACGGCCTGGAACCCGCCGCCGCGGTGAGCGAGCCGAAGATCGCGGCCGGCGTCGTCCTGCTGCTCGTGGGGGTCACGGCCCTGCTGCCCCTGCTGGTGGAGGCGGTCGTCCGGCGGCTGCATGGCGGTCCGCTGCCCTTCCAACTCGCGATCCGCCGCACTCAGCTGGACAGCGGCGCGGCGGCCCGGACGGTCAACGGCATCACCGTGGCGGTGGCCGGGGCGATCGCCGTGCAGATGTTGTTCGCGGGACTGGCGAGCCGCTACACCCACGAGACCGGCGACAGCCGAGACAGGGTGGACCTGCGGATCTCGCGGGACTACGTAGACGAGGCCCGGCAGAGCGAGGACCTCGCCGCGCTCTGGGCCACGCCCGGGGTGGTGGCGGCCCGCACGTTCGTCCTGGGCCACGCCCGCCGGCCCGGCACCGAGGAGGCTGGCGCCTTCGTGGTCGTCGCCGACTGCGCGACCCTGGGCCAGAGCGTCGAGACCCCCGGCTGCGGCCCCGGCAGCGTCTACCTGTCCGGCGACCGCAACAACCAGGATCCCTTGACCGGGGGCGTCTACCTTCCCGCGCCCGGCGAGCGGGTCGACCTGGCCACTGGGGAGTCGGAGGCCGGGCCGCTGCCACCCCGCCTGTGGACCGTCCCCTCCACGGCCCTTGACACCCGCCCGGTGCCGGACTCGGCGACCCCCTTCGCCCTCGGCGTCTTCGCCACACCCGAGGCACTCACTCCCACGGACCTGGGGGAAGCCGTGACCGAACTGATGGCGAAACTCGACCCGGCCGACCGCGACGCCGTCGAACGGGTCCGCAACCTCGCCGCCCGCATGGATCCGCTGCGGAGCGCCGAGTTCTACGAGGGGAGCGTGCGGGAGCCACGGCTGACGAACATCGAACGCGGCCTGTTCATCGGCTCCACGGTCGTCCTCCTGCTGATCGGCGCGAGCATGCTGGTCACCGTGGTGGAAGAGCTCCGTGAGCGCCGCAAGCTGCTGGCAGCCCTCGTCGCCGTCGGTACCCGGCGCTCGACACTCGGCCTGTCGGTACTGTGGCAGACGGCCCTGCCGGTGACGCTCGGCCTCGCGCTCGCGGTGGCCGGCGGACTGGGCCTCGGCGCCATCCTGCTGAAGATGGCCGGCCTGCCACCGGCGGTCTCCTGGACCACCATTGCGTGGACGGTCGGCACCGGCGGCGGAGTCGTCCTCCTGGTCACCCTCTCCAGCCTGCCGGTGCTGTGGCGGATGATGCGCTCGGACGGGCTGCGCACCGAGTAACCGCCGGGGACGCGACCGGCATCCAACCCAAGATCATCAGACTCCTCCCCCTTCGTGGCGTAGTCGGGGTCACGGGAGGTCTTCCAGGTCTTCACGCGTTGAAAGGAGACGCCCTCCTCGCGGAGCAGGACCCGAAGGCCCTCGTGGCTGATGTCGTCGACCACCCCCTCGACGACCAGGGCATCCGACCCAATTCAGCTGGCCGGTCCGACAGTTTGGCGAGTTGACCAGCTGTTTCGGTCCCTGAGCGGGTGTCAGGACCGATCCCCTGGTTACGTCGGCCCGGCGGTGTTGCGGCCGGTCGGCGAAGTTCGGAAGGCGGGGCGCGTTGCAGTGCCTGGCGCTCGTCACCACCAGAGACCGGATGACCGGTTCCGTGTCGGTGGTTAGGGGAGTGCCGAAGATGGGGTGCGTGGGAGGGCTGTTGTCGGGGCGGTCATGAGCGGGCAGACAGGCTCGGAGGATTCGGGTAGGTACGTGTATTTCTCTTTGGAGGTGAGGTCACGGGCGACGGCCGCACAGATCGTACTGATCGCGGTGTCCGGTGGGGTGTAGAACCAGAGCCGCGCGGTGGCATCGTCGTTCCCGGCGGCGAGGGTGCTGTTGTCCGATCCGAACGCGACCGACGTCACAGGTCCGCGGCCGGTGAAGGTGGCGAGGTTCTTGTGGCCAGCCCTTTCCCACAGCCGCACGAAGCCGTCTTCGCCGCCGGTGGCGAGGGTCTGGCTATCCGGGCTGAACGCCACCGAGGTCACGGCACTGGTAGGTCCCTTGGGGCCGGTGAGGTCAGTGGTCTCGCCGGAGGCACGGTCCCACAGCCGCACGAAGCCGTCCCTGCCGCCGGTGGCGAGGGTCTGGCTATCCGGGCTGAACGCCACCGAGGTCACGGCACTGGTAGGTCCCTTGGGGCCGGTGAGGTCAGTGGTCTCGCCGGAGGCACGGTCCCACAGCCGCACGAAGCCGTCCCTGCCGCCGGTGGCGAGGGTCTGGCTATCCGGGCTGAACGCCACCGAGGTCACGTCATCGGTAAGTCCGTTGGGGCCGGTGAGGTCAGTGGTCTCGCCGGTGGCTGGGTCCCACAGCCGCACGAAGCCGCCCTTGTAGCCGGTGGCGAGGGTCTGGCTATCCGGGCTGAACGCCACCGAGGTCACGTCATCGGTAAGTCCGTTGGGGCCGGTGAGGTCAGTGGTCTCGCCGGTGGCTGGGTCCCATCGACGGACTCTGCCGACACTGCTGGCGGTGGCGAGGGTGTGCTTGTCCGGCCTGAACATCACCGACTCCACCGACTCCGCCAACTTGCCGTTGACGGTGGCGGGGGTGAGGGTGGCAGTGCTCTTGCCGGTGGTCGCATCCCATAGCCGAACGCTGCCGTCCTTGCTGGCGGTGGCGAGGGTTTTCCCGTCCGGACTGAACGCCACCGACCGCACCGAACTGGAGTGGCCGGTGAAGGTGGTGACGGCTTTGATCGCGTCGGTGTCCCACAGCCGGACGCTGCCGTCAGAGCCACCGGTGGCGAGGGTTTTCCCGTCCGGACTGAACGCCACCGACCGTACGTTATCGGTGTGGCTGGCGACGGTGGCCGTGGCCGTGGCGGTCGTGCCGGCGGTGGTGTCCCAGAACCGCACGATGCCGTCATCACAGCCGATGGCGAGGGTCTTCCCGTCCGGGCTGAATGCGACCGACCGTTCGACACCCGTGTAGCCGGTGAAGGTAGCGCGGCCGGCGCCGGTAGCCGTGTCCCACAACTGCACGAAGCCGTTTGCGCCGCTGGTGGCGAGGGTTTTCCCGTCCGGGCTGAACGCCACCGACCACACGACATCTCTCTGGCCGGTGAGAGTGATCCGTCCCGTGGTCCTATCCCACAACTGCACGGGGCCGCGGTCGCCACCGATGGCGAGGGTTTTCCCGTCCGGGCTGAATGCCATCGACCACACGACACTGGCCTCGCTGGGGGGAGCTGCGGTGGTGGCCTTGCGGGTGGCTGCGTCCCACAACTGAGCTCGGCCGTTATGGCCGCCTGTGGCGAGGGTGCTTCCGTCCGGGCTGAACACCACCGAACTCGTGGTACCCGCGTCGGCGGTGAGGGTCTCGATCGTGTCGGCGGTAGGGTCCCACAACCGCAGGGCACCTTGCTTGCTGACGGTGGCGACGGTGTGCTTGTCCGGGCTGAACGCCGCCGATGTCGCAGCGAGGTCGCCCGGGGGACCAGAGAGGCCGCCGACGGCTTTCCCCGTTGCCACGTTCCACAGCCGCACGGTGCTGCCGCTGCTGCCGGTGACCAGGGTCTTCCCGTCCGGGCTGAACGCCACCGAGTCCACACCACCGATACTGGCGACAGCGAGGCGGTGACGCAAGGGAATGCGTGCGCTGTCACTGAGGGCGGTGGCGGCCTCCGAGGTGGGACTGGTGCGGTAGGCGGCGACCGCCAGGAGGGCGGCGAGCTCGGGATTGCTGACCGTCAAGGAGACGGACTGGGCGGCGAGTTGCCGGGACTGCGCGACCTGCTGGGCTGTGACTGCCCTCTGCCGGGTGGTGATCTCCGTCTGCCACTTCCAGAGGGCGATTCCCGAGGCGATCAGGGCGAGGGCGAGGGTGGTGGCCAGGATGGTGTTGAGGCGTCGGCCGCGCCGGCGTCCGGCGGTGAGGAAGTTGTCAAGGTCGGTGGTGAGTCGGCGGCGCTGGCGGGACCAGTCGGTGCCTTCGGCGAGGAGGGTGCCGGTGGGCAGGTCCCGGGGGTTGCGGTGTTCCTTCCAGCGGTCGTACTGGTCGCGGGCACGGCGGAGCCAGTCGAGGAAGCGCAGGTCCTCCTCGACCCAGTCGCGCAGGGTGTGCCAGTCGCGGATGAGCGCGTCGTGGACCAGTTCGGCCACCGCGGTCCCCTCCACGTCCTGTGGGCCGTCCGGCCGTGCGTGGCCGTGGAGCCGGTGGGTGGTGACGATGCGGTGCCGGGAGAGGACCGCCAGGACCTTGTCCACGGCCCGCAGCGCGTCGGGGGTGTCGTCGTCGGCGGCGAGTTGGCGCAGGTCGCTGATCGGGAGCTGCTGGCGCGCGGCCGGGATGTTCAGAGACGGGTCGGCGGGGCGGACCAGGGCGGTGAGGATCCTGCGGGCGATGTCCCGTTGGCCCTGGTCGAGTTCACTCAGGGCGTTTTCGCACCAGTCGGTGAGGGCGCCGGTGACGGCGCCGATGCGGCGGTAGGCGTCGCGGGTGAGACGCCCGTCGTGCTCCAGGCGGCGTTCCCATAGTCGGGTGAGGGCGACTTCGAGCAGGGGCAGCGCGGTGACGGGCGCGCCACCGGTGGCAGCGGTGCCGGGGTTCAGGGCCAGGACGTCGGTGATGATCTGCTCGGCGAGGCCCGGTTCGAAGGGCGTGTCGAGGTCGTGGGCGGGGCCGGTGACGATCGCGTCGAGGTCGGCGGGGCTCAGGGTGGCGGGGACGTTGAGGACGCCCTTCCTCTGGAGTGCGGTGTCCAGGAGGTCCGGGGCGAGTGCGGACAGGCGGGAGTAGAAGTCGTCGCGCATGACGAGGACGACGCTGAGCGGGGCGTCGGAGCGGATCGCGGCGGTGATCCGGGCGAGTGCCTGGAGGGCCTCGGGGCCTTCAGAGGGGGCGAGGAGTTCCTCGAACTGGTCGACGACCAGCACGACACGGGACGAATCAGGGGTCGCACCGGCGTCCCCGCTGCCCGAATCTGCACCGCCGGTGGTGTCCGTCCCGGCGTCCTTGGGCTCGGACTCGGGTAGGCCCGCGCGGGTGAGGGCGGTCGGCAGGTCCGGTCCTGGCCGTGTGAGGACTTGGTGCCAGCGGTCACTGCCCGGCAGGCTCCCCGCGGTCAGGGCGGGCAGCACTCCGGCCTGGACCAGCGAGGACTTCCCCGAACCGGACGGGCCCAGCAGCAGCACCACCCGCTGCCCGCCCCTCAGTCCCTCCAGGACCTGGCGCACGGCTTCCTCCCGGCCGCGGAACCAGCGGGCGTGCTCGGCGGTGAAGGGTTCCAGCGCCCGGTAGGGCGACACGTCGCTCTCGCCGAGCGCGGGCCACACCTCGCGCAGGACGGAGGTGGGGGTGACGTAGGCGATGGCCTGGCCCCGGTCGTGGCTGTCGGGGTCGGTGATGGCGGTGAGCATCCCGACCACCAGGCCGGTCGTCTCGTCCAGGACCGGCCCGCCGCTGAACCCCTGGGTCAGGTCGTTGGCACCGGTGAGCTGCAACACCTCACCGACCTTGCCGTCGTCCGGGAGGATTCCGCCGGCCGTGGCGAACCCGAAGTGCCCGCCCGGAGGCGCCTGCACCGGGAACCCGAAGGAGCGCACATGGTGTCCCCGGGCGCCCGCCGCCGACCCCAACAGCAACGGCTCCACTCCCACCGGGTGGTCCAGGCGGACCAAGGCGACGTCCTGCTCGTCCGGGTCGCGCCACGTGCCCTCCAGCACCCGGCCGGTCACCTCCGGGGCGCCGTGCGCGCGCGGGAAGGCCAGCGTCACCGTCGAACCGGGGCCGTAACGGCCATCGGCCAGGACGTGCGCGCACGTCACCAGTAGATCCTTGGCGACCAGGAACCCCGCCCCCACCACCAGCCCCGCTTCGTCGCGGACCTGCGCGACCGCCGCCGCCAGACCGTCCGCCGCACCGGCCCCCGCCATCCCCCGTCCGACCGCCATCCGCTCAGGCCTCCGACTGGTCGCCGGCCGCGCGGGCGTCGGTCTCCGGTTCGTCGTCACCCTCGGGAGCGTCGGCCCTGCGAGCCGCAGCGGCAGCCGCAGCCCCGTCGTCCTCGTCCTTGCGCCACGTCACACGCACCGTCAGATGGCACTTGGCGGCGGTCTTCGTGATCACGACCCCGGCCGCGGCGGAGAGGTCGACTCCGAACTCCACCTGCACCTCGTCCGGCCCCGCCTCCCGCAACCGTGCCAGCACCGTACGCGCCAGACCGGTCACCGGCTCCAGCGCCGACCCGAGACTCTCCGGAAGCTCCCGCACCGCGTCACCGACTCGGCCCGCCTTCACCGGCCCCGCCGCGGCGTCCTCCGCCTCGACGAGGATCGAACCCCCGCCGTCCAACGGCACCCGCGCCAACTGCTGCCCCACGACAACCCTCCCTCAACGCCGCCCCACGACGGACACGGCCACACCGTAGTACGCGCACCCGCACACAGCGAAACCACGAACTCCCCAACAGGTAGGGATGATTGGAGCACCTTGACCGGCCGCCCGCACAGCCGCACAAGCACCACGCCAGGGGCACCCGCAGACGCTGGCCGGGGAAACGATTCTCCATGCCACGGAGAAGGAACTCTCCGTACCGGGCACAAGACCCAACATCACCGGATTCTGCCGGTTGACCACGAACAGGCGGGTCTGGGCGAGGCCGCCGACGACGCCAGTGCCGGGCCGTGCCCGCCCCGCCGACGTCGCCGCCGCCCCGCCCGTGGTTGACCGGCGTCACCAGCAGAGGGTGCTCGATCACATACGGATCGGGATCGAGGAGGGCGCGAAGATCGCCTACCAGGCCGCACTGGACACCGATCGCGAACCGTACCGGTCGGGCTACTTCGTCCCACCGACGGTCTTCGAGGCGACCCCCGAGATGCACGTCGCCCGGGACGAGATCTTCGGCCCGGTCGTAACCCTGCTGCGATATGCCACCGACGACGAGGCCGTGCGCATCGCGAACGACACGGACTTCGGACTCATCGCAGGGGTGTTCTCCCGCGACACCTCACGTGCCCTTCGGATCGTCAACCGCCTCGATGTCGGCATGACCCTGGTGAACAACTACCACCGCGGGATCTTGGGCAGCCCCTTCGGCGGCACGAAGGCGAGTGGCTACGGGCGCGAACACTGTATCGAGACACTCGCCGAGTACGGCTTCGCCAAGCTCATCCGCATCCCGTCCGGCGAGGCCGAAGTGCCGCGCTGGGCAATCACCCAGCAGTCCTGAACGTCGCAGTCTCATCCGCACTGGTGGGCGATGAAACACAGGAGGTTGTCCCGTATGGACCAACACGACGAAACCGTCTCGCGGATCGAGCGTCTCCGGCGCCGGGAGGAGCTGTTGTACAACGACATCGTGATCGCCCAGCACAAGGGATACGGATCGAGCGGCTCCACCGAGTCCGAGATCCACGAGGAGCTCCAGGACATCGCTACGGCGATCGAGCAACTCCAGTCCGACCTCGACGAGGAGTACCACTGACCTCGCGCCGCACCCCTGACACGACATCGAAACGGAGTTCCGCATGGACCGGAGCAACAACGCCCCATCACAGCGAGGGGACATGGCCCTCGAACTGCCGGCCTTCGTCCATATCCCTCCGGGGTGGAATCTGGTGTGGGACGTCAACCGCAAGCGGTCGGGGACGGCGGTTCGGGTGCGACGGTGGCAGCCCTTCTCCGAACGCGTACTCGGCGGTGAGCAGATCACGGTGGTGACTGAAGAGGAAAGCGGCCGGATCCTGTCCGTCCGGCAGTTCGTCACCGCGCTGATCCGCGATCCGCTCCCAGACACGGGAGCCGAGCAGTCCGCGCTCGACGAGTTCGCGACCGTCGACCCGCGCTACGCGCAGGACCTGACGCCGCTGCGTGTCGATGCCCAGGTACGCACCTGGCGAGACACCGATGGCAAGCCCGTCGTCGTCCCGGTGCGGTGGGCGAAGCACGCCCACCGCACCGGCACCTACAACTGGATCACAACAGACCCCAGCGGTGGCGTCATCGAGTATGAGATCGAGTCCCATTGGGACTACAGACTGTCCCGCCGGGCCACCGAGCAGTGGGACGAGGACGCCTGGATCGCGGCCCGCGAAGGCACCGGCCCGCAACTAGAGGCACCCGCCGCGCGTGCCTGACCCACCCGGCTCCGCCCGCCCGTCACGCAGCGCCTGGGCGGCCGCGGCGAAGTCGCCCCGCGGCCACGGGATGTCACCGCGGACGCGGTGGCGGCGGCGTCGCGCATCCCGGTGAGGGAGTGGGCGGTGCGGCCGAGGTCCTTGTCGGCCTTGGCCCGGTAGTACCGGGCGAGCTGCGTGAGTCCGTCGGAGAGCAGGCCGCCCTCCAGGACGGCGGTCAGGCGGCGGGCGGTGTGGTCGCGGTGTTCGTGCTGGCAGCGGCTGATGGCGGTGAGCAGTTCGGCCAGGGCGTCGGCGGGCGTGTCCACGGCCGCGCCGGCCGCGCCGTCACCCTGTGCGGGGGCAGGTAGGGCGATGGGCTCCCACACCGAGTCGTCGGTGTAGGCGAACGCGGCGCCCGTGAGCCAGGCGCGGCCGGGCCGCGCTGGGCGAGGTCCTCGATCCGGGCGGCACCGGCCCGTCGAACACCTCCAGCAGCCTCTCGGCGACCTCTGGGCGCAGGCAGCGGCGCCGGCGGTAACGCGAGAGCCAGCGGGTGTTCGCCATCATCCCCGGGTCCGGCTCGCCGACGCGGACGAACTCCCAACCGGCCGCGGCGCAGGCCCGCTCCGTCGACTCTTCGCCGCCAGCTCGCACCAGGCCCGGCACGAGGCTGGTTTCTCCATGAGGTGTCGTCCCTGAGAGTGCGGTTCGCGACGTTATGTCGGGTTTGGCATCGCTCGATGGGGTGACGTTGGGGCATCTCTGCCGGTCAGGTATTCGAGGTTCGCTTGGATGGATGGATGAGTGATCGCAAGCCGTACCCGAGCGATCTCACGGACGAGCAGTGGAAGTTGATCGAGCCCGTGATCAGCGCCTGGAAGGCCGAGCACCCCTCAGCCACCGGCCATCAGGGCAGATACGCGATGCGGGAGATCGTCAACACGATCCTCTACCAGAACCGCACCGGCTGTCAGTGGGAGTACCTGCCGCACGATCTGCCGCCGAAGAGCGCGACGTACTACTACTTCGCCGCCTGGCGTGACGACGGCACCGACCGTTCACGACCTCCTGCGCTGGCAGCTGCGCGAGAGCCGGAAGCGATTACTGAGGTTTTCGTTCTGTTGTCGGTGGTGACAGGTAGTGATCCCTGCGGTATGCCAATGATGTGCGGTACGCGCAGGGTGGGGGCCTGACCGCTGAGCGGCGGGCGTTTCGTGAACAGGTGCGGCTGGAGGCCGGTACCCGGTTCGAGGCGGGCGAGAAGACCGCGTCGATCGCCCGGGATCTGCGGGTCAGCGAGCGGTCGGTGGAGCGTTGGCGGCGGTCCTGGCGTGAGGGTGGTGCGGATGCCCTGCGCTCGGCGGGTCCGGCGAGTGTGCCGAGGTTGTCGGCGGCCCAGTTCGTCGAGCTGGAGGCGGAGTTGGGCAAGGGACCGGCCGCCCATGGCTTCGAGGACCAGCGTTGGACGCTGGTTCGGGTCCAGGCGGTGATCGGCCGCCGGTTCCGGATGCGATTGTCGATCGCGACGGTGTGGCGGTTGCTGAAGCGGCACGGCTGGTCCTGGCAAGTCCCGGCCCGCCGGGCACTCGAGCGCGACGAGCGCGACGAGCGCGCCGTGGAGCTGTGGAAGCAGGAGGTGGCCGCGGGTAAAAGCACCGCGGCGGCGCTCGGAGCCTGGGTCGTCTTCGAGGACGAGGCCGGGTTCGCGATGACGCCGCCGCGCGCCCGCACCTGGGGCCGGCGCGGGCACACGCCCGTGGTCCGGGTCCGGGGACGTTCCCGGCGCCGGATCTCGGTGGCCGCGCTGTGCTGCTACAAGCCCGGCGAGCAGAGCAGGGTGATCTACCGGCCCCGCTTTCACATGCCGCTCAAGGGAGCCCGCAAGAGCTTCGCCTGGACCGACTACCGCGATCTCGCCGTCCGTGCGCACATTCAGCTCGGCGGCCCGATCGTTCTGGTCTGGGACAACCTCAACACTCACCTGGCCGTCGGCATGAAGCAGTACGCGGCGGAGCACGACTGGCTCACCGTCTTCCAACTGCCCTCATATGCACCGGACCTCAATCCGGTCGAAGGCCTCTGGTCGCTCCTGCGTCGCGGCCCGACGGCGAACACCGCCTTCACCGATCCGGATCATCTCACCCGCACTCTCCGACGCGGACTGCGGCACATCCAACTTCGACCCGCCCTCATCGATGGATGCCTGGCCGGCACCGGCCTGCCACTCACCCCACCGACCCCACCCTGAAATCCTCAGTAGCCGACCCGACCCTGGTGGTCCTGGACACCCAGAGCATCCACGGGGCCGTCGGCGTCCCGGCCGACACGACGGGCAAGGACGCCTCGAAGAAGGTGCCGGGCAGGAAGAGATGCCTGGCCGTGGACGTGTTGGGCCTCGTCGTCGAGGCCGTCGCCCTGCCAGCTTCCGCACACGACAACGCCGCCGGCATCGCCCTGCTGAACGGCGTGGCCGCGCAGACGGACACCGTGCGGAAAGCCCTGGTCGACCAGGGCTTCAAGAAGAGCGTCGTCGACCACGGCAAGAACCTGGGCATCGACGTGGAAATCGTTGAGCGCAACCCGGCCGAGAAGGGCTTCGTCCCGCAGGCCAGGCGGTGGATCGTGGAACAGACGAACGGGATCTTGATGTTCTACCGCCGTCTCGTGCGCGACTACGAACACCGGCTCGCCTCCTCCCGCTCGCGGGTGTTCTGGGCGATGACGTCGGTCATGTCCCGCCGCCTCACCGGCGCCATCCTCCCCTCCTGGAGGAGCGCGTGAGTGAGATCCCCCAGGCCGAGGCCGTACTGGCCTACATCGGCGTCCGCGAGAACGCAGTCGCCGAGCAGGCCGGACGGCTCCGGAACCAGATCGACGAACTCACCGCCCTCCTCGGCGAACTCGACACCGAGAGCGAGAATCTGCAGATCACCCGCAAGACCCTCTCCAACCTCCCCACACCGGCACCGGTCGACGATCCGCCCCGCACCGAGGCGCCGGAACACCCCGCCTACCAGCAGATCCTCACGGTCCTCGCCGACACCGGCGCTCCGATGCGGGCCCGCGACATCTGCCAGGCCCTCGACCTGCCGATCCTGCCGAAGAACACTGAGGGCATCCGGTCCAAGCTGAAACGCCTGGTAACCCGCGGCATCCTCACCGAACCCGAGCCCGGCCTGTTCACCCAGCCCCGCCCTTGAGCAGCTCAGGCGGGTCGCCGCAGCGAGAGCGATACTCGGAGTCGAAAATGAATTATCTGCGGTTCGTGCTCGATGACTGAGGCGGCGATCTGCGACAGGATGGCCCTATGGAGCCTTCGTGGACGGCAAAGCTGACCATCGAACTGTCGAGGGAACACTTGCGAACCCTGGAGGCTTTGGCAGAGCTCTACCATGCCACGCCCGAACGCATGGTCGCCTCCTGGGCGGTGCACCAGATCGATCGCCTGGCCGCCGGGCTGGCTCCGGACCCCGAGCCCCGCGCCCCCGATGCACCGGACGGGTGATCGGCGTTCGGGGTCGGAGCTGGCGGACCGGTCTAGCCTGCCGCGACTGGTGACCCGCGGCATAGCCCGAGCCCGGCTTGTTCACCCAGCCCCGCCCCCGAGCACCGGCCCACCCCACCGAGCAGGGCACCTCACCCAGACCAGATCGCGAATCGGGCATCACGGCGCGAACCGCACTCTCAGTGCGTGCCGGTGAGATGGGCGAAGAGCACCACGTTGTCGGAGTACTCGTGGCGGGCACGGTCGTAGGTGCCACCGCAGGTCACGACGCGCAGTTCGGCGCCGCTGGGGTGGGCGTAGACGAGGTCGGCCGGGAAGGTGCTGCGCGGAAAGGCGCGGACCCGGTCCACCGTGAACGTCGCGGTGGACCCGTCGAGTCGGGTGATGTCGACGCTCGCCCCGACGGGAACGGCCGAGATCTTCCAGAACACCGCCGGCCCTTCTGGGGTGTCGACGTGGCCGGCCAGGACCGCGGCTCCGGGGGCGCCCGGCGTCGGGGTGTCGCGCAGCCAGGCCGCGGTGTCCGGCATGGCGTAGGGAGGGAGTTCCGGTCCGCCCTTGGAATCGGCGCCCAGGGCCAGCAGCGGGGCTTCGAGTTTGATCGAGGCGATACTGACCCGTAGCGGGGTGGAGGGGGCCATGGGGGCGGGGGTGTCGGCGTGCTGCGCTCCGGGAGCGGGTGCGCCGTTGTCCTGGGCCGAGGCGTGGGACGCAGGCCGCGCCGGAGCGGGCGGTCGTGGTCCGGAAACGACGAGGGCGTTGCGGGCGGCTCCTGCCAGGGCGACGAACAGCAACGCGCCCGACAGGGCTTCGCAGGCCCGCCGGAACCGGCGCGGCCTGCGATCAGGCACCGGTCGCACCTCCGCGGAGCTTGCAGCGCATCCGTCTGGATGCCAAGGCCGTTGCGACGGCACCGGCCGCCGCGAGCGCGCCGTAGCCGGCCGCGGCCGCGCCGGAGCCCTCGCTGCCTGCGGAC
>NZ_MSJQ01000327.1 GCF_014596515.1 Streptomyces sp. CBMA156
GTCCGGTCGCCGTCCACCGGCTGCCAGCCCCGGGCGAGGGCCCGGCGGGCGATCGCGGTGCCGCTGGCGAGGCCCTCCAGGCAGCCGCGGGAGCCGCACGGGCAGGGCTCGCCGTCCAGGTCGACGGTGATGTGGCCGAGGTGGCCGGCGTTGCCGCTGGGGCCCGGCCGCACCGCGCCGTCGAGCACCAGTCCGGCGCCGACGCCGGTCGACACCACCAGGCAGAGCGCTTGGTCGGCGCCCCGGGCCGCGCCCTGCCAGTGCTCGGCGGCGGCCATCGCCACCCCGTCGCCGGCGAGGCGGACGGGCAGGGTGCGGGCTGCCACCGTCGGGTGGGCGGCGACCGCGGCGGCCAGCGGGAAGTCGCGCCAGCCGGGGATGTTGACCGGGCTGACGGTGCCGCCCGCGAGGTCGACGGGACCGGCGCTGCCGATCCCGACGGCCGTCACGGCGGCCCAGTCGGCCGTCCCGGCGAGCCGGTCCAGCACCTGGTGCACCACGGCGAGCACGGCCGGGCCCGGCTCGGTGGCCGGTGTGGGCAGCTGGAGCCGGTGCCGCAGCCGTCCGTCGGCGTCGACCAGTGCCCCGGCGATCTTGGTGCCGCCGATGTCGAGGGCGGCGAACAGCGGGGTGACGGGCACGGTGGGCTCCAGGAGGGTCGATGGAGGGTGGCGCCCCGGCCGCGGGGGCCGAGGCGCCGAACAGCGTACGTGGAGCGGCCGGTCAGCGGGCCGCGCTGAGCCGGAGCGTGACCAGCTCGAACGGGCGCAGCGCGAGGCGCACCGCGCCGTCCTCGACCGTCACCTCGCCGCGGGTGCCGTCCCAGGGCCGCTCCAGCAGGTCGCAGGGGACGGCGCCGGCCAGCGGGAAGGAGGTGGTCAGCCGGCCCCTGGCGCGGCCGCCGCCGGCCTCGTAGACCCGGACGATCAGGTCCCCGCTGCGGTCGTCGGCGAGCTTGACGGCGCTCACCACCAGGGCGTCGTCGTCCAGCTCCACCAGCGGCGCGACGTGCTCGGCGGTGCCGGTGACCGTCCGCTCGGGCAGGCCGATCCGGTAGCCCTCGCGGACGGCGTCGCCGATCGCGGCGCCCGGCACCAGGGCGTGCCGGAAGCGGTGCAGGCCCTGGTCGGTCTTCGGGTCGGGGAAGCGCGGGGCGCGCAGCAGCGAGAAGCGGACCGTGGTGGTGGTGCCGCCGTCGTCGGCACGCACCGCGCGGGTGACGTCGTGGCCGTAGGTCGAGGCGGTGACCAGGGCGACGCCCCAGCCGGGCTCGTCGAGGTGGACGAAGCGGTGGTTGCAGGCCTCGAACTTGGCGGCGTCCCAGCTGGTGTTGGTGTGGGTGGGCCGGTAGAGGTGGCCGAACTGGGTCTCGGCGGCGTAGCGCTCGGTGTGGATGTCCAGCGGGAACGCGGCCTTGAGGAACTTCTCGGTCTCGTGCCAGTCGACCTCGGTGCCGATGTCCAGGCGCTGCTCGCCCGCCGGCAGGGTGAGGGTCTGGACGACGGCGGAGGAGCCGAAGGAGCGGGCGATCCGCACCGTGGCCGCGGTGGCGGAGACGGTGGCGGTGAGCGAGTCCACGCCGGTCAGGTCGGTGACGGTGTTGCGGTAGAACTGGTCCACGTCCCAGGCGTCCCACATGTTGGGGAAGTCGGGGTGCAGCTGGAGCAGGTTGGCCCGGCTGCCGGGGGCGACGGTCTCCCGGCCGGTCGCGAGCTCGACCGCCGAGGCGATCAGGCCGTCCGCGTCCACGACCACCTCCAGCAGGCCGTTGCGCAGCGTGAAGCCGCCCTCGGGCCGTTCGACGGCCTCGCAGGCGCCGTCCGGCGTGCCGAGCGGGGCGGCCCCGCCGGCCGGCACCGCCGAGCGGGCGTGCGGCGCCGCGTTGAACACCAGCTCGCGCCCGCCCGAGGCGGCCCCGGCCAGCGCCTGCTGGGCCGCGCCGATCAGCCCCTCCAGCTCCCCGGCGAGCGCCGCGTACGTGGCCTCGGCCTCACGGTGCACCCAGGCGATGGAGGAGCCGGGCAGGATGTCGTGGAACTGGTGCAGCAGCACGGTCTTCCAGATCCGGTCCAGCTGCTCGTACGGGTAGGCCGCGCCGGTGCGCAACGCGGCGGTGGCGCACCAGAGTTCGGCCTCACGCAGCAGGTTCTCGCTGCGCCGGTTGCCCTGCTTGGTCTTGGCCTGGCTGGTCAGGGTGGCGCGGTGCAGCTCCAGGTAGAGCTCGCCGACCCAGACCGGCGGGTTCGGGTACTCGGCCTCGGCCTTGGCGAAGAAGTCGGCGGGGTTCTCCCAGCGGACGGTGGCCGAGCCTTCCAGGTCCTTCATCCGGGCCGCCTTGGCGACCATCTCGCGGGTCGTGCCGCCGCCGCCGTCGCCCCAGCCGGTCGGGGCGAGCGAGTGCCGGGCGACGCCCTTGTCCTTGAAGTTCCTCGCCGCGTGGGCGATCTCGCTGCCCTTCATCGAGCAGTTGTAGGTGTCCACCGGCGGGAAGTGGGTGAAGATCCTGGTCCCGTCGATGCCCTCCCAGAGGAAGGTGTGGTGCGGGAACCGGTTCACCTGGCTCCACGAGATCTTCTGGGTGAGCAGCCACTTGGAGCCCGCGTTGCGGATGATCTGCGGCAGGCCGCCGGTGAAGCCGAAGGTGTCCGGCAGCCAGGCCTCGTGGTTCTCCACCCCGAACTCGTCCAGGAAGAACCGCTTGCCGTGGACGAACTGCCGGGCCATCGCCTCCGAACTCGGCATGTTGGTGTCGGACTCGACCCACATGCCGCCGGCCGGGACGAACCGGCCCTCGGCCACCGCCTTCCGCACCCGGGCGTACACCTCGGGGCGGTGCTCCTTGATCCAGGCGAACTGCTGGGCCTGGGACATGGTGAAGCGGAACTCCGGCTCGTCCTCCAGCAGCGCGGTCATGTTGGCGGTGGTGCGGGCCACCTTGCGGACGGTCTCGCGCAGCGGCCAGAGCCAGGCCGAGTCGATGTGGGCGTGACCGATCGCGCTGATCCGGTGCGCGGACGGCACGGCGGGCGCGGCCAGCACCGCTTCGAGCTGTGAACGGGCGGCGGCCGCGGTGCCGTTGACGTCCTGGAGGTCGACCGCGTCGAGGCAGCGCTCGACCGCGCGCAGGACGTCCCAGCGGCGGGCGCCCTCCACCGGCAGCTCGGCCATCAGCTCGCCGAGCACCTCCAGGTCCATCACCAGCCGCCAGACCGTCTCGTCGAAGACGGCGAGGTCCATCCGGGCCAGCTTGTACTGCGGCTGGTCGCCGGCCGTCTCCTTGTCGCCCAACTCGGTGGGCAGGAAGGGGTGGTAGTCCAGGATGACGGGATTGGAGGCGGCCTCGACGTGCAGCAGCACCTGCTCGCCGCCGGCCGCGGGGGCGGCGATCCGCACCCACTGGTTCTGCGGGTTGAGGCCCTTCACCGGGGAGCCGTCCGGCCGGTAGACCAGGCCCTCGCACTGGAAGCCCGGCATGTTGGCGTCGAAGCCGAGGTCGATCAGCGCCTCGACGGTGCGCCCGGCCCAGTCCTGCGGCACGGTGCCGGTCACGGTGATCCAGCTGGTGCCCCAGGGCGCGCCCCAGGCGTCGCCCACCGCGATCGGGGTGCGCGGGGCGGCCAGGCCCTCGGCGACCGGGACGGGCTCGCCCGGAGCCGTCCAGATGCCGACCTCCAGCGGGACGGACTCGGGGTACACGGCCGGACGGATGCGCTCGTCCAGGACGCGCTTGAGGCGGGACTCGACCAGGGTGCGGTCATCGTGCATGTCAGCGGGCTCCGTTGCGTGCTGGGTGACAGATCAGGGAGAACGTACGTCGTCGGGGTGGACCACCTCGGTGATGCCGCGCGCGGCGAGGTGCTCGCGGTCCCCGGCGTGTTCGGCGAGCACCGCGGTGGGGCGGGCACCCGCTTCGGCGAGGCGCATGAACGCCTCGTACACCGGGCCGCCGGGGCCGCAGACCGAGCGCCGCGGCGAGGTGACCTCGTCGCCGGTGGTGACCACCACGGCGGTGCCGCGCGGCTTCGGCGGCTGCCAGGAGCGGCGGGCCTCGGCGGCGGCCTCGGCGAGCCTGGCGCCGGCCGGCTTGACCGTCCGGTCGGTGGTCAACAGGCCGAGGCTGTACTCCAGTTCGGGGAAGTCGGCGAGCGAGCGGTCGACGTCGTGGGAGCACCACCAGGTGACGCCCCACAGGTCCGGGCAGTCCAGCACGGCCGCCACGGTGTCGCCGGTGAAGCGTGCCGCGTCCCCGGCGGTGATGTGCGGGGCGGGCGCGCCGACCTCCTGCAGCCAGACCGGGCGGGCCGGGTCGTCCGCCCAGGCCTTGGACAGTTCGACCAGGTACGCGGCGTGCTGCGCGGTGGCGGTGGAGTGGGCGCCGTAGCGCTGGGCGGTGCCGTTGAACACCCAGGAGTGCACGGCGGTCGCGGCGCCGATCCGGGCCGAGTGCCAGGGGGTGAACGGGTGCTCGTCCAGGTACCAGGCCGCGTCGTACGAGGCGTGCAGGTGCAGCCCGCCGGGGGCGCCCTGCTCGCAGGCGTCGAGCATCCGGCGCAGCCAGGCCTCGGCCTCGGCGGGGGTGGCCCGGTCCGGGTCGGGGTGCGGGGCGCCGGAGAACTGGTTGATCTCGTTGCCGAGCGTCATCCCGAGGAAGTTGGGCCGCTCGCGCAGCGCCCCGGCGAGGGTGCGCAGGTAGGCGGCCTGGCCGTCGAGCACCTCGGGGTCGGTGAAGATGTTGCGCCGGTGCCAGGTCCGGGTCCAGGACGGCAGGAAGTCGAAGCTGGACAGGTGGCCCTGGAGGCCGTCCACCGCGACGTCGAGGCCGCGTTCGCCGGCCGCGTCCACCAGGGCGGTCAGCTGCTCGACGGCGCGCGGGCGGATCAGGGTGCGGTTGGGCTGGAAGACCGGCCAGAGCGGGAAGACCCGCACGTGGTCCAGGCCGAGGGCGGCGATGGAGTCGAAGTCGGCGCGCACGGCGTCGAGGTCGAAGTCGAGCCAGTGGTGGAACCAGCCGGCGCTGGGGGTGTAGTTGACGCCGAAGCGCGGAGCGGTGGTCATCGGATGGCTTCCTCAACGGGTTTGGGGCGTACGGACGGTGGGCCGACCCTTGACGGCTAGCCCTTGACGGCTCCCTCCTCGACGCCCTTGAAGAAGAAGCGCTGGCAGACGCCGAACACCACGACGATCGGCAGGAAGGCGATCATGGTGCCGGCCGCGATCAGCCGGGGGTTGGCGGAGAAGGTGCCGTTGAGGTACTGGAGCCCGACGGTGAGGGTGTACTTCTGCGGGTCGTTGAGCACGATCAGCGGCCACAGGAAGTCGTCCCAGGCGCCGATGAAGGTGAAGATCACGATCACGCTGAGCATGCCCCGCACGTTCGGCAGCCCGATGTGCCACAGCCGCTGCCAGACGTTGGCGCCGTCCACCAGGGCGGCCTGGTCGAGCTCGGCCGGGACGGCGGCGAAGGCGGTGCGCATCAGCAGCACGTTGAGCATCGCGATCGAACCCGGCAGCGCCACGCCGGCCAGGCTGTCGGCCAGGCCGAGGCCGCGCACCAGCACGTACTGGGAGACGATGGTGACCTCGCCAGGCAGGATCAGGGTGGCGAGGAACAGACCCATGACGAGCTTGGCGCCGCGGAAGCGCAGCCGGGCGAGCGCGTAGCCGGCCAGCGTGCAGCCGATGACGTTGCCGGTGATGCAGACCACGGCGACGATCACCGAGTTGAGCGCGTAGGTCCAGACCGGGATGACGTCGGCGACCTTGCCGTAGTTGTCCAGGGTGGGCTGCTCGGGCAGGAAGCTCGGGGTGCGGGTGTAGACGTCCTCGGTGGGGCCCTTGAGGGAGGTGGACAGCTGCCACAGGAACGGGCCGATGACCAGCAGCAGGACCAGTACCAGGAGCAGGTAGCGGGTGACGGTCTGGGCGGTGGAGGGGGTGTTGAAGCCCCGGCCGGCCTTGCGGGCCTCGGCCCTTCCGGCCCTTCCGGCGGTCCCGGCGGGTTCGGTGGGCCCGGGGGCCTTCGTACGGACGGTGGTCATGGGCTCAGGCCGCCTTCCGGTTCAGCCGCATCAGGAACAGCATCGGGCCGAGGGTGATCACGAACAGCAGCAGGCTCAGTGCCGAGGCGTAACCCAGGTGGCCGTTGAAGCCGCGGCTGTACATCTGGATCAGCATCACCACCGACATGTCCCGTCCGCCGGGGCCGCCCAGGCCGTTGGAGAGCACGTACAGCTCGGAGAAGACGCGCAGCGAACTCACCGAGATCAGCGCGGAGATGAGGATCATGGTCGGGCGCACCCCGGGCAGGGTGACGTGCCGGAACCGGTGCAGCGGACCGGCGCCGTCCACGGCCGCCGCCTCGTGCAGCTCGCGCGGGACGTTGGCGAGGGCGGACAGGTAGATGACCATGTAGTAGCCGAGGCCCTTCCAGACGGTCAGGGCGATCGCGCTGAACAGCAGCAGCCAGCGGTCGGTCAGGAAGGGGACCGGGGAGTCGGCCAGCCCGGTCTGCCCGAGCAGGCCGTTGACCAGGCCGCGGTCGTCCAGCACCCAGCCCCAGATCAGCGCCACCACGACGGCGGAGGCGATCACCGGGGTGTAGAACGCGGTGCGGAAGAACGTGATGCCGGGGATCTTGCGCTGCACCAGCAGGGCGATCAGCAGCGGCAGGACGGTCAGCAGGGGCAGGCAGACCAGCATGAACACGATGCTGTTGAGCAGGGCGTCGGCGAGCTGGTCGTCGTCCAGCAGCCGGCCGTAGTTCTCCAGGCCGGTGAACTGCCCGCCGCCCAGCGGCTTGGCGTTGGTGAAGGACAGGATCACCGTGTTGACGGCCGGCCACAGGTTGAAGACGGCCAGCCAGACTATCGCGGGCCCGGCGAGCAGCCAGGGGGTGAACCAACGCCGGTGGGTCATGCGGTTGCCTTCCTGGGGCCAGGGGTGGTGCGGGTGATTCCCGGGGAGCGGCGGGTGCGGGGGAGGCCCGCCGCTGCGCCGGTACGGGGTGGGGCGTCGCGGGGGTCCGGCGGGGTGCCGTGCGGCTCCGGCCGGATGCCGTGGGTTCCGGCGTCGCGCCGTACGGTTCCGGGCCTCGCGCCGTGGGGTCCGGCGAGGCCCGGGCGGCCTTCGTGCCTGCCGGGGCTCAGCCCTTGAGCAGCTTGTTGCACTGCTCGACGGCCGAGTCCAGCGCCTGCTTGGAGCCGGTCTCGCCGCTGATGGCCAGCGCGAACTGCTGCTTGATGATGGTGCCCATCGCGTCGTCCACCGCGACGGGCTGGATCAGCTCGGCCTTGGCGAGCGAGGTGAAGGCGATCACCTTGGCGTCGCCCGCGTTGGTGCCGTCGCTCTTGCTGAAGAACGGGTCGCCGGCGGACGCCTTGGTGGACGGGAAGACGCTGGTCAGGTGGGCGAAGGCGGCCTGGTTCTCGGGGCTGGTCACCCAGCGGGCCAGGGCCACCGCGGCGGCCGGGTTCCTGGTGTTCTTCGGGATGGACAGACCCTGGACGTACAGCGGCGGGGTGCCCATCGCGGTGGACGGGACGACCTTCGGGGCGAGGGTCGGGTTGTCGGTGGCGAGGCTGGTGATGAAGTTGCCGCCGCCGGTGGTCCAGGCCGCGGTGCCGGAGCTGAACAGCTTGGAGTTGCCGGCGTAGGTGTCGGTCAGCACCCCGTTCGGCATCAGGCCCTCCTTGAACGCGTCGCGGTACTTGTCGAGCAGCGCGGCGGCCTCGGGGGTGTTGAAGGTGAAGGTCTTCCCGTCGTCGGACATGATCTTCACGCCGATGTTGTACAGGTCGCCGATGCCGGGCTTGCGGCTCATCAGGTAGGCCTGGCCACCGGACTTCTCCTTCATCACCCGGGCCTGGGCGATCAGTTCGTCCAGGGTGGCCGGGGGCTTCTGCGGGTCCAGGCCGTTCTTCGTCAGGAGGTCGGAACTCCAGTAGTTCACATCGGTGTTGAGGTACCAGGGGTAGCCGAAGGTGCCCTGGTGGCCGTTGAACCGGTAGGCGTCCACCCCGCCGGAGACGTACTCCTCGGCGAGCTTGGGATCGGCCTTGGCGACGTCCAGCAGGACGTCCTTCTTCGCCAGCGGGAAGGCGAAGTCCGGCGGGAGGTTGACCACGTCGGGCAGGCTGCCGGCGGCGGCCTGGCTGAGCACCTTGTCGGAGTAGCCCTCGCCGGGCTGGTCGAGCCACTCGACCTCGACGCCGGGGTACTTCTTCCTGAAGCCGTCGATCACGCCCTGCATGTAGTCGGTGAACTTCGGCTTCAGCGCCCAGGTCTGGAGCGAGACCTTGCCCTTGACCTCGCCGGTGGCGGCCGCGCTCGCGACCGCGTCGCTGTCCTTGGTGTCGCCGGAGCCGAGTCCGCAGCCGGTGAGCGCGGCGGTGGCGAGTGCCGTCGTGGTCAGTGCCGCCCAGATTCTTCGCATGAGGGTCTCCCGGTCCTGAGGGTGGGTGGGGGATCGTGCCGAGCTTCGGGGGTGATGGGGGTGGTGGGGGATTACTGAACCTGAATTACTAAACCGGTCTAGCTATGGCAGGGACTATGCTCCCGCCTAAACTTGGCTGTCAAGAGAGGAGACGCGTTTCGTGGGCAGACCGACGATCGCCGACATCGCCCGCCAGGCCGGTGTCTCCAAGGGCGCGGTGTCCTTCGCGCTCAACGGCCGCCCTGGCGTCAGCGAGACGACCAGGGCCCGGATCCTGCGGGTCGCCGAGGAGATGAACTGGCGCCCGCACAGTGCCGCGCGCGCCCTCGGCGGAGCCAGGGCCGACGCCGTCGGGCTGGTGATCGCGCGCCCGGCCCGCACCATCGGCGTCGAGCCGTTCTTCAGCCAACTGCTCTCCGGGCTCCAGGCGGTGCTCTCGGCCGGATCGGTCGCGCTGCACCTGATGGTGGTCGAGGACACCGCCGCCGAGATCGAGGTCTACCGCCGCTGGGCCTCCGAGCACCGGGTGGACGGCTTCATCGTGGTCGACCTCCAGGTCAGGGACCCGCGGCTGCCGGTGCTGGACGGGCTCGGGCTGCCCGCGGTGGTGCTCGGCGGGCCGGGCAAGGGCGGCAACCAGCTGCGGATCTGGGCCGACGACCGGGAGGCGATGCTCTCGATCGTCGACTACCTGGCCGCGATCGGGCACCGCAGGATCGCCCACCTCGCCGGGCTGCCGCACTTCCAGCACACCCAGCGGCGGATCCGCGCCCTGCGCGACGCCTCCCGCCGGCTCGGGCTGGAGGAGGCGGTGTCGGTGCCCACCGACTTCAGCGACGCCGAGGGCGCGGCCGCCACCAGGACCCTGCTGTCCCGGGCCGGGCGGCCCACCGCGATCGTCTACGACAGCGACGTGATGGCCGTCGCGGGGCTCGGCGTGGCGGGGGAGATGGGCGTCACGGTGCCCGGCGAGCTGTCCATCGTCTCCTTCGACGACTCGGTGCTCGCCCGGATCGTCCACCCGCCGCTGACCGCGCTCAGCCGGGACACCTTCGCGCTCGGCGAGCAGGTCGCGCGCAGCCTGCTGGCGGAGCTGGACGAGGCGGGGCCGGGGCGGGACCTGCGGATGCCGACCCCGCGGCTGACCGTGCGGGAGTCCACCTCGCCGCCGGGTGCCGTGCCAGGGGCCTCGGACGGCGGTTCCGCCGGTGATCAGGCCGTCCGTTCCCCCGCGGGCGTGGTTGTTGCGCGCATCGTTGACAGCGGTTCTGAACCGGTTTAGCCTCGCAGCGCCGAGCGGGCCCCGCTCGGCGCGCTCCACCGCACCACGGCCGGCTCCCGCTGCCCGTCCCGCCGTTCGTCCTGCTGCTCATGCCGCTCCCCGCCGCGCCACCCGAACGCCGAGGAAGCCGGGCAGCGGTGCGGCCCCCGAGCCCCACACCATCCAGCACCGGCACGCCCACATGCAGCCGGGCCCCCGTCCACGACGGCGGGCCCGCCCCCACCCTCCTCCGCTCGATCGGAGCCACCGCATGTCACGACGCCTCCCCCTGCTGCTCAGCGCCGCCCTCGCGACGGCCGCGCTGACCGTCACCCCCGCCGCATGGGCCGACCCGATACCGGCCGCGGCGCCCGCCGCCACCGCCGGCCAGGGCACCCAGCCCTTCGCCTCGTACTGGTACCCCGACACCATCCTGAACTGGGACCCGGCCACCGACCCGGACGCCCGCTTCAACCGCTCCCGCGTCCCGCTCCAGCCGCGCACCGGCGACCCGGCACTGCGGGCCAACCCCAACGCCCGCGCCGGCGAAGGGAAGATCGCCTCGCTGGTCTCCTTCGGGCCGACCTCCAACAACCCCTCGCAGGGCTCCGCGGACCCGAACTACTACGCCTTCGGCTACTGGCAGTACGTCGACAAGCTGGTGTTCTGGGGCGGCTCGGCCGGCGAGGGCCTGATCCTCGCCCCCAACCCGACGGTGATCGACGCCGCCCACCGCAACGGCGTCAAGGTCTACGGCACGGTCTTCTTCCCACCCGGCGCGTACGGCGGCCGGCTCCAGTGGGTGCGGGACTTCGTCCAGAAGTCCGGCAGCCGCTACCCCGTCGCCGACAAGCTCGCCCAGGCCGCGCAGTACTACGGCTTCGACGGCTGGTTCATCAACCAGGAGACCGGCGGCGGCGATTCGGCCCTGGCCGGCGAACTGCGCAACCTGATGCAGTACACCAAGGCGCAGAGCGGCACCGATTTCATGTGGTACGACGCGATGACCACCTCGGGCGCGGTCAGCTGGCAGAACGCCCTCACCTCGGCCAACTCGCCGTTCCTGCAAGAAGGTTCCAAGCGCACATCGGACTCGATGTTCCTGAACTTCAACTGGTCGGCGAGCGGGCTGAACTCCTCCCGGACACTGGCCAGGCAGCTCGGCCGCAGCGAGTACGACCTCTACACCGGCATCGACACCGAGGCCAACGGCTACAACACCGGCGTGGACTGGAACACCCTCTTCCCGGCCGGGAAGCCGCACACCACCTCGCTCGGCCTCTACCGCCCGGAGTGGACCTGGAAGTCCGCCACCGACCGGGCCGACTTCTACGCCAAGGACGCCCGCTACTGGGTCGGCGCGAACAACGACCCGTCCCGGACCGACCTCTCGGCGGGCTGGCCGGGCCTGGCCGGCTACGTCGCCGAGTCCTCGCCGATCACCGCCAAGCCCTTCGTCACCAACTTCGACACCGGGCAGGGCGACTTCTACAACGCCGCCGGCGCCCGGGTCGCCACCGGCGGCTGGAACAACCTCTCGCTCCAGGACGTCCCGCCCACCTACCGCTGGGTGGTGGAGTCGAGCGGCAGCAGGCTCACCCCGTCCGTCGACTTCACCGACGCCTACCAGGGCGGATCCTCGCTGCGGCTGAGCGGAAAGCTGGACGCCGCCAACACCGTACGGCTGTACCAGACCAAGCTGCCGGTCGCCGCGAACACCAGGCTGGACCTGGTGGTCAAGACCCCGGCCGCCGGGCCCACCAGGCTCAAGGCCGCCGTCTCCTTCACCGACGCGCCGAGCACCTTCACCACGATCGACGTCGGCGCCAACTCCGGTACCGGCTGGGAGCGGCACAGCCTCGACCTGTCCCCGTACGCGGGCCGCACCATCGCCCAGATCGCCCTGCGGGCCGAGGGCAGCGACCCCGGGTACGACCTGCGGGTCGGCCAAGTGGCCGTCTACGACGGCTCGGTGGAGACCCCGGCGGCACCGGCCGGCCTCACCGTGCTCGGCGCGGCCGACGTGACGCCCGGCTCCGGCCAGTCCCTGCGGCTGTCCTGGACGGCGGCGCCCGGCGGCAACGTGCACCACTACGAGGTGTACCGGCGCAACGCGGACGGCAGCCGCACCTTCCTCGGCGCCACGCCCAACGACGCCTACTTCGTCGGGCGGCTCGACCGGGCCGGCGGCGAGAGCGCCACCACGCTGGACGTCGAGGCGGTCTCCACCACCTACGGCCGCTCCACCGCCGCCTCCACCACGGTCGGCTGGAACGGCACCCCGCCGACCTCCACCAACCTGGCGCTGAACCGCCCGGCCACCGCCTCGGGGCAGTGCAACGCCGACGAGGGCCCGGCCAAGGCCGTCAACGGCAGTGTCAGCGGCGGGACCGCCGACAAGTGGTGCGCCCTCACCGCGGCCAAGTCGCTGGAGGTGGACCTCGGTTCGGCGAAGCCGCTGTCGAAGTTCGTGGTCAAGCACGCCTCGGCGGGCGGCGAGAGCACCTCGTTCAACACCCGCGACTTCGCCATCCAGGTCCGGTCCGGCACGAACGACCCCTGGACGACGGTCGCCGACGTCACCGGCAACACGGCCGGCACCACCACCCACCCGGTGAACACCACCGCCCGCTACGTCCGGCTGGTGGTCACCACGCCCACCCAGAACGGTGACCCGGCCGCCCGCATCTACGAGTTCGAGGCCTGGGGCGCGTAGCCCCGGCCGGAAAGGAGGCCCCCGTGCCGGTCACCATCACCGCCGTCGAGAGCACCGACCTGTTCGTCGGCCCGGAGGAGGCCCCGCGCCAAGTCCTGCGGGTGAGGCTGGAAGGCCCGGCCGCCAGGATCACCGTCAACGGCCCGGGCGTCCGCGGCGAGGCTACCGGCACGGGGCCGGTCGACGTCCCGCTGGAGATCAGCGGGGCCTCGCCCGGCGACCGACTGCCGGTCGTCGTCAGCGTCGTCAGCGTCGTCAGTGCCTCCGCCGAATCCTCCGCCGAACCCCCCGCCGAGGCCTCCGTCGAAGCCCTGCTCGACGTCGCCGAGCCGGGCTGGACGATGTTCCTGGTCTCGCACTTCCACTACGACCCGGTCTGGTGGAACACCCAGGCCGCCTACACCTCCCCGTGGGAACTGCTCTCCGCCGACGCCACCACCCGGCCGCTCTGGGAGCGCAACGGCTTCGCCCTGGTCGACGCGCACCTGGACCTCGCCCTGCGGGACCCGGTGTACAAGTTCGTGCTCGCCGAAGTCGACTACCTGAAGCCCTACTTCGACCAGCACCCCGAAAGCCGCGCGACACTGCGCCTGCTGCTGGAGCGAGGGCAGGTCGAGCTGGTCGGTGGCACGTACAACGAGCCGAACACCAACCTCACCGGCGCCGAGACCACCATCCGCAACATCGTCTACGGCATCGGCTACCAGCGCGACATCCTCGGCGGCGACCCGCAGACCGCCTGGCAGCTCGACGTGTTCGGGCACGACCCGCAGTTCCCCGGCCACCTCGCCGCGGCCGGCCTCACCGGCAGCGCCTGGGCGCGCGGCCCGTTCCACCAGTGGGGCCCGATCCAGAAGAACTTCCGCGAGGCCAAGGACGACGCCCGGGTGATGCAGTTCCCGAGCGAGTTCGAGTGGATCGCCCCCGGCGGCGAGGGCGTGCTCACCCACTACATGCCGCACCACTACTCGGCCGGCTGGTGGATGGACTCCTCCGCCGACCTCGCCACCGCCGAACAGGCCGTCTACGAGCTGTACCGGAAGCTCAAGCCGGTGGGCGCGACGAAGAACCTGCTGCTGCCGGTGGGGACGGACTACACCCCGCCGAACAAGTGGGTCACCGAGGTCCACCGCTCCTGGGCCGCCAAGTACCTCTGGCCCCGGTTCGTCTGCGCCACGCCGCGCGACTTCCTGGACGCCGTGCGCGCCGAACTCGCCGTCACCGGGCGCCGGCCCAGCCCGCAGACCCGGGACATGAACCCGGTGTACACCGGCAAGGACGTCTCCTACATCGACACCAAGCAGGCCCAACGGGCGGGCGAGGTCGCGGCGGTGGACGCGGAGAAGCTCGCCACGCTCGCCTCCGTCCACGGCCTCGGCCGCTACCCGGCCGCCGCCCTGGACAAGGTCTGGCGCCAACTCGCCTACGGCGCGCACCACGACGCGATCACCGGCTCCGAGTCCGACCAGGTGTACCTGGACCTGCTCGGCGGCTGGCGGGAGGCGTACGACCTGGCGTCCGGGGTGCTGGACGCGGCGCTGGACGCGCTCACGGCGCGGATCGCCACGGTGGGGGCGGGCGAGGCGATCGTGGTGACCAACACCCTCTCCTTCGACCGGACCGGCCTCGTCGGCGTCGAACTCCCCTCCGGCGTACGGTCGGTACGAGTGCTCGACGACCAGGGCGAGGCGGTGCCGAGCGCCGTCGACCGGGGGACGCTGCGCTTCCTGGCCACCGACGTGCCCGCGCTCGGCTGGCGCACCTGGCGGCTGGTGGAGGGCGCAGCGGAGCAGCCGTGGACGGCCGCCGACGGCTTCGTGATCGAGGGCGGCCGGTACCGTGTCACCGCCGACCCGGCGCGCGGCGGTGGCCTCAGCTCGGTGCGGGACCTGCTGCACGACCGGGAGCTGATCCAGGACGGCCGGATCGGCAATGAGCTGCGGGTGTACGAGGAGTACCCGCAGCACCCCGACTTCGGCGAGGGCCCGTGGCACCTGGTGCCCAGCGGCCCGGTGGTCGGCTCCGGGGACGCCGGGGCGTCCGTCCGCCGGGAGACCGGGCCGCTCGGCGAGCGCCTGGTGATCGAGGGCACGGTCGACTCCGTCCGCTACGAGCAGACCGTCACGCTCTGGCACGGCCTGGAGCGGGTGGACTGCCGCACCCGGGTGGTCGACTACTCCGGTGCCGACCGGCTGCTACGGCTGCGCTTCCCGGTGGACGTACCCGGCGGGCTGCCGGTCAGCGAGGTCGCGGGCGCGGTCGTCGGGCGCGGCTTCGCGATGCCGGACGTGGACTCGGCGGAGGCGCCGTGGACCCTGGACAACCCGGCCAACACCTGGTTCGGGCTCGGCGCCACGGCGCGCGTCGACCTCGCCGACCCGTCGGGCGCGGTCGTCGGCTCGCGCGCCCTCGGCGTGGCGGAGGTCGTCGTCCCCACCCTGGACGAAGCGGCCGACGCCCGTCCGCTGGTCGTCGCGCTCGCCCGGGTCGGGGTCACCGCAACCACCTCGGGGGCGGACTGGGCCCGGTACGGATGGCTGGACGTGGACTCCAACCTGCCGGACTTCCGGATCGTCGTCGGCGGGCCCGAAGCCAACGAGGCGGCCGCGGAGTTGCTCGCCTCGGCGGGGGAGGAGTACGCGGCCGCGCTGAAGGCGCACGGCGCGGTGTGGGTGCCCGCGGTGACCCCGCTCGCCGAGGTCTGGCGCCCGGACGCCGACCTGCGCGACCTGCGGGCGCTGCCGGCGCTCGTCGTCTCCGACGTGGCGGCGCTGGTCGACGACCTGGCCGACGCCCGTCTCACCGTCGTCTGCCCGTCGCCGGTGTCGGACCAACTGGCCGACCACACCGTCGCGTTGCTGAGCTTCGGCCTGCCCGGGTTCGCCGTCGACACCACCGGAGCGCTGCACCTGTCGCTGATGCGCTCGTGCACCGGCTGGCCCTCCGGCGTCTGGATCGACCCGCCCCGGCGTACCCTGCCCGACGGAGCCTCCTTCCAACTCCAGCACTGGACCCACGAGTTCACTTACGCGCTGGTGGGAGGGGACGGCGACTGGCGGGACCAGACGCTGCCCGCCCAGGGGCAGGAGTTCAACCACCCGCTGTACGCCCGGATCGCCCCGGCGCAGGAGGGGCCGCTGCCGGCCACCCTGTCCTGGCTGCGGGTCGAGCCGCAGCGCGAGGTGCTGCTGGGCGCGCTCAAGCCGGCCGGGAACCCGATCGCGCACGGCTCGGCGGCCGCGGTCGGGGGCGATCTCACCGTCCGCCTGGTCGAGTCGACCGGCCTCGGGCGGACGGCGCAGCTGGGCGGCGCCCTCGGCCTGAGCGCGCTGCGGCCAGCCGACCTGCTGGAACGGCCACTTCCGGCCGGCGGCCCCGCTCTCGACCTGCCCGGCTCGCGGATCGCCACCCTGCTCGCCTCCCCGACCGTGTCGGCTCCGGCGGCCGAGACGGACCTCGGCCCGACGGCGGAGGTCGCCCAGCCCGTCCACGCCCGCTACTGGCTGCACAACCGTGGCCCGGCGCCGCTCGGGTACCTGCCGGTGTCCGTCGGCGCCTCGCCCGGGCTGCTGCGGACGTCGGGCGAGCCGGTGACGCTGTCGGTCGCCCTCTCCTCGCAGCTGCGGGACGCGGCGGTCGAAGGCACGGCCAGGGTGCTGCCGCCCGAGGGCTGGACGACCGGCCTCGGCAGCCGCCCGTACCGACTGGAGGCGGGCGGCCACCTGCGCTTCCCGGTCACCCTCACCCCACCGGCCGGGGCCGAGCCGGGGCTGTACTTCGCGGCCGTCCGGATCGAGCACGACGGTCAGCGGATCGAGGACGTGGTGACGATCGCCGTGGGTGATCTGCCCGAGCTGCTGCCCGTGGCAGGCGACACTCCCGAGGACTGGACGATCGCCCAGGGCACCAAGGCTGAGGTCGGGCGCGACACCGGTCTGGACGTCGGGGTCTCGCACGAGACCCTGCGGCTGGCCCCGGGCGGCCGGGTCGCGCTGAGCCTTCGCCTCGCCAACCGCACGCGCGGCGAGATCCGGGGCGAGCTGCAACTGGTCTCGCCGTGGGGCACCTGGGAGGCCATCGCCGACCCGGTGCGCGGCTTCTCCGTCCCGGCCGGCTCTTCCGCGACCGTGGACTTCGCGCTCGCCGTCCCCGAGTCCACCGACCCGGGCCAGTACTGGGCGCTGGCGAAGGTCATGTGGTTCGGCCGTTGCCAGTACGGCCCGACCGTCGCCCTGGTGGTGGAGGCATGACCACGCTCGGCCTGCTCGACGGAGTGCCCCTCTCGCGGACGGCTCTCGACCACCGCCTGACCGCGCTCCGGAGCAGCCCGCGCGCCACCGCCCTGCCACAGCCGGGGAGTTCGGAGGACCAGCAGCTGACCCGGTGGGTGGCGCAGGTGCTGCTGACGGAGGCGCTGTGCGAGGCGGTGGCCGCGGAACGCGGCCTTCCCGTCCGCTCCTCACTTCCTGCCCACCTCGACCAGCAGGCCGCCGTCGAACTCGGCTCCATCACGGCGGCGGCGTACGAGGGCAGCGCGGCCGTCCGCGCCGTCTACGAGGCGGTCACCGCCGGTGTCGAGCCCGCACCGGCCGACGTCGCCCGTTATCGCAGCATGACCGCCTGTCCTCCGGCCACCCGCTGGCATCTCGCGCTGCCCGACAGCGAGTTGGAGGCCGACCCCGAGACGCTGCCCACGGCTCTTGCCGAGGCTCTCCGTGCAGCGCCGACGGGTGAGTGGGTCACCGCCGGCCCCTGGAAGGCCGTACTCCTGGAGGTCACCACGCCCGCGCATGCCCCCGATCCCACCTCGGCTCTGCGAGAGGCCGCCCGCCGAGCAGAGTTCGTCCGCTGGCTCGATGGGGAGAGGGCCCGACGCCTCACCCTGGTCGAGGGCCTGGAACACCCGGGAGACCCCGCCCAACCCGACAACCACCACCGCCACTGAGCACCCACCCACGCCCGCCGCGCTCGCCCGAGCGCGGCGGGCGAAGTGGCCACGTGGCGGCTCGGGCCGGCCGGTCAGCGCAGAGTGCGGACCATGACGGCGTAGAGGGGGGCGTCTTCGAACGGGCGGTGCTCGCCGACCTTCCGGTACGACCAACGCTCGTACATCGCCTGGACACGGTCGTGGGTGACGTCGACGTAGAGCACGGCCAGCGCCTCGATCCGGTCGGCCAGCAGCGCCTCGTGGGTCTGCTCGGCAACGCCGAGCTTCCGCCAGTCGGGGCGCACCATGACTTCGGACACGGCGAACGTCGACGGGTCGGCGGGCGACGACATATGAGGGCGCCACCACTCGCGGCCGTCTTCGAGCGGAGCGCCATAGGAGTATCCGACCGGTTCGTCGTCGTCGAAGGCCATGGCACAGCTGTAGCCGGACCGGGAGGTCCAGTGCTTGGCGAACCACGGGAATCGCTGGACGAAGGGGTCGTCGCGTTGGTCCCGATAGGCATCCGCGTGGATGTCGACGAGCAGCTGCGCGTGGTCGACAGGCAGGCTGCCGGCCTCGTAGCGACGGAGGGCTATCGCCATGGGGTTTCTCCTCTGGCGTGGATTCGGTCGGTCCACTCTCGCGTAGCCGCCGCGCCCGGCGCCAGGGTGATCAGGCCGCGATGGAAGTCACCGAGCAGCGTGCGGAGCCTGGGCGGAAGCGGGTCGGCGCCCATGAGGGTGTAGACGCCGGTGGCGGTGGCGGTGGCCTGTTCGACCTCTCCCTGTCCGAGCTGAGCGAGTGCCAACCGGGCCGTGGCGGAGGCACGGTTGCGGCGGAACTGCGCGGGGATTCCGGCCAGGGCGCGGTGCGACGCGCTCTCGGACTCCGCGCTCTCTGCGAGGTGCTGATGGACGACGGCGCTCAAGGCGAACAACTCCGCTGACCCGTAGAAGTCGGTCCAGGCCGGCCGCTCGCGACTGTCCGCGCGGCCCAGCGCATCTCGGGCGTGCCCGAGGCAGCGGAGGGCGGTTTGCCGGTCGCCCGCCGTGGAGTGCGCGATGGCGGCGCGGGCGTGTCCGAGTGATGCGAGGAGAGGATCGCGCCGGGTTGCTCTGCTCTCCTGGGCGGCGCGGGCTGCCGACAGCGTTGCGGACGGACTTCCTCGCTGATAGCCCACCATGGAAAGGCAGTTGAAAGCCCGCATTGCGGTCACGTGGTCATTTCCGAGGCCGACGAGGCGCAGAGCCGCCTCGAAATGCCGCTCCGCGGAGTCCAGGCGGCGGTCGTCGATGCACGAGAATCCGGCGGTGGCGGTGTAGTCGGCGGCCAGGCTGTAGAGGCGCCGCTGGACGCTGTCGCTGATCGTTCGGTCCACCTGGCCGAGAGCCTGATCGGCTCCGGCCAGCGCGGCTCCCTCCAGTGATCCGTGTCCGCCACGGTGGTCATCGAGCGCGGTGAGGGCCTTGAGACTCTCCCTGAGCCGGTCGACGTCGGTGTGACCGACGGAGTGGCTTCGGGAAACGGCGGAGGATGGGAGGGCTGCGGCGGCCGATGCGGCGAGGAAGTTTCGGCGGAGCACAGGTTCCTCCCGTGGTGATCGGGGTTGGGCGGTACGAGGTGGGACGAAGCCGAGTTGCTCGGGCGTGCGCTTCAGCGCGCGTTCAAGTGCGGTGCGGATTCTGCCTTGTGGCCATCGGGACTGCCCGGAGAGCCAGGTGGCCACTGTCCTCACCGTGAGAGTTCCGGGGCATCCGAGGGTCACGAGTTCGTGGTTGACCATGCGCGCCAAGCCGGCCCGCGTGAGGCCCAGATCCGACATGACGGCGCGCAGTTCGGGATTTCCTCCCATGCGCACAGCGTATCCCGATGCTCACGCATCGCATGCGCCACAGGTAAAGAGTGAGTCAGATTTTCCCTCGCGGGGCGCGCTCGGCGGGCCGGCTTTTCACTCGCTGCCGACGGTCGATTGGAGTTGAGTGAATGTCAGGAACGGCCGGGTGTTCGCACGCCGACGGTCCATGTCGCGTTGCCGTCTGCCGGTAGCTGCCGCACTTGTGGGGTGAACAGGAGCTGCCGGCTTCGGCTGACTTCCCATGCCTGGTGATGGAGGAGCAATGGGGTGGAGCCTGATCGTCAGCCCGCTCAGGACCGCGCGGTTTCCGGTGCCCCTGGACTGGGGTGTCCCGTTGGACGGGGCGGCGGTCCCTCCGGCGCGCAGGCTGGTGGTGAGCATCGTCCGGAGCTGGGGTGTTGCCCTGTCCGGCGACTCGCTTCAGGAGCTGGAGCTCTGTGCGAGCGAGGTGATCGCGAACGCTCTGGAGCACGGGGAAGCGCGCTGCACGGTGACCGTTCGCCGCGCACGCGACCGCCTGCGGGTCGAGGTCTCGGATCCCCGTCCGACGTTCGACCGTCCCGCCGCCGTACCGGAAGCGACCGGCGGGCGCGGGCTGCTGCTCGTCGACGCCTTGGCCCACGCCTGGGGCTGGCACCCGGCGGGGACGGGCAAGGTGGTGTGGTTCGAATTCCTGGAACCGCCGGAGGGTCCGACCGGCCCCACCCACGGCTGGGGCAGAGCGTACGGGCTCCGCCTCCTGCGGCCGGCGGCGGCGTAGTCCACATGCAGGACCCTCGTCTCCACGGGAGTCGCCACATACTCAAGGCCCCTTGCGCTCTTCACCACCGAGGTCCGAGGAGATCCATCCGGACACCCGGCGCTGCTGGGCTCGATCACCTACCCGGGCTGAGCCTGCCGGTGTGCCCCTCTTCGGACCGGCCGTGGGCGGACAAACAGTGGTGGACGTACGAAGCTGAGGGGGTCGGCGCATCCGGGCACCGCGCCGCTCGACCCCGTACAGAAGGGTTCCACCATGGCTGCCACCTCGTCCGCCGCCACCCCCTCCTCCGCAGGTACGCAGCGTGCCGTGCGGGTCGCCGCCCCGGGCTCGGCGCCCGAGCTGTCCGAGGTCCCGGTCCGCGAGCCGGGGCCGGGGGCGGTGCGGATCGCCGTCGAGGCGTGCGGCGTCTGCCACTCGGATCTCCTGATCGCGGGTGGTGCGCTGCCGGGCACGACCTTCCCGGTCACTCCCGGTCACGAGATCGCGGGCCGGATCGACGCCCTCGGCGAGGGGGTGGAGGGCTGGAAGGCCGGTGACCGGGTCGCCGTCGGTTGGTACGGCGGCAGCTGCGGGCGCTGTGACGCCTGCCGTTCGGGTGACGGCATCCACTGCCCCGAGCTACAGGTGCCCGGCGCGGCGTACCCCGGGGGCTACGCCGACAGCGTCGTCGTCCCGGCGATGGCCCTGGCCGCGATCCCCGACGGGCTGACCGCCGCCGAGGCCGCCCCGCTGGCCTGCGCCGGGATCACCGTGTTCAACGCCCTGCGCCGCTCCGCCGCCGGGCCCGGTGACACCGTCGCCGTCCTGGGCGTGGGCGGGTTGGGCCATCTGGGTGTGCAGTTCGCCCGTGCGATGGGTTTTCGCACCGTCGCCATCGCCCGTGGGGCGGAGAAGGAGCCGCTGGCCCGCCGGCTCGGTGCCGAGCACTACATCGACAGCACCTCCGGTGACGTCGCCCAGGCCCTGCGGTCGCTCGGCGGCGCGAAGGTGGTCCTGTCCACCGTCACCAACGCCGCCGCCATGGCCGCCACCGTCGACGGGCTCGGCCGGCGCGGCGAGCTCGTCGTCGTCGGCGTCTCGGCCGACCAGCTCGCGATCAGCCCGTTGCAGCTGATCACCGGCGACCGCAGGGTCTACGGCCACTCCTCGGGTACCGCCGTCGACACCGAGGACACCCTGCGCTTCGCGGCCCGCACGGGCGTACGGGCGTGGATCGAGGAGGTCCCGCTGGAGGAGACCGCCGCCGCGGTGGCCAGGATGGCCGGCGGCCTGGCCCGCTTCCGCATGGTCGTCACCACCGGTCGCTGACCACTCGGCCGGCGCCGGATTCCGGGCACTGTGGGCGCGGCGCAGCTCGGATCACCGGCTGCGCCCGTCGGCAGCGGCGGCCACGACCCGTGTGGGATGGGACTACCGGTCCGAAGGCGTGCCGTTCTCCCGGAGCCATCCGGCGATCAGGTGCTCGGCGGCGGTCACCGCTTCGTCGGGGTCGGCGGTTTCGAGCGCCGTGCCGTCGGGCTTGGTGCTCACGTGGTACAGCCCCTCGGCGGTGAGGGTGATGGTCACCGGGGCGACCACGGCTCCTCCCAGCCCGGCGAGCGGGCCGGTGCTGAAGAGGAGCGAGGTGTGGCTGGTGAAGGGGAAGAAGCCGCTCAGTGTGCTGCTTCGCGCCCGGTCGACGAGGGCGGCCATGAGGGGAGGCACCCAGGTGGTGGAGTTCCGGGCGTGCTCGTCCCAGTGCGCGGCCGCGTCCGCCTGGAACTCCCACGCCGATGCGAGCGTCTCGCTTCCCTCGGTGCTCTTTCCCTCGGCCTGGACGTCCATCGTCCCCTCCTTTCGCGGCGCCGGACCGTGCCGGGCCTGTCTGCTCAACCCCCGGCAGGCCGGCTGTGGTTCCCCGAGGGGGCGGGCGGAGCCGGTGCTGGGGAGGCGGATGCCTCCGGTGGTTCGAGCGGGGACGGGCCGCCCGCTCTCGGGCCGCCCGCTCTCTCGGGTCGGCGCCGGACCGGGCGGCCGATGGGGCTCGCCTTCGGCGTGCAGCCGCTGTGCTCAGCCGGTGGTGAAGTAGCCGGTCAGGTCGGTGATGACGTCCACCGCGCCGCCGGAGTTGTCCATGGAGAAGGCGGTGGAGTCGTGGTCGAGGCCGGTGGTGGCCGAGCCGGCCACGGTCAGCCCGGGGACGTAGTCGAGGGTGGAGGTGCCCGGGACGCCCCCGTTGGCCGTGCCGGGGAACACTGTGAGGTGGCCGGCGGAGTCGGCGTTGGTGGTGGTGATGTTGAGCTCCGCGCCCACGCCCTTCGGGTCCACCTCGATGCCGAGCCCCATGTCGGTCGGGCCGGTCATCTTGTGGCCCGTGGTTCGGGTGTCATTCAGACGGACGGGCGTCCTGAGTGCCTGGAACAGGCCGGTGCCCGAGGGGCTGTAGTAGCCGACGATGTCCACGATCACGGTGACCGAGCCGACGTGGTTGTAGATGTCGACCTTCCCGTCGGTCCCGACCGGTACCACGACCCGGTTCGTGACACCGCGCCGGACCGGAACGGTGACGTCGGATCCCTCGGCCGGGCGCGTCGTGCCGGTCGGGTAGACGGTCAGGAAGCTGTTCTCGGTGCCCTCGGTGGCGGTGACGTCGAGGACCACCGCACGGGCGTCCGCGTCGTCGAGTCCGGGTCGGGCGACCTGGATCGAACGGGCGGCGGAGCTGCCGAGGCGGCCGGTGCCGTCGGTCCGGCTGTCGGCGATGCGCTTCGGGCGCAGGGGGGTGAACTTGTCGGCCGCGCCGGGCACGTAGTACCCGACCACGTCGAGGATGACGTCGGTCGTCCCGGCGCTGTTGAAGATCTTGACGGTGTGCCGGACGCCGTCCTGGTCGAGTGCGACCGTGACCAGGTTGGAGACCGTCCGGCCGGGCGTGAAGTTGAGGCTGGAGGTGTCCGGGGTGCCGTCCTGGAGCGTCGATTCGCCACGGACCGAGAGGTAGCCCTCGGCGGTGGGGTTGGTCGCGGTCACATTGACCACGACGGCCGTCGCCTCGTGCGGGACCTCGCTCACCACCGCCTGGTAGTACTCCCGCGGGCCGAGCGGAGTGAAGCCGTTGTGGTACGGGGTGTTGGCGGTCCGGGTGTCCAGGACGCGGGTCGGGCTCATCCCGACGAAGCCGGCCGGAGCGGTGAGGTCGGCGGTCCAACTCGGCGCCGGGGCCTGGGCGGTGAGAGCCGGGGCCGGGGCGGCGAGGGCCGGGGACGCGGCGAGGGCGGGGACGGTCAGGGTGAGGGCCGTCAGGACGGTCAGGGTGGTGGCGATACGGGCGCGCATGCTTGGTTCCCCCCAAGTACGGCTGGTGCATTGGCTGTTCCGGATGCTCCGGTATTCGATGGACGTCCGAACCCGCCGGAGGTTGCAGGTCGACCGGAGACTCTTTCGGCCCAGGGGTCGCAGCCTCAGGACAGGAAGCGCCTCGCGTCCCGGGCGGACGGGATCGGACCCTCCTGTGCCGACAGCACCAGCCGCAGGATGCCGAGCAACTGCCCTTCCTCGGACGCCGGTCGGGGTGACCGCCAGGCGATGTGGCCGTCCGGGCGGACGAGGACGGCGCCGCCGACGGGAAGGCCGGACACCTCGGCCCAGGCCGGGGCCGGCAACGGGTGCACGGTGACCGGCAGCCCCGCCGCCGCGGCCGTGTCCGCCTGGCGCTGCCAGCCGGGCTCCCCGGTGGCGGTGAGGAGAGTGAAGCCGGGCCCGACCAGGTCCAGCGTGGACGCCGTGCCGGGCGGACCGTCGAGCCGCAGGTGGGGGAGGCGGGTGCCGGGCGCGCTGTCGGGGTGCTCGTGCCCGGGGTCCAGCGGTGGCCGTTCGGGGGCGCCGGGCTCGGTGAGCACCGCCGTCGAACGGTACGCGGCGGTGAGCAGCAGCTCGTCGTCGATCCGGTAGCCGCTGCGGGCACGGGAGTTGGCGAGCGAGATGTCGATGACCTGCCGGGCCACCGGGCGGCGCTCGGCCCCGTAGGTGTCCAGCAGCGCCTCGCCGGCCGTCCCGGCGGTGACCGCCGCGAGCTTCCAGGCCAGGTTGTCCGCGTCGCCGATGCCGGTGTTCATGCCGTGCCCGCCGGTCGGCGGCACCACGTGGGCGGCGTCGCCCGCGAGCAGCACCCGGTCGCGGCGGTAGGCCTCGGCGAGGCGGGCGTCCATCCGCCAGGTCATGGTGTCCAGGACGGTGACCGCCAGTTCGGGCAGTCCGGCGGCCTCCCGGACGAGTCGGGCAAGTACCTGATGATTCGTCAATGCTGCTTCGGTGTCCGGAGATTGCGGATCACAGGGGTACTGGTAGATCCAGTTCCGGTCGTTGTCGACGGCCAGGAAGCCGCCGCGGCCGGGGGCGGTGAGGAAGTACGAGGCGCTGGCCCGGTCGGCCACCACCTCGCCGAGCGGCGCCTCGAACCGGATGCTGAGGAAGTGGCCGAGTCCGGTCGGCCCCGCCATGGCGATCCCGGCCGTCTCGCGGACGGTGCTCGACGCGCCGTCGCAGCCGACCAGCCAGTCGGCCCGGACGGTGTGGCGCCCACCGGTGGCCCGGTCCTCCAGTTCGGCGTGGACGTGCCCGTCCCGCCGGGTGAAGGAGAGCAGCCGGGTGGCGAACCGGACACCGTCCGGGGCGAGCCGGCGGGCCTCCCGGAGCAGGACGTCCTCCAGGGCGTCCTGCGAGCAGATCAGCCCGGGCGTCGGGGTATGCGCGGCGCCCTCCTCCGGCGCGGTGCCCTCCGGCTCGGCGCCCTCCGGGGGAGCGGCGGCCACCCCGGTGCGGACGAAGTCCGGGTCGACCAGGTCGCGGCCCCGGTAGAAGAACACCTGCGAGGCCGGGAGTCCGGCCGCCCGGACCTCCTCCGCCAGGCCGCACCGCCGGAACACCTCCATCGAACGGGCCGACACGCCACGGGCCTTGGGGTGGCGCGAGGTGCCCGGGTGCGCCTCGACGAGCAGGTGCGGCACGCCGTGGCCGGACAGCAGGACGGACAGGGTCAGGCCGACCGGGCCGCCGCCGACGATGAGCACGGGCGTGGTCTCGGGGAATCGCATGCCGCCACTCCTTCATCACTCCGTAACGCTTAATAGGTCGATTTGAAGTTACCATGGTCCGGACGGCACCCCCGAGACCTCCGAGGCACACCATGGCCCAGACGCGGGCACAGGCACGGACGCAGGCCCGAGACGCCGACGGCGACGGCGGCAACCCCCGAGGCCTGCACTTCCTCACCGAACTCGCCAACACCGTCCACGAAGATCCTGACGCCGGGGCCGCCGACCTCCAGGCCCTGCTGGACCGTCACGGCGGACCGCCCTTCCGGCTCACCGACACCGACGCCCGTGAACTGCGCGAGGCGACCGCCCACGTGATCGCCGTCCTCTCGACCGACGACCCGGACCTGGCCGCCGAGGCCATCAACGACCTGCTCGACCGCCACCCGGCCCGCCCCCGCCTGGTCCGCCTCCCCGGCCGGCCCTGGTCCCTGCACACCCGGGCCCCCGCCGATGCCGGCCTCGCCCACTGGCTGCTCTCCACCGCCGCCCTCGCCCTCGGCCTGTGGCTCAGCGAACGCGGCGGCTGCGCCTGGGGCCGCTGCGCCGCCCCGGGCTGCGAGCGCTTCTTCGTCGACACCGGCCGCCGCACCCCACAGCGCTACTGCACCCCGCGCTGCGCCACCCGCGTCCGGGTCGCCGCCCACCGGGCGCAGCGGGCCTGACGTCCGCTCCCGGCAGGGCGCGGCGCGGTACGGCAGAGCGCGGCACAGCAGAGCGCGCTACGGCGCGGCAGCCGAACCCCGGCACGAGGTTCGTACACCGAGCCGACTCGCCGACCCCATCCCCGTGGTGCGGGACGTTCCCCTGGGGCGCCGAGGCCGTCCCGGTGCCGCCGGGAGGCGGGTCGCCGCCCGGGCCCGACTCCGCCGTTGACGACAGTCGTTCGACTACGTCACGCTCGATGGACTGCCGAGGGGGCGAGCAGTCGGCCGTCACACCACACGCCGCCCCGATGCCCCGGCCCGGATGTCCACCGTGCAACCGTGTGGAGGTACCGCCATGTCCAAGCGCCGTCTCGCCGTCCCCGGAGCCGCCGTCGCCGCTCTGACCCTCGCCGCCCTGCTCCTCCCGGCCGCGGCCGCGGCCACGGCCGCCCCCGTCGCGCCGCTCGCCGACTCGTGCACCCAGAACTGGAGCATCAGCTCCGGCGAGGGCTACGCGAACGGCAAGTGGTGCAACTACAACACCAAGGTCGTCGGCACGGTCCACGACACCAAGGCGGACGGCCGCTGTCCGTACGTCAGCGGCAAGCTCTCCAACGGCGGGCACGTCGACAGCGACTGGGCCGGCGGCAAGGGCAAGTCCCGCTCCATCGCCATCTACGCTCCCTCCAACACCCACTTCACCAGCCTCTCCATGCGCTACATCGGCTGCTGACACCCGGCCGCGGACGGCGTCGACGGCACCGACGGCGTCGGCCCGTCCCCGTCGGTGCCACCCGGAACACATCGGCCCCCCTCCGAGCTCGGAGGGGGGCCGACGCGGTGCTGCCGGGGCCGGTGCCGAAGGACCCGCCGGGAGTCTTCCGGTGAGTTCGGGCTCCAGCCCGTGTGATGGTCTGTGACATGCCGCTATCGGCGCAATGGGCGCCTGTGGGCCGTTCGGCGGTCACGCTGTGCCTGTCGATCACGGTCCAGGTCAGGGAGACCGGTGGTGCACAGGGCGCGATGTCAGGCAGCGCCCGCCCGGCAGAAGGGTTCCGTGTGATGAGTTCCGCCAAGCCCGCGACGGCGGCCACGGCCGCAGCGAACCGGCAAGCCACCGCCCGCTACGCGATGGAGGACCGGCAGGACTTCGCCGACGCCGACCGCGGCTTGATCGCCCCGCTGCCGGGCCGGCTGCTGCGCGCGGACGGGCACGTGCTGTTCGACCCGGCCGACTTCGCCTACCTGGCCGAGGACGCGCCCTGCCCCGACACCGTGAACCCGAGCTTGTGGCGCCAGTCCCAGGTCCTGGCCAAGGGCGGCCTGTACCAGGTCACCGACCGGATCTACCAGGTCCGCAACAACGACATCGCCAACCTGACCTTCGTCGAGGGCGACGAGGGCCTGGTCGTCATCGACTGCACCGAGTCCATCGAGGCCGCAGCCCAGGGCCTGGGCATGATCCGCGAGCACGTCAGCGACAAGCCCGTCGCCGCCGTCATCTACACCCACACCCATGCCGACCACTACGGCGGCGTCAAAGCACTGGTCGACCCCGCCGACGTGGCGTCCGGAAAGGTCCCCATCCTGGCACCGGGCACCATCGCCTCCTTCGACAAGCACGCCATCGGCGAGAACGTCATCGCCGGCAACGCCATGTCCCGCCGCGCCTCGTACGCGTTCCAGAGCCTCCTGCCCAAGGGGCCGCAAGGCTGCGTGACCTGCGGCATCGGGATCACCCTGCCACCCGGGTTCAGCATCTCCTACCTCTCGCCGACCGACCCCGTCACCAAGACCGGCACCCGGCGCGAGCTGGCCGGGCTGGAGTTCGAGTTCCTCTACGCCCCCGACACGGAGGCCCCGGAGGAGATGCACATCTTCATCCCCGAACTCGGAGCCCTCACCTGCGCCGAGAACGCCAACCACGCCCTGCACAACATCCAGACCCTGCGCGGCGCCCGCACCCGCGACGCCCGCAACTTCGCCCGCTACCTGGACGAGACCCTCCAGCGGTGGGGCGACGACGTCCAGGTGCACTACGGCACCCACACCTGGCCCGTCTGGGGCAACCAGCCCGTCACCGACTTCCTGGAAGCCCAGCGCGACACCTACAAGTACATCCACGACCAGGCCCTGCGCCTGGCCAACCAGGGCTACACCCCGCTGGAAGCCGCCGAGGTCGTCGCACTGCCGGAGGACCTGGGGCGGAACTGGGCCGGCCGCGGCTACCACGGAACCCTCCACCACGACGTGCGCGCGGTGTTCACCAAGGAACTGGGCATGTGGGACGGCGACCCGGTCAGCCTCAACCCCCACACCCCCGTCGAGACCGCCCGCCGCCTGGTCGACCTGATCGGCGCGGACGCCGTCCTGACCGAGGGCCGGCGCGCGATCGAGGCCGCCGACTACCGCTGGGCCGCGCAGATCCTCCACGCCCTCGTCTTCGCCCAGCCCGACAACACCCGGGCACGCCACCTCCAGGCCGACGCCTACGAGCAACTCGGCTACCAGGCCGAAGGCCCCCAGTGGCGCGGCATCTACCTGTCCGCCGCCCAGGAGCTGCGCGACGGCATCACCCGGGCCACCGTCGTCACCGCCAGCGAGGACAGCATCGCCTCGATGCCCATCGACCTGCTGTTCGACTACGCCGCCGTCCACGTGGTCGGCGAACGCGCTGCCACGGCCGACGTCCGCATCGCCTTCCTTTTCGACGACGTCCCCCAGGCAGACCGCGACTGGCACATGTGGATCCGCCGCGGCGTCCTCAACGCCCGCCGGGGCAGCCCCAGGCAGCCCGTACAGCTGACCGTCACCGGAGCGAAGACCGCCCTCGCCCAGACCCTGATCGCCCCCGCCGGGGCGAAGGCCCTCGCGGACAAGGGCCTGATCCGCCTCGACGGAGACGCCTCGGCCCTCGTCGCCTACGCGGGCCTCGTCGAGGACTTCAACCCGCTCTTCAACATCGTCACCCCGTGACAGGGCGTCGTCAGTGGGCCGCCCCGGTCCGGTGGCCGGGGCGGCCCACCGACGACGCCGGGCACGGGGTGCGGCAGTCGTCTTCCGTTCAGCGCATCGATACCTTCAGGACCTTCAGAGCCGTCGGGCCGTCAGAGCCGTTCCGGCACCGGGTTGCCGACGGCCTCGATGGCGCGGCGGACCGGGACCTTCAGCAGGACGGCGAAGCCGATGACGAAGAAGACCAGCAGCGAGATGATCGCCGAGCGGTAGCTGCCGGTGAGCTGGTACGCGAGGCCGAAGACGAGCGGGCCCATCCAGCTGGTGCCGCGGTCGCTGATCTTGTAGAAGCTGAAGTACTCGGCCTCCCGGCCGGGCGGGATGAGGTGGGAGAAGAGGGAGCGGGAGAGCGCCTGGCTGCCGCCGAGCACCAGACCGATCATGCAGGCCAGGGCGTAGAACCAGGCGGGCTGGTGGGCGGGCATGAAGTAGCCGAGGGCCAGGGTGACCACCCAGCCGACCAGGGAGCCGAGGATGGTCCGCTTGGCGCCGTAGCGGTGGGCGATCCGGCCGAGCAGCAGGGCGCCGCCGATCGCCACGACCTGGACCAGGAGGACGGCGGTGACCAGCGAGGTCTGCTCCATGCCGAGTTCCTCGCTGCCGTAGAGCGAGGCCTGGGAGACGACGGTCTGGATGCCGTCGTTGTAGCAGAGGAAGGCGGCGAGGTAGAGCAGGGTGAGCGGATGCTCGCGCATGCCGCGCAGGGTGCGGGCGAGTTCGCGCAGGCTGCCGGTGGCGGGCTTGCCGTCCTCGGCGGGTGCCGCGGCGCGGCTGGGGGCGATGCCGGCCCGGGAGGGCAGCCGCAGCAGCGGGACGACGGTGAACAGCGCCCACCACAGGCCGGCCGAGGCCAGGCAGATCCGCACGGCGGTGCCGGAGTCCAGGCCGAGCGCGTCGTGGCCCTGGAACACCGCGAGGTTGGCTATCAGCAGCAGTCCGCCGCCCGCGTAGCCGTAGGCCCAGCCCTTGGAGGAGACCCTGTCGCGCTCGTCGGGGGAGGCCAGGCCGGGCAGGTAGGCGTAGGAGAGCGCGACCGAGACCGCGTACGAGATGTTGGCGACCACCAGCAGCGCGCCGCCGAGCAGGTAGCGGTCGCCGTCGAGGAAGAACATCCCCATCGTGGCGAGCGAGCCGAGGTACGCGAAGCCGCACATCAGCTCCTTGTGCCGCCCGGTGCGGTCGGCGAGCGTGCCGGTCAGCAGCATCACCGCGACCGAGAGCAGCACGGAGAAGGAGACCGTGTACGGGAAGAACGATCCTGCGCGGATCGACAGGCCGAGCGGGTGCACGTCGCCGGACGCGTCGGCGGCCTCCTTGGCGACGGTGGTCAGGTACGGGCCGAGGAACACCGTCAGCACGGTGGCCGAGAAGGCGGCGTTGGCCCAGTCGTTGACGTACCAGCCGAACTGCATCCGGCGCAGGGCCCGGCCGTCGTCGGCGGCCGGGGGGCCGGTCGGTGGGTCGTCCGGCAGGTGCGCCGTCGCCGGGTTCGTGGTGCTCATGGGGTCCCCATCACCGTGCTGGAGCCGGTACTGCCGTCCGTCCAGCAGCCGCGCTCGCCGAGGACGTCCCGCAGGACGTCGATGCGATCGGCCATGATGCCATCCACACCCAGGTCGAGGAGAGCCCTGATCCGTGTGGGATCGTCCACAGTCCAGACGTGCACCTGGAGGCCGAGCCGGTGGGCGGTGCGGACGAAGGCCCGGTCGACGACCCGGACGCCCCGGTGCCGCTCCGGCACCTGCGCGCAGAGCCCGGCGAACGGCGCCCCCGGCCGCCGGGAGAGCGGCCGGGCGGCGAACGGCGGCAGGAACGATTCGGCCAGCGAGCGCAGCCGCAGCCGGGCGACTTCGCGCGGGCCGAGCGAGGTGGCCAGCCGGGGGCCCGCGGCGGCGCGGACGGCGGCCAGCCGGGCGTCGGAGAAGCCGCCGACGCAGACCCGGTCCCAGGCGTCGGTCCGGCGGATCGCCTCGACCAGCGGCCCGACGGCCGGCGCCGCCTTGACGTCGATGTTGAAGCGGACCCCGGGGAACGCGCCGAGCAGGTCCTCCAGCAGCGGCACCGGCTCGGCCCCGCCGATCCGGGCCTGCCTGACGGTCTCCCAGGGCAGCTCGGCCACCGCCCCGGTGCGGTCGGTGACCCGGTCCAGACGGGAGTCGTGGAAGGCCACCAGCACGCCGTCGGCAGTCGCGTGGACGTCCGTCTCCAGGTAGCGGTACCCGAGCGCGACGGCGGCCTCGAAGGCGGCGAGGGAGTTCTCGGGGCGCCCGAGGTCACCGCCCCGGTGTGCGAAGGCGAGCGGCCCGGGATGGTCGAGGAAGGGGTGCATGCGGTGCTCCGGGCTGCGGGGAGAGGGACCCGACGGGCCGGGGAGACCGGGATCCGCCGGGGCGACAGCTCGTTACAGTATTACGTACCTTGTCAAGCAGTAACGGGCCGCCGCATCCGCCTCCCCGGTCACCTCCGCCGCCACGGCGGCGTCCGGCCCCGGGCCCGGATCCACGGTCGCGCCAGGTGCATAGGATCGGTGCCGGGCGTCGTCGCCTGCCGCGACGACCGCCGGGCAGGACCAACTGACAAGGGGGGAACACCACATGATCGAGCTCGCCGACGAGCCGATGACCTGGGTGATGGCCGGAGACAGCATCACCCAGGCCGCGTACCACACCCACGGCGCCCGCGGCTGGGTGGAGCAGGTGCAGGAGCGTCTCCACTGGCAGCTCAAGCGGCTGACGGACGTCGTCGTCAACACGGGGGTGTCCGCCTGGCGGGCCACGGACGTGCTCGGGGCGTACGACTTCGTGATCGGGCGGTTCGCGCCGGACGTGCTGTCGCTCTCGCTGGGCACCAACGACGCCGTCGACGGACCGGACGGGCTCAAGGAGTTCCGCGGGGCCATGCGCGAGATCATCGACCGCTCCGCCGGAGCGCGGATCGTGCTCCAGACGCCGCTCGTGGCCGGCCTGGCCGGCCGCGAAGCCAGGGCGGAGCTGCCCGCCTACTGCCAGGTGGTCCGCGAACTCGCTGCCGAGACCGGCGCGTTGCTCGTCGACCACGAGGCACACTGGCTCGCCGAGTTCCCCGACGGCGAGGCGATCCCGTGGCTGGACGACCCCACCCACCCCAACGCCGTCGGCCACCGCCGGATGGCCGACCACATGCTGCGCACGCTGGGGTTGGGCGAGCTCACCGAGCTGTGAGCCGGGGGCGAGCGGCTACTGGATGCTCCAGCGGTGCGGGTGGCGGGGGTCGTCGGGGCAGGCGAAGACGTTGAGTTCGCCCCAGCGGCCGACGGTGACCTCGGTCGGGGTGGAGGAGTCGTCGCGGGCCTCCAGCGGCCGCCAGCTGCCGGTGCCGCCGTCCCACTCCGAGCTGTCGACGGTCAGCAGCAGGTGCATCGGCGTCGCGCAGGTGCGGCAGTCCATCGGGCCCGGGTCGGTGGTGTGCCAGGAAGCGAAGCCGCCGACGCGCCAGCCGGGAGGGATCGACAGGTCGTACTGGTAGCGCGGGTCGGCGTCCTCCTCCCCATCCGTCCCGTCCGCCCTGTCCTCCCCGTCCGTCCCGCACTCCTCGGCCGCCGCCTCCAGGGCCTCGTCCAGGGCGTCGTCCCAGGCGTGGATGCGGGCGCACAGCTCCTCCGGGAGGAGCCCGGCGAACGGGTAGGTGGTCACCTGCTCCGGGTGCAGCACGCACGGCTCCGGCACGTATCCGTCGAAGCCGACCACCTCCGGCCGCGGGGGAGAGGCCAGCACCTCGGTGACGTCCCGGGACCGGCGCCACCGGAGGTCGAGCAGCATCCCGTACCGGCCCGGGCCGTGGGCGTCGTAGGGGCACCAGAACACCTGGAGAAGGTCGCAGTCGTCCGGTCCCGCGGGCAGGTCGGGGATGTCCCGCCGGTAGAACTGCGCGAGGCCGATCAGCGGCAACGGGCCGTCCGCGGCCGGGCCTTCGACGCGGTGGCGGCGTTCGAGCTCCTTGAGCAGCTGCCGTTCCTCGTCGGTCGGGCCCGGGCTCGGCTCGCGGTTCCAGGCGACGGCCAGGACCTCCCGGCGGCGGTGGATGTCCGCGGGCCGCAGGCCGCGGGCGTGCGGGTGGGGGTCGGTGCAGACCGGCCAGGGCTCGTCCGAGGGCCACAGCAGCGGACCGCCGACGGAGCTGGCCGAGGCGTCCGGCCGGCCCGGGCGCGGATGCAGCCGGGTGGTGGTGCCCCGGTGACGGGCCAGCTCGGGGAAGAGCGCCTCGACGTCCAGCGGGCGTGGCGGTGTGGTCCTCGACATGCGGCAGACCCTACGGACCGGCGGGCGGGCGCCGTGAGCCGGGTTCCCGCCCGGGGACCAGGGCCGTTGCCGTCCTGTCAGCACCGTGCCGGTGTCCTGCCGGTGTCCCGTCGGCGGCCTGTGGACGCTGACAGCGCCCTGTCCGCGTCCTGCGAGCGCCCGGGCCGAGGCTGATGAGGCAGCGTCACCGACCCACTCACGGGAGGTCCACCATGTCGAACAGCACCCGGCCGCACGCCGGCCCCCGCAGCACCACCTCGGTCCTGGTCTCCGGCGCCGGGATCGCCGGAACCGCCCTCGCCCACTGGCTGGACCGCTACGGCTTCCGCGTCACGGTCGTCGAGCGGGCCCCCTCGCTGCGCGGCGGCGGCCAGGCCGTGGACATCCGCGGCACCGCCCTGACGGTGGTCGAGCGGATGGGCCTGCTGGACGAGGTCCGGGCCCGCAGGACCGGCCTGCGCGGGATGTCCGTGGTCGACTCGGACGGCCGCGAGCTGCGCAGCACCACCGGGTGGACGGCCAGCGGCGGGCCGGTCGGCGGCCCGGACGTGGAGATCCTTCGCGACGATCTCGCCGAGCTGATCGCCGGCGCGGGCAGGGGCAGCACGGGCACGGGCACCATCGGCACGGGCACGGGCACGGGCACCGGAACCGCGGGCGGCCCCGGCGTCGAGTACCTCTTCGACGACGCGATCGAGACCCTGGTGCAGCACCGGGACGGCGTCCAGGTCCGCCTCCGCAGCGGCACCGAGCGGTCCTTCGACCTGGTCGTCGGGGCCGACGGCCTGCACTCGAACACCCGCCGCCTCGTCTTCGGTCCCGAAGCGGACTACCTGCACCCCATCGGCACCTACACCGCCGGCTGGAGCGCGCCCAACCACCTGGGCCTCGACCGCTGGGAGGTCGCCCACCAGGTCGGCGACGACCCGAACTGGTTCTGCATGGTGATGACCGTCCGCGACAACAGCGAACTGCGCGTCTTCGTCGGCTTCCACAGCGACGAGCCGATCGACCGGATGCTCCCGCGCGACCCCGGCCGGCAGCGCGAGCTGGTGGCCGAGCGCTCCGCCCACGCGCGCTGGGAACTGCCGCGCTTCCTCCGGGCGATGCGGGAGAGCGACGCCTTCCACTACGACGTCGTCGCCCAGATCCGGATGGAGAGCTGGTCCAAGGACCGGGTCGTCCTGCTCGGCGACGCCGGCTACTGCTGCTCCCCGGCCACCGGCCAGGGCACCAGCGTGGCCCTGACCGCCGCCTACGTCCTGGCGGGCGAACTGCACGCGGCCGGCGGCGACCACCGTACGGCCTTCCCCGCCTACGAGCGGCGGCTGCGCGACCACGTGGACGCCAACCAGGCGATCCTCAAGCTGACCGGCGACCGGAAGGCCCGGTCCGAGACCGTCATGAACCTCGGACAGGCCGACCCGGTGCTGGAGGCGGCCTACCAGGCCGCCCTGGACTTCGACCTGCCGGACTACTGACGCCCGGTTGGCGGCCTGACGGACCGCTGACCCGGGGCCCCGGCGCCCCGGGGCCCCGGCGCCCCCGGCCTACCGGTCGGTGGCCGGGGACAGCTCAGCGGCCAGCCGGCGCAGCTCCGGCCCGTACTCGGGGTTGGCGAGCGCGGCGGCGAACTGGGCACGCAGGTAGGCGGCGGGATTGCCGGTGTCGTACCAGGTGCCGTCGATGACCTGTCCGTAGACCGCGCGCCGGGCCGCGTAGGCGTTGATCGCGTCGGTCAGGTAGACCTCGTCCTCGGGCTTCTCGTGCCAGCGCCTGGTCAGTTCGCGCAGCTCGTCGACGATGCCGGGGGTGATGACGTAGCCGCCGATCGCCGCGTACGAGGAGGGCGCGTCGGCCGGCTTCGGCTTCTCGACGAGGCCGGAGATCCGCAGCGAACCGCCGCCGAGATCCTCCTTCACCACCGGTACGCCGTAGCGGTAGGAGTCCTCGGGCGCCATCGGCATCAGCGCGAGCACCGGCGCGTTGGTCTGCTCGTACGCCCGGATCAGCTGCTGCGCGCGGGGGACCTCCGCGACGAAGACGTCGTCGGGCCAGAGCACCAGGCAGGGCTCGTCGCCGAAGTGGCGGGCGGCGTTGAGCACCGGGGTGCCGTTGCCGTACGGCCCGTGCTGGTAGAGGTAGCTGATGTGGCCCTTGCGGGACAGCTCGCCGACCTCCTCGACCGCCGCCGCGAAGGCCTCCTTGCCGTCCCGGCGCAACTGCTCGACCAGGACCGGGTTGGGGCGGAAGTGCTCCTGGATCATCCCCTTGTCGCCGTTGACGACGATGGTGATGTCGGTGATGCCGCTCTCGATCAGCTCGCGCACGGTGTGCTCGATCACCGGCTTGTCGCCGACCGGCAGCATCTCCTTCGGCGTGGCCTTGGTCAGCGGCAGGAGGCGGGAGCCGAGCCCGGCGGCGGGGATGACGGCTCGGCGGATGGTCCGGGGGGCCATGGGGCGCTCTCTCGTTTCGTCGGTGGTGCTGCGCCGTGGCGACGCGGCGTCACGGCCGACGCTATCAATGGGTGACAGGCCATCAGGTGGACGGTTCCGGTACGGAAGATGGCCCCCCGGCGGCCGTCCGGCCGCACGGGCCGGCGGCGACCTGAGGGAGCCGGGGGACGCGGGAGACGTGGGGGACACGGGAGACTCGTGCGAGATTGTCCGGTGGAGGACGTCAAGACCGTGGCGTCCGCTCCGACCACCGGCCGAAGGGGCTCCGACGGGGCTCGCCGATCCGAGGAGGACGACATGAAGTTCCTGATCAGCCTGCACCTGAACCCGGCCGTGCTGGACGCGCTGACCGACGAGGAGAAGGCGGCGATCGGTGGCGGGCACGGCAGGTTCATCGAGGAGCTGAAGGAGTCCGGCGAGCTGATCCTCACCCAGGCGCTGGTCGACCCCTCGCAGGCCGCTGTGGTGACCGTCCGCAACGGCCAGCCGGTGGTGACCGACGGGCCGTTCCTGGAGGCCAAGGAGTTCCTGGGCGGCTTCTACCTGGTCGACTGCGAGGACAGGCAGCGCGCGATCGACCTGGCCGCCCGCATCCCGGACGCCGCGATCGAGGGGCTGGGCGTCGAGGTGCGCCAGGTGATGTTCTCCGACGGACACTTGGACGCATGACGGTTCCGGACTTCGAGAACCTGCTGCGTGGGCTCACGCCGCAGGTCCTCGGCACGTTGGTACGGCGGTACGGCCACTTCGAGGGGTGCGAGGACGCGGTGCAGGAGGCGGTCCTCGCCGCCGCCGTGCAGTGGCCGTCCGAGGGGGTGCCGGCCAACCCGCGCGGCTGGCTGGTGACGGTCGCCTCGCGGCGGCTGATCGACCAGCTGCGCGGCGACCGCGCCCGGCGCGAGCGGGAGTGGGCGACGGCGGCGGCCGAGGTGGTGCCGGAGGACGTGCCGGACACCGACGACACGCTCCTGCTGCTGTTCCTGTGCTGCCACCCGGCGCTGACCGCCGCCTCGCAGACGGCCCTGACGCTGCGGGCGGTCGGCGGGCTGACCACGGCCGAGATCGCCCGTGCGTTCCTGGTGCCGGAGGCGACCATGGCGGCCAGGATCAGCCGGGCCAAGCAGCGGATCAGGGCCGCCGGCGGCTCGTTCGAGCTGCCCGGGGCGGCCGGATCCGAGGGCGGGGTGCCGGCCGACGGGCACGGGGAGCGGCTGCGGGTCGTCCTGCACGTGCTCTACCTGATCTTCAACGAGGGCTACACCGCCTCCTCGGGCGACGAACTGCACCGCCTCGACCTCGCCCGCGAGGCGATCCGGCTGACCAGGTCGGTGCGTGCGCGTCTGCCGGAGGACGGTGAGGTCGCCGGGCTGCTCGCGCTGATGCTGCTGACCCACGCCCGCCGCGCGGCCAGGACCACGGCCTCCGGGGACCTGGTCCCGCTGGCCGAGCAGGACCGCACGGCGTGGGACCGCGCGCTGATCGAGGAGGGAACGGACCTGGTCAAGGAGGCCCTGGCCGGCCCCGAACTCGGCCCGTACCGGCTCCAGGCGGCGATCGCCGCCACCCACGCCGACGCGCTCGCGGCCGAGGACACCGACTGGCGGCAGGTGTACGCCCTGTACCTGATCCTGGAGCGGGTCGCGCCCAACCCGATGGTCACCCTGAACCGGGCGATCGCCCTCGCGGAGACCGATGGCCCCGAGGCGGGTCTGGCCCTGCTCGCCACCCTGGACGCCGATGCCCGGATGGCCGGGCACTACCGGCTGCTGTCGGTCCGGGCCCACCTGCTGGAGCGGACCGGCGACCGGGCCGGGGCGTACGAGCAGTACCGGCGCGCGGCCCGGGCCACCGCGAGCCTCGCGGAGCGCAGGTACCTGGAGGCGCGGGCGGGCCGGGTGCGGCCGGCCCGGTGAAATCCCCGGGCCGGCCCGGGGGTTCCCGGTCGTCCGGTGAGTTCTCCGGCCGCCCGGGCGAGCCGTCGGCCGCCACGACGGGCCCCCGGCCGTCCGGTTCGGAGCCCGTGCGTACCGGAACGGGCGAATCGCAGCGTGCCGCCGGGCCCTTCTTGCTCCCGAATCGTTGCGCACGGCGGCAGGCAGGCCGAGAACGACCACCCCAGGACAACCACCGGAGGTTTCCCATGACGGACGAGCCCGCGACGACGGACGAGCCCCAGCCGCCGCCGTACCGCAGCTACACCTGGGACGGCGGGGACGGCGCCGTCCACGTCACCCTCTATCCGGGGGAGGAGGAGGCCGACGAGGAGCGCAAGGCCGGGTTCCGGGCGATGGGCGCCCGGTTACTGGCCGACCTGATCGCCGAACGGGAGGCCGAGCACACCCCGCCGTTCCCCGGCGTGCCGAACCTCCGCCTGATCCACGGCGAAGGCCGGGCCTGAGGCCGCCCCGCCCCTCCGGCCCCGGCGGCCGGCCCGCGCCCTCGCGGCGCAGGGCCGGCC
>NZ_MSJQ01000328.1 GCF_014596515.1 Streptomyces sp. CBMA156
CGCCCAGGCGGCCGCCGTGCTCGGCTTCGCCGGGCCCGAACTGGTCGACCCGAACCGGGCGTTCAAGGAGCTGGGCGTCGACTCGCTGACCGCGGTCGAGCTGCGCAACCGGCTCTCCGCCGTCACCGGACTGCGGCTGTCCGCCACCCTGGTCTTCGACAACCCGACCCCGGTGCTGGTCGCCGAGGAACTGGGCCGCGAACTGCTCGGCGAGGCCGAGCCCGAGGCCGCCCCGCCCACTCCGGCCCCGGCGGCCGGCCCCGGCACGGCCGGGGACCCGCTGGCGATCATCGGCATGAGCTGCCGGCTGCCCGGCGGCGCCGACACCCCCGAGGCCCTGTGGCGGATCGTCAGCCAGGGCGTGGACGCGATGATCCCGGTGCCCGCCGACCGCGGCTGGGACCTGAGCGCCCTCCCCGAGGGCTTCGCCGACGGCCTCGACGGCGGCTTCGTCGAGGGCATGGCCGACTTCGACCCCGGCTTCTTCGGCATCAGCCCGCGCGAGGCGCTGGCCATGGACCCGCAGCAGCGGCTGCTGCTGGAGACGGCCTGGGAGGCGATCGAGAGCGCCGGGATCGACCCGACCGCGCTGCACGGCAGCCCGACCGGCGTCTTCGTCGGCAACGCGACCACCGGCTACAGCGTCGGCGTCACCGAGGTGCCCGAGGGCATCGGCCCGCACCTGATGCTCGGCACCGCCGCCTCCGTCACCTCCGGCCGGGTCGCGTACACCCTCGGCCTGGAGGGCCCGGCGCTGTCCGTCGACACCGCCTGCTCCTCCTCGCTGGTGGCGCTGCACATGGCGGGCGAGGCGCTCGGCCGCGGTGACTGCTCGCTGGCCCTGGTCGGCGGCGTGACCCTGATGGTCGTGCCGACCATGTTCGTCGAGGGCACCCAGGGCGGCGCGGTCTCCACCGACGGCCGCTGCAAGGCCTTCGCCGCCGCCGCCGACGGCACCGGCTGGGGCGAGGGCGCCGGCATGCTGCTGGTCGAGCGGCTCTCCGACGCCCGCCGCAACGGCCACCGGGTGCTGGCCCTGGTCCGCGGCACCGCCGTCAACCACGACGGCGCCAGCAACGGACTGACCGCGCCCAACGGCCGGGCCCAGCAGAAGGTCATCCGGCAGGCGCTGGGCGCCGCCGGGCTCACCCCCGGGGACGTCGACGCCATCGAGGCGCACGGCACCGGCACCGAACTGGGCGACCCGATCGAGGCCCGGGCACTCCAGGCGGTCTACGGCCGGGACCGGGACGCCGAACGGCCGGTCTGGCTCGGCTCGGTGAAGTCCAACATCGGGCACACCCAGGCCGCGGGCGGCGTCGCCGCGGTGATCAAGATGGTCCAGGCGATGCGGTACGACCTGCTGCCCGCGACCCTGCACGTCGACGAGCCGACCCCGCACGTGGACTGGTCGGCGGGCACCCTGCGACTGCTCACCGAGGCGAGGCCGTGGCAGCGCGACGGCCGGCCCCGCCGGGCGGGCGTCTCCTCGTTCGGCATGAGCGGCACCAACGCCCACGTGATCCTGGAGGAGGCGCCGGAGCGGGCCGCGGTCCAGGCCCGGCCGGCCGAGCCGTCGCTGACCGGCGCCCCCACCCCGTGGCTGCTGTCCGCCCGCGGCGGTGCCGCGCTGCGCGCCCAGGCCGCCCGGCTGCGCGAACACCTGGACACCAGGCCCGAACTGACGACGGATCAACTCGCGGGCGCGCTGGTCTCCGGGCGCTCGTCCTTCGACCACCGCGCGGTGCTGCTCGCCGAGGACCGGGAGTCCTTCGCCGAGCTGCTGACGGTGCTCGCCGAGGACGGCACGGCCGACGGCCTGGTGCGCGGGACCGCCGCCGCCGGCGGCCGCACCGTGTTCGTGTTCCCCGGCCAGGGCACCCAGTGGGCCGGCATGGCCGCCGGACTGCTGGACTCCTCCGCGGTCTTCCGCGACTCCGTCCGGGCCTGCGACGAGGCACTGGCGCGGTACGCCGACTGGTCGGTGGAGGCCGTGCTGCGCGGCGCCGAGGACGCCCCGCCGATCGAGCGGCTGGACGTCGTCCAGCCGACGCTGTTCACCATGATGGTGTCGCTGGCGGCGCTCTGGCGCTCGCACGGCATCACCCCCGCCGCCGTGGTGGGGCACTCCCAGGGCGAGATCGCGGCGGCCCACGTCGCGGGCGCGCTCACGCTGGACGACGCGATGCGGATCGTCGCGCTGCGCAGCAAGCTGCTGCTGTCGCTCGCCGGACAGGGCGCGATGGCCTCGGTCGCGCTGCCCGAGGACGACGTGGCCGCCCGGATCGCGGACTGGCCCGGCGAGCTGCACATCGCCGCCGTCAACGGCCCGCGCTCGACCGTCGTGGCCGGCCCCCCGGAGCCGGTCGACGCCTTCGTCGAGGCGCTGGCCGCCGAGGACGTCCGGGTGCGCAAGGTCCGGGTCAACGGCGCCGGCCACTCGCCGCAGGTCGAGCCGCTGCGCGAGGCGGTGCTGGAGGCCCTGGCCGGCATCGAGCCGCGGCCCGCCACCACCGCCTTCTACTCCACGGTGACCGGCGGCGCGCTCGACCCCGCCGAGCTGGGCACCGCCTACTGGTACCGCAACATGCGCGAGCCGGTCCGGTTCGCCCCCGCCGTCCGCTCCCTGCTGGACGACGGCTACCGCACCTTCGTCGAGTCCAGCCCGCACCCGGTGCTGGGCCCCGGCGTCCAGGAGGCGGCCGAGGAACTGCCCGGCACCGGCGACGTGACCGTGGTCGGCACGCTGCGCCGCGACGAGGGCGGCCCGGCGAAGTTCCTGCGCTCGCTCGCCGAGGCGCACGTCCACGGCGCCCGCCCGGACTGGTCCCCGGTCCTCGGCGGACTCCCGGCCACCCCCGTCGAGCTGCCCACCTACGCCTTCCAGCGGCAGCGCTACTGGCTCGACCTCCCGTCGGCGCCCGGCGCGGCCGCGGACGCCCTGCGCGACCCGGCCGAGGAGCGGTTCTGGGCGGCGGTCTCCGAGGCCGACCCGGCCGGGCTGGCCGAGGCGCTCGGCGTGGACGACCCGGCCGGCCGCGCCGCGCTGGCCGCCGCCGCGCCCGCGCTGCCGGTGC
>NZ_MSJQ01000329.1 GCF_014596515.1 Streptomyces sp. CBMA156
ATAGTGTTTCGGTGGTCATAGCGTGAGGGAAACGCCCGGTTACATTCCGAACCCGGAAGCTAAGCCTTACAGCGCCGATGGTACTGCAGGGGGGACCCTGTGGGAGAGTAGGACGCCGCCGAACAATTCTTCTGAAGAACCCCTTCCCATCTGGGAAGGGGCTTTTTGCGTTACCCTCTGCCAATGCAGAACCTGACCCTGACCTGGCAGTCCGCCGGCGTCGCCGCCATCGGTCTCCACGCGGGCGCCTACGCCGTGGCGAAGGGCCGGAGGCCTGCTCTGTCCGCGCTGCTGCGGGAGGCCGGCACGCTGCTGGCGCTGTTCGCGCTCTGGCAGCTGGTCGGGCACCTCTCGGTGATGAGCACGGACCACGCCCTGGACCGGGCGAGCTGGATCCACCACACCGAGCAGGTGATCGGACTACCGGACGAGGCCTCCTGGCAGAAGGCGGTCACGCCGTACCCGGTGCTGGTGAGGCTGGCGAACTACTACTACGCGGCCATGCACTTCACCGTCATGCTGGGCGTGCTGCTCTGGGTGTTCCTGCGGCACCGCGAGCGCTACGCGTGGGTGCGCAACACGGTGGTGATCACGACCGCGGTCTGCCTGCTGGTGCAGTTCATCCCGGTCGCCCCGCCGCGGATGCTGCCGCAGAACGGGTTCGTCGACGTGGCGGCGCAGTACGGGCAGTCGGTGTACGGCGGTGCGGTCGGCGGTGTCGTGGTGGCCGACCAACTGTCGGCGATGCCCTCGGTGCACGTCGCCTGGTGCGTGCTGGCGGCGGTCGCGGTGATCCGGGTGTCGCGCAGTTCGCTCCGTTGGGTGATGGTGCTGCATCCGGTGCTGACGGTGGCCGTGGTGGTGGTGACGGCCAACCACTTCTGGTCGGACGGCATCGTGGCCGTGGTGATCCTGCTCCTCGCCTACGCCGTCCAGGCCCTTGCGGCACGCCGAAGGGGCCGGGCCTCCGCCGAGACGGAGACCGGGCCCCGCCGCACCACCGAGGAGCGGCTGGAACAGGTCGGCTGAACCAGGACTGAAGCGAGGGCCGGCCGCGGTCGAACCGCGGTCACGCCGGATCAGGGCCGGTCACTTCACCGGCAGGGCGATCCTTCCCCAGGCGCCGTTGCTCAGTGCGGAGGTGGCCCAGTACCAGGCGGCGAGCCCGGAGAGGGCCGCGACCCAGCCGGCGGCCTTGGCCAGGCCGCCGTAGCCCCCGAAGGTGGCGATGGCGGAGAGCACCAGGGAGAGCGTCAGCAGGCCGTAGACGGCACGGCTGAGCAGGCCCGCGCCCCAGCCGGCCGCCGTGAGGGTGAGGGCGAGCAGGGCCCACAGCAGCAGGAAGAGTCCGGCGGCGTTCTTTCCGGCCCCGCCGGCTGCCGACCAGGTGGCCCAGAAGGCGCCGAGGCTGGTGAAGGCGGTTCCGGTGAAGCCCTCGCCGCCGCGGAGCTGCCAGAGGCCCGCGACGAAGAGGGTGACGCCGCCGAGCAGGTGGGCGAGGGGGGCCGCGCTGCCGACTCCGGTGCCGTGCAGGATGCCGGTGGAGAGCAGGCCGTAGGCGAGAAGTGTGAGGCCGAGTGCGAGGTAGCCGAGGTTACCCGCGTCGGCTCCGGTGGAGCGGGCGTTCGTTGCCCCGGTAGCGTCGTTGCTCACCGGAGGCTCCTTTCACTCTGGGCGCGCGCAGGGCGCAGTGACGCTGTGGTGTGGTGTCGGTGGGTGTGGATGCGCGCGACCGCGCCGAAGGCGCACGGCGGTGAGCGTGCGCGGGCGGCGGTCGGAAGTGATGGGCCAGCGGAGAGCCGCTGGTCACGTCCCCGCCGGAGGGATTCCCCGGTGGGATCGGTCTACCCGGGCCCTGCTCGCTTGTACCCTTGTGAATATAACAATTTGTGACTATGTGACTGCGCGAGTGGCCTGCCGGCCGCGGAGCCATTCAGGCCCGGCGCTCAGGCCCGGCATTCAGGCCCGGCGCTCAGGCCCGGCGCTGGGTGGGCACCCGCAGGGTCAGGATCGCCATGTCGTCCGAGGGCGGTTCCGGGGCGAAGCGCTCGACCGCGCGCTGCACCCTCGCCGCGACCGCTCCGGCGGTCAGGCCGGTGCAGCCGGTGAGTACCTCGGCGAGGCCGTCGTCGCCCAGCATCCGCCGGCCCTCGCGGCGTTCGGTGACCCCATCGGTGACGCAGAGCAGGACCTCGCCCGGGGCGAGCACCAGGTGCTCGGCGGTGAGGTCGAGGTCGTCCATCACGCCGAGCAGCGGCTGCGGGGTGGCGGCACGGTCGACCTGGCCGTCGGTGCGCAGCCGCAGCGGCAGCGGGTGGCCGGCGCAGACCAGGGAGAGTTCGGTGCTGCCGTCCGGGCGGGGCGTCAGCTCGCCGTAGAGCAGGGTGAGGAAGCGGCTGCGCGAACCCTCGTCCAGGATGGCCGCGTTGAGCCTGCGCAGCACCTGCGGGGCGTCCAGGCCCTCGCGGGCGAGCAGCCGCAGCGAGTGCCGGGCCAGGCCGGTGACCGAGGCGGCCTCGGGGCCGGTGCCGCAGACGTCACCGATGGCGAAGCCGTAGGTGCCCTCGCGGATGGTGAACAGGTCGTAGAAGTCGCCGCCGACCTCGTTGCCCTCGCCGGCCGCCTGGTAGTAGACGTCCACCTCGACGCCGGGGATCTCCGGCAGGTCCGGCGGGAGCAGGCTGCGCTGGAGGGCCTGGCTGGTGGCGGTGCGCTCGGAGTAGAGGCGGGAGTTGTCCAGGGCGAGGGCGGCCCGCCGGGAGAGGTCCTCGGCGAGTTCCAGGATCTCCTGGCGGAACCGGACGCCGGCCGCGACGCCGAGCACCAGCAGGCCGATCACGCGGTTGCGGGCGGTCAGCGCGAGGACCACGGTCTCGCCGAGCAGCCCGGCGAGTCCGGGGCCGTCGGTGAGGCCGCCGGCCTCGGCGGTCTCGACGGGCGCGGTCCAGAACCGGACGCCGTGGGTGGGGCCGGCCTCCGGCGCCGGGGTCTTGTCGAGCAGGTCGCGCAACGGGTCGATGCGGTCCTCGTCCTCGTGCAGGACGAAGGCGAGCCGGGCCGAGGAGGTGTGGTCGGCGGTGGTGTAGACGGCGCACCAGGAGGCCAGGGTGGGGACGGCCATCTGGGCCATCAGCGCGAGCGTCTGCTCGTGTTCGAGGGTGCCGGCCAGCAGGTCGGAGGCCTCGACCAGGAAGGAGAGGGAGCCGCGGCGCAGCTGTTCGAGCTCGGTCAGCCGGGTGCTCTCGACGGCGAGGGCGACCCGGTCGGCGGCGAACTGGAGGCGCAGCGCGTCCTCGTTGTCGTAGCGGCCGGGCCCGGTGGCGGCGATCCCGAGCGAGCCGATCAGCCGGCCCTCGACCTTGAGCGGGACGGTGACCAGGGAGCGCATGCCGCTGTCGGAGAGCAGGGGCATGCCGGTGGGCCGGGCGGCGAGGTCCTCGTGGACGGAGGGCAGCCGGGCGGAGTCGTAGCGGTTGCCGGTCTCGACCGGGAAGCGGGCATGCCGGCGGTGTCCCGCGGTGAGGCCGGTGGCGGCGCGGACCTCGAACTCGGCCTCGTCGTCGGTGGTGAGCAGCAGGTACGCGGCGTCGCCGTCGAGCAGGTCGCGGGCACGTTCGACGGTGCGCTGGAGCAGCGTGTCCAGGTCGTCGGTCGCGACCGGGCCGGCCAGCAGGTCGAGCCGGGGGCCGGCCGGGTCGGGGCGTTCCCCGGGCAGGGTGCGGGCGGGGGAGCGCAGCACCGCGCGGTCGGGTTCGAGGACGAGCAGACAGAGGGTCGACGGGACGCCCTCGGTGTCGCGCAGCCGGACCTGGACGCCGTACACCTCGACCTCCTGGCCGTCCTGGCGGCGGATGCCGTAGCCGCCCTCCCAGCGGGCCATCCGCAGCGTGTCGGTCAGGCCGAGGCCCCGGGCGGGGGACTGCGGCCAGACCGCGAGGTCGGCCCAGGGGCGGCCGAGGACGGTGGCGGCGGGGTGCTGGAAGAGCGCCTCGGCGTCCGGGTTCCAGGCCAGCACCCGGCCGTCCTCGTCGAGTTGGACGACCGCGACGTGCACCGGGCCGGGGCCGCTGGGCAGGTCGCTGCCGGGAGTGGCGGGAACGGCGTAGCGGGTGCCGAGCACGTGTGCGGGCAGCTGGAGGCGGAACCAGACGGTCTTGCGGCCGGCCGCGTACTCGACGCCCCACCGTTCGGCGAGGGCGGAGCACATCAGCAGACCGCGGCCGCCCTCGCCGTCGGGGTCGGCGTAGCGGTCGGAGGCGGTGACCGGACCGTCGCCGAGGGAGGGGAGGCCCCGCTCGGGATGGTGGTCGGTGACCTCGATCCGGATGGTCTCCTCCTCGCGCAGGCAGCAGACCTCCGCGGCGGTGCCGGCGTGTACGACGGCGTTGGTGACGAGTTCGCTGACCAGCACGACCGCGTCGTCGACGACCTCGGGCAGGCCCCAGCCGAGCAGCGCCTCCCGGATGAAGCCCCGGGCGGCGGCCGCGGACCGGCCGTCGGGGGCGAAGGTGGCGGCTGCGCGTGCGGTGACCACGTTGCCACTTCTCCTCTGCTGCTCTGGCCCTGGTTGTCCGGGGTGCGGCGCCGAATCCCCGTGCGCGCCGTCGGGGTGAGCGGCGGCGCTGGGTCGGGTCGTGGCCCGGTGCAGCGCTCCACCCTACTTTCCGCTTGGTTCCCCGTGGGGACGGGGAGTCGAAACTGGCACCAGAGGGTGATTCTGCCCACCTGTTTCGGACGGTGCGGTACGAACCGAGCGCAACCGGCCGTGCACCCGGCGCCGGTGCTGTCAGACTGGGGGGTCCGCGACGGCCGGTGGGAGCAGTACGGTCGTGTGGGTGCCGGTGCGCGCTGGGCCGCCGGCACGCAGCCCGGCCGGGCCGGTGCCCGGGTGCGTGCCGCACCGGCACGGACGGTCAACCGGACAGTTCACGATGTGGGAGGGGCCCGTTGAGTTCGGCCACCAAGGACGTAACCGGAACGACGCCGCCCGTCCCGCGCGGCGGGCGCCCCGGGGCCGTGCCGCGGAACGCGGCCGGTCGGCGGGCCCCGAGCCACAACCGTGGCGCGGAGCCCGCCGAACTGCGCAAGCTGCTGTCCGCGCTGACCGCGATGCGCGACGGCAACTTCCGCCGTCGGCTGACCGTCCCGGGGGACGGGCCGCTGGCGGAGATCGCCGCGGTGTTCAACGAGGTCGCCGAGCGCAACCAGCACCTGACCGGTGAACTGGCGCGGGTGCGGCGGGCGGTGGGCCGCGAGGGCCGGCTGAACGAGCGGCTGGAGACCGGCGCGGGCGAGGGCGCCTGGATGGCGGCGGTCGACAACTGCAACGCGCTGATCGACGACCTGGCGCGCCCGATGTCCGAGGTGGGCCGGGTGCTCACCTCGATCGCCGAGGGCGACCTGGACCAGAAGATGGAGCTGCGTTCGCTGCACAGCAACGGGGTGAGCCACCCGCTGCGCGGCGAGTACCTGAAGATCGGCCGGACCGTCAACGGGCTGGTGGACCAGCTCTCCGAGTTCACCGACGAGGTGACCCGGGTGGCCCGCGAGGTCGGCACCGAGGGCAAGCTCGGCGGCCAGGCCAAGGTCCGCAGCGTGTCCGGCAGCTGGAAGGACCTGGCGGACTCGGTCAACACCATGGCGGGCCGGCTGACCGCCCAGGTGCGCAACATCGCCCAGGTGACCACGGCGGTGGCCAAGGGCGACCTGTCCCGCAAGGTCACCGTCGAGGTGGCCGGCGAGATGCTGGAGCTGAAGAACACCGTCAACACGATGGTGGACCAGCTGAACGGCTTCGCCGCCCAGGTCACCACGGTGGCCAGGGACGTGGGGACGGAGGGCCGGCTCGGCGGTCAGGCCCAGGTGCCGGGCGTGGCCGGGGTCTGGCGGGACCTGACCGACTCGGTGAACTTCATGGCCGACAACCTGACCGGCCAGGTCCGCAACATCGCCCAGGTGACCACGGCGGTGGCCCGCGGGGACCTCTCGCAGAAGATCGAGGTGGACGCGCGCGGCGAGATGCTGGAGCTGAAGAACACCATCAACACGATGGTCGACCAGCTCTCCGGCTTCGCCGAACAGGTGACCAGGGTGGCCCGTCAGGTGGGCACCGAGGGCCGGCTCGGCGGGCAGGCGCAGGTGCCCTGGGCGGCCGGGGTGTGGCGGGACCTGACCGACAACGTCAACTTCATGGCGAACAACCTCACCGATCAGGTGCGGAACATCGCCCAGGTGACGACCGCGGTCGCCAAGGGCGACCTGTCGCAGAAGATCCAGGTGGACGCGCGCGGGGAGATCCTGGAGCTGAAGAACACCATCAACACGATGGTGGACCAGCTGGGCGCCTTCGCGGACGAGGTCACCAGGGTCGCCCGGGACGTCGGCACCGAGGGCATCCTCGGCGGCCAGGCCAGCGTGCCCGGCGTGGCCGGCATCTGGAAGGACCTGACCAACTCCGTCAACCTGATGGCCAACAATCTGACCAGTCAGGTCCGCAACATCGCCGAGGTGACCACGGCGGTGGCGCGCGGCGATGTCTCCAAGAAGATCACCGTCGACGCCAGGGGCGAGATCCTGGAGCTGGTGACGACCGTCAACACCATGGTCGACCAGCTGTCGGCGTTCGCCGACGAGGTGACCCGGGTCGCCCGCGAGGTGGGTACCGAGGGCATCCTGGGCGGCCAGGCCAGGGTGCGCGGGGTGTCGGGCATCTGGAAGGACCTGACCGACAACGTCAACTTCATGGCGTCGAACCTGACCGGACAGGTGCGGAACATCGCGGAGGTGGCCGGTGCGGTGGCCCGCGGCGACCTCTCCAAGAAGATCTCCATCGACGCGCAGGGCGAGGTGGCGGCGCTCGCCGCGACCCTGAACACCATGGTTGACCAGCTGTCCTCGTTCGCGGTGGAGGTCACCCGGGTGGCCCGCGAGGTGGGCACCGACGGCACCCTGGGCGGTCAGGCGAGCGTGCCGGGCGTGGCCGGCATCTGGAAGGACCTGACCGACAACGTCAACCAGATGGCCAACAACCTCACCGGCCAGGTGCGGAACATCGCGCTGGTGATCACCGCGGTCGCCCGCGGCGACCTCTCGCAGAAGATCGACGTCGACGCGCGCGGCGAGATCCTCCAGCTCAAGACCAACATCAACACCATGGTCGACCAGCTCTCCGCGTTCGCCGACGAGGTCACCCGGGTCGCCCGCGAGGTGGGCACCGACGGGCGGCTCGGCGGCCAGGCCAGGGTGCCCGGGGTGGACGGCACCTGGCAGGACCTCACCGAGTCGGTGAACGAGCTGGCCAACAACCTGACCCGGCAGGTGCGCGCGATCGCCCAGGTCGCCACCGCGGTCACCAGGGGCGACCTGAGCCTGCGGATCGACGTGGACGCCGCGGGTGAGCTCGACGAGCTCAAGGACAACATCAACCAGATGATCGCCAACCTGCGCGAGACCACCCGCACCAACCAGGAGCAGGACTGGCTCAAGACCAACCTGGCCCGGATCTCCGGCCTGCTCCAGGGCCGCCGGGACCTGGAGGCGGTCGCCTCGCTGATCATGACCGAGCTGACCCCGGTGGTCTCCGCCCAGCACGGCGCCTTCTTCCTCGCCCAACCGGCCGGCCGCACCGCCGAGCTGATCACCGAGGACGACGACGAGAACGACACCGTGCTGCGCCTGATCGGCAGCTACGGCTACCAGCGGCGGGCGATGCCGACCACCTTCCGCCCCGGCGAGTCGCTGATCGGCCAGGCCGCGGTGGAGAAGCGGGCGATCATCCTCAAGGAGGCGCCGCCCGGGTACCTGAAGATCGCCTCCGGGCTCGGCGAGGCCTCCCCGGCCCACATCGTGGTGCTGCCGGTGCTGTTCGAGGGCCGGATGCTGGGCGTGATCGAGCTGGCCACCTTCAGCTCCTTCACCACCGTCGCGCTGGACTTCCTGAACCAGATCGCCGACCTGATCGGTGTCACGGTCAACACCATCAGCGTCAACACCAAGACCGAGGGCCTGCTGCTGGAATCCCAGCGGCTGACCGCCGAACTCTCGATGCGGTCCGCCGAGTTGGAGGCGCGCCAGGAGGAACTGGAGCGCACCAACGAGGAGTTGCAGGAGAAGGCCGAGCAACTCGCCCAGCAGAACCGCGACATCGAGATCAAGAACAGCGAGATCGAGGAGGCCCGGCAGGTCCTGGAGGAGCGCGCCGAGCAGCTCGCCCTGGCCTCCAGGTACAAGAGCGAGTTCCTCGCCAACATGTCGCACGAGCTGCGCACCCCGCTCAACTCGCTGCTGATCCTGGCCAAGCTGCTCTCCGACAACAACGAGGGCAACCTCTCGCCCAAGCAGGTCGAGTTCGCCGACACCATCCACGGCGCGGGCTCTGACCTGCTCCAGCTGATCAACGACATCCTCGACCTGTCCAAGGTCGAGGCCGGCAAGATGGACGTCCGCCCGGCCCGGATCGCCCTGGTCCAGCTGGTCGACTACGTGGAGGCCACCTTCCAGCCGGTCGCGCTGGACAAGAACCTGGACTTCGCCGTCCGGGTCTCGCCCGCCCTGCCGGTCACCCTGCACACCGACGAGCAGCGGCTCCAGCAGGTGCTGCGCAACCTGATCTCCAACGCGGTGAAGTTCACCGACTCCGGAGCCGTCGACTTCTCGATCCGGCAGGCCGGCGCCGAGGTCCCGCAGCACGTGCGCGAGCGGCTGCTGGAGTCCGGCTCGATCCAGGGCCCGGACGACGAGCTGATTGCCTTCTCGGTCTCCGACACCGGCATCGGCATCCCCGACAACAAGCTGCGGGAGATCTTCGAGGCGTTCAAGCAGGCCGACGGCACCACCAGCCGCAAGTACGGCGGAACCGGCCTCGGGCTGTCCATCAGCCGCGAGATCGCCCGGCTGCTCGGCGGCGAGATCCACGCCGAGAGCGAGCTGGGCAAGGGCTCCACCTTCACGCTCTACCTGCCGCTGCGCTCCGAGGCCCCGGAGGTCTTCGGCGAGCTGCGGCTGGCCCCCTCCCCGAGCCTCGCGGGGCCGCGTGCCTCGGTCGGCGTGACCCCGCTGGGCCTGCCGGTGCCGGTCGGCGAGAACCCGGCCGACCACTGGGCCCAGGAGGTCAGGGAGATGGCCGAGGAGCGCCGCCGCGGCGCGGTGGAGCGCCGGCGCAGCGCCGCCCTGGAGAGCGCCGCGGGGCCGCGGGCGGTGGAGCCGGCGCAGCCCCGCCCGGCCACCGACGCCCGGCGCTTCGACGGCCAGCAGGTGCTGATCGTGGACGACGACGTCCGCAACGTGTTCGCCCTCACCAGCGTGCTGGAGCAGCACGGCCTGACCGTCCTGTACGCCGAGAACGGCCGGGAGGGCATCGAGATGCTGGAGCAGCACGAGAGCGTGGCGCTGGTCCTGATGGACATCATGATGCCGGAGATGGACGGCTACGCGACCACGGAGGCGATCCGCCGGATGCCCCAGTTCGCCGGCCTGCCGATCATCGCGCTGACCGCCAAGGCGATGAAGGGCGACCGGGAGAAGTCGCTGGAGGCGGGCGCCACCGACCACATCACCAAGCCGGTGGAGACCGACCACCTGCTGTCCGTGATGCACGAGTGGCTGAGCGCGGACCGCGCGTGACCGCGGGGGAGGCGTGAACTCCGGATCGGGCTCCCCCGTTCACGCCTCCCGGTCGGCCGGTTTGCTGGCGGTCGGGCCCGGGAACCGGGTAGGGTCACCGATCGTTGCGAACAGTGACCGGATGGCGACGCGCTGGTGAGCGCGCGCCGGAGCACTGGCTGCGCGCCGCTCCGGATCGGGTCACGACGGAGCGATGTGCCGGACGAGGGGGTGCGGCTAGCATGACCGGGGTAGCGGTGGGCAGTACGCGGGTGCCTGCACCGGGCGGCAGGCAGGCGACAGGAGGGCGAGCCCTGATGCAGAAGGCCAAGATCCTCCTGGTCGACGACCGACCGGAGAACCTGTTGGCGCTGGAGGCGATCCTCTCCGCGCTGGACCAGACGCTGGTGCGCGCGGCCTCCGGCGAGGAGGCGCTCAAGGCGCTGCTCACCGACGACTTCGCGGTGATCCTGCTGGACGTCCAGATGCCGGGGATGGACGGCTTCGAGACCGCCGCCCACATCAAGCGCCGCGAGCGCACCAGGGACATCCCGATCATCTTCCTGACCGCGATCAACCACGGTCCGCACCACACCTTCCGCGGCTACGCGGCCGGCGCGGTGGACTACATCTCCAAGCCCTTCGACCCGTGGGTGCTGCGCGCCAAGGTCTCCGTCTTCGTCGACCTGTACGCCAAGAACTGCCAGCTGAAGGAGCAGGCCGCGCTGCTGCGGCTGCGCCTGGAGGAGGGCGGCGGCGGGCAGGACCTCGGCGGGGCGCTGCTGGGCGAGCTGTCCGCGCGGCTGGCGGCGGTCGAGGAGCAGGCGGAGGCGCTCGGCAAGCAGCTCGACGGGGCCGAGGACGCCGGGGTGGCCGCCACCGCGGCGCACCTGGAGCGCAAGCTCGCCGGGCTGCGCCGGGCGCTGGACGCGATGCGGCCCGGCAGCTCCTGACCCCCCGCCACCGTTCACCCGTCCGGGTGGCCCGGTAACACGACCGGGTGAAACCCGGTCAGCGTGACGGTGTGTCTCCGACACGTCGGGCCGCCCGGGCTCGGGCACATGTGCAGTGGTCGCCCGCCCCGGTAGGCTGCTGACCCATGGCCACTCGCACGCCCGGGAACGCAGCACGTAAGCCGACTCCGGGACCGTCCAAGAAGGCCGCGGCGAAGGCCCCGGGCAAGCCGCCCGTGAAGAAGGCGGCGGCGAAGAAGGCGGCTCCCGCGAAGAGGACGGCGGCGAAGCCGGCCGCACCCCCGCCCAAACCGTCCAGGTCGCTGCTGATGGGCACGCTCAACGCCCTCGCGAGCCCGATCGCCGCGCTCTTCCGGGGCTTCGGCGACGGGGCCAAGAACCTCGACCCGGCCCACCGCAAGGACGGCCTGGGCCTGCTGCTGTTCGCGCTCGCGCTGGTGACCGCGGCCGGCACCTGGTTCAGCCCGCAGGGCTGGCTGGGCGAGGGGGCCACCGCCGTGGTGTCCGGGCTGTTCGGCCGGCTCGACGTGCTGGTGCCGTTCCTGCTGGCCGCGATGGCGATCCGGCTCTGGCGCCACCCGGGGCTGCCGGAGGCCAACGGCCGGATCATGATCGGGCTGGGCGCGCTGCTGGTCGGCGTCCTCGGCCTGGTCCACATCGGCTGCGGCGCGCCCATGATGGGCGGCGGCGCCTCCCGGATAAGGGCGGCCGGCGGGATCATCGGCTGGGCCGCGTCCACCCCGATGATGGCCGCCGCCGGGCCCGCGCTCGCCGTGCCGCTGCTCCTGCTGCTGGCCTTCTTCGGCCTGCTGGTGGTCACCGCGACCCCGGTCAACCGCATCCCGGAGCGGATCCGGGCGCTCGGCATACGGCTCGGCGTGGTCGAGCCCGGGCCCGAGGACGAGCAGCACTGGGGGCGCACGCCGGAGCACGAGCTGTCCACCGACCCGCCGGAGGACGCCGACCCCGACGCGCTGCCGTTCACCGTGGACACCGACGGTGAGGACCCGGGGGACGAGGTGGCCGCCCGCCGGCGCCGCCGCCGGCGCAAGCCGGCCGAGGACCCGGAGGACGCCGAGCGGATCTCCCTGGACAAGGAACCGCTGGACCCGTACGCCACCCGCGACCTGGCCGCCGGCGCGGCCGCCGACCTGGACGGCGCGCTGGTCTATGGGGTGCCCGCCTCCTCCGCGGTGGCGGACATGATGCACCAGGTGCAGGACCGCACCGCCCCGCCGGAGGAGTCCGCCGTCCCGGCCGCCCGCAACGGCGGCCCCGGCGCTCCCGAGGCGCACGGCGAGGCGCCGGTGCGGATGGAGCAGCTCCAGCTCGGCGAGGGCATCACCTACACACTGCCCTCGCCCGACCTGCTGGACCGCGGCGGCCCGGCCAAGGCCCGCAGCGCCCTCAACGACGAGGTGGTCGCCCAGCTCACCGGCACCTTCGCCGAGTTCAAGGTGGATGCCAGGGTCACCGGCTTCACCCGGGGCCCGACGGTCACCCGCTACGAGGTCGAGCTGGGCCCGGCCGTCAAGGTGGAGCGGATCACCGCGCTCGCCAAGAACATCGCGTACGCGGTGGCCAGCCCGGACGTGCGGATCATCAGCCCGATCCCGGGCAAGTCCGCGGTCGGCATCGAGATCCCCAACCGGGACCGCGAGATGGTCAACCTCGGCGACCTGCTGCGCTCGCGCACGGCCTCCGAGGACACGCACCCGATGGTCGTCGGCATGGGCAAGGACGTCGAGGGCCACAGCGTGATGGCCAACCTCGCCAAGATGCCGCACATCCTGGTGGCCGGTGCGACCGGTGCGGGCAAGTCGTCCTGCATCAACTGCCTGATCACCTCGATCCTCGCCCGGGCCACCCCGGACGAGGTGCGGATGGTGCTGGTCGACCCCAAGCGGGTCGAGCTGACCGCGTACGAGGGCATCCCGCACCTGATCACGCCGATCATCACCAACCCCAAGAAGGCCGCCGAGGCCCTCCAGTGGGTGGTGCGCGAGATGGACATGCGCTACGACGACCTCGCGGCGTTCGGCTTCCGGCACGTGGACGACTTCAACGCGGCCGTGCGGGCCGGCAAGGTCACCCCGCCGCTCGGCAGCGAGCGCGAGCTGAAGCCCTACCCGTACCTGCTGGTGATCGTCGACGAGCTGGCCGACCTGATGATGGTCGCGCCGCGCGACGTCGAGGACTCGGTGGTCCGGATCACCCAGCTGGCCCGTGCGGCCGGCATCCACCTGGTGCTCGCCACCCAGCGGCCCTCGGTGGACGTGGTCACCGGTCTGATCAAGGCCAACGTGCCGTCCCGGCTGGCCTTCGCGACCTCCGCGATGGCCGACTCCCGGGTCATCCTGGACCAGCCGGGCGCGGAGAAGCTGATCGGCAAGGGCGACGCGCTGTTCCTGCCGATGGGCGCCAGCAAGCCGATCCGCATGCAGGGCGCGTTCGTCACCGAGGCGGAGATCGCCAGGGTGGTGCAGCACTGCAAGGACCAGCTGAGCGCCGTCTACCGGGACGACGTGATGGCCGGGGCCGGGCCGAAGAAGGAGATCGACGAGGAGATCGGCGACGACCTGGACCTGCTGATCCAGGCGGCCGAGCTGGTGGTCTCCACGCAGTTCGGCTCGACCTCGATGCTCCAGCGCAAGCTCAGGGTCGGCTTCGCCAAGGCGGGCCGGCTGATGGACCTGATGGAGTCGCGCGGGATCGTCGGCCCGAGCGAGGGCTCCAAGGCCCGCGACGTCCTGGTGAAGCCGGACGAGCTGGACGGGGTGCTGGTGACCCTGCGGGGCTGAGGGGCGGTGTCCCGCGGGGCCGTCCGGTGCACCGCGGGTCCCGACCCGTGTCCTGAGCGAGGTATCACTCGTTCGGAGGAGGGTAGGCGCCGGGTGGGGAACCGAACGTCCGTACGCCGCGTCACACGGCGGAAAGCGAACTCCGGGCTCCCCGCGCGGCTGCGCCGACGGCTCGTCAGCGCGGCGCCGGACCCCGCTCGGATCGGGCGCGCGCATTCGGGCCCGTTCCGCTTGAGAAACGATCCGCCTCCGCCCCTAGACTGTTCCCCAGCAGGTGGCCATCCGCTCGAAAGGCGTGCCCCGTGACCATCGGCAAGTCCTCCGACCGCGAGAACGCCCCGTCGTCCGTCGAGCCGACCGACGACGCGGTGCAGGCGGCCGATGCCCCGAGCATCGGCCGGGTGCTGTCCACCGCCCGGATCGACTCGGGGCTCACGGTGGACCAGGTGAGTACCGCCACCCGGGTGCGGGTGCCGATCGTCCACGCCATCGAGCAGGACGACTGGGCCCGCTGCGGCGGCGACTTCTACGCCCGCGGGCACATCCGTCTGATCGCCCGGGTGGTGGGCCTGGACGGCGAGGCGCTGGTCGCCCGGTACGACGCCGCGCACGGCGGCTCGCCGGCCGGGAAGCGCCCGGCGAGCCAGCTGATCGACAGCGGCCCGATCAAGGTGCCCGGCCGCAGCCGGCCGAACTGGGCGGCCGCCATGGTCGCCGCGATCGTCGCCGTGGTCGCCCTGATCGGCTTCAACCTGGTCAGCGGCAAGGGCGGGCACGGCACCACGGGATCGGCCAGCGCGCCGCTGCCCAGCGGCTCGGGGACCGGCTCGGTGGCCCCCGCCACCACACCCGCCGTCCAGCCGCCGGCGCCCGCGCCGAGCGCGGCCGCGATCGCCGCCGTCCCGGCCGACAAGGTCACCGTGAAGCTGGTCGCCGAGGGCGGCACCAGCTGGGTCTCGGCGATGGACGGCAACGGCAAGTCGCTGTTCCAGAACAACATCGGCGACGGCCAGGACCAGACCTTCACCGACCCCAGGCAGATCAAGCTGGTGCTGGGCAACGGCGGGGCCGTGCACGCGTACGTCAACGGGAAGGACCTGGGCCTCCTCGGCAAGGACGGCCAGGTGGTGCACGTCACGTACACCCCCGGAGACCCGCAGGCGGGCTGACCACAGGGGCCGGACGGCCCGGTGATGATCAGTTGATCCGAGGCGCGCGGCCTCCGGGGCGAACGGCACCGGAGCCCGCGCGTTAATCTTGGGCCTATGCCTGAACGCCGTACTGTCGCCCTTGTCACGCTCGGATGCGCCCGCAACGAGGTGGACTCCGAGGAACTCGCCGGGCGACTGGAAGCCGACGGCTGGTCGCTCGTCGACGACGCCGCCGACGCGGACGTCGCCGTCGTCAACACCTGCGGCTTCGTCGAGGCCGCCAAGAAGGACTCCGTGGACGCCCTGCTGGAGGCCAACGACCTCAAGGGGCACGGCCGCACCCAGGCCGTCGTCGCGGTCGGCTGCATGGCCGAGCGGTACGGCAAGGAGCTCGCCGACGCGCTGCCCGAGGCGGACGGCGTGCTCGGCTTCGACGACTACGCGGACATCTCCGACCGCCTCCAGACCATCCTCTCCGGCGGCCATCACGCCCCGCACATCCCGCGCGACCGCCGCAAGCTGCTGCCGGTCAGCCCGGCCGAGCGGCAGACCGCCGCCGAGGCCGTCGCGCTGCCCGGCCACGGCGCCGAGGCCGCCGCCGAGCCGATCACCGACCTGCCCGAGGGCCTCGCCCCGGCCTCCGGCCCGCGCACCCTGCGCAAGCGGCTGGACGACAACCCGGTCGCCTCGGTCAAGCTCGCCTCCGGCTGCGACCGGCGCTGCTCCTTCTGCGCGATCCCGGCCTTCCGCGGCTCCTTCATCTCCCGCCGCCCGTCCGACGTGCTGCACGAGGCCCAGTGGCTGGCCGGGCAGGGCGTGCGCGAGATCGTCCTGGTGAGCGAGAACAACACCTCGTACGGCAAGGACCTCGGCGACATCCGGCTGCTGGAGACGCTGCTCGGCGAGGTCGCCGGGATCGACGGCGTCGAGCGGGTCCGGGTCTCCTACCTCCAGCCGGCCGAGATGCGCCCCGGCCTGATCGACTCGATGACCGGGACCGCCGACGTGGTGCCCTACTTCGACCTGTCGTTCCAGCACTCGGCGCCCGCCGTGCTGCGCCGGATGCGCCGCTTCGGCTCCACCGACCAGTTCCTGGAGCTGCTGGGGACCATCCGCGGCAAGGCCCCGCAGGCCGGCGCCCGGTCCAACTTCATCGTCGGCTTCCCCGGTGAGACCGAGGAGGACTTCGCCGAGCTGGAGCGCTTCGTCACGAACGCCGGGCTGGACGCGATCGGCGTCTTCGGCTACTCGGACGAGGACGGCACCGAGGCCGCGACCTACGACGGCAAGCTCGCCGAGGACGTGGTCGCCGACCGGCTGGACCGGCTGAGCCGGCTGGCCGAGGAGATGACCGCCCAGCGGGCCGAGCAGCGGATCGGCACCGAGGTCGAGGTACTGATCGAGTCGGTCGAGGACGACGTGGTCGAGGGCCGCGCCGCCCACCAGGCCCCGGAGACCGACGGCCTGACCACCCTCGCCGGGGTCGAGGCCCCCGAGGTCGGCCAGTTCTGGCGGGCCAAGGTCGTCGCCAGCGAGGGCGTCGACCTGATCGCCGAGGCGCTGGAGCAGGTGCGGCTGCCCAGGACCGCGGGGGCCGAGGCCTCGGGAGCCGGGGAATGACCAAGGGGCCCGGCGCCACGGCCGCGGCCCACCCGGGCAGACCGGCGGCCACGGTGCCGGCCGTCCCGGGGGTGTGGAACATCGCCAACGTGCTCACCATGGTCCGGGTGCTGCTGGTGCCCGTCTTCGTGGCGCTGCTGTTCGCCGACGGCGGGCACGACCCCAAGTGGCGCTCGGTCGCCTGGGCGTCGTTCGCGATCGCGATGATCACCGACCTGTTCGACGGTGAGCTGGCCCGGCGCAAGGGCCTGGTCACCGACTTCGGGAAGATCGCCGACCCGATCGCCGACAAGGCGATCATGGGCGCGGCGCTGATCGGCCTCTCGCTGCTCGGAGACCTGCCCTGGTGGGTCACCGCGGTGATCCTGGCCCGCGAACTGGGCATCACGCTGATGCGGTTCTGGGTGATCCGTTACGGGGTCATCCCGGCCAGCCGCGGTGGCAAGCTGAAGACGCTGACCCAGGGCACCGCGGTCGGCATGTACGTACTGGAGCTGACCGGCTGGCTGGCCACCGGGCGGGCCGTGCTGATGGCGCTGGCGGTGCTGCTGACCGTCGGCACCGCGCTGGACTACATCGGACAGGCGCTGCGACTGCGCCGCGAAGGACAGGCCGCGGCGCAGTCGGGCCGCTGAGCGACGGGGGGAACCGGGTGGCGGAGCGGGAGTACGGGCTGGCCGAGCGGGCGCACGCCGCACTGCGGGCCGAGGGCGGCACGCTGGCCGTCGCCGAGTCGCTGACCGGGGGCCTGCTGGCCGCCGCGCTGGTGGACGTCCCGGGGGCGTCCACGACCTTCCGGGGCTCGGTCACCGCGTACGCGACCGAGCTGAAGGCCTCGGTGCTCGGGGTGGACGAGGGCCTGCTGGACGTGTACGGGCCGGTCCACCCGGTGGTGGCGCGGCAGATGGCCGAGGGTGTGCGCCGCCTGCTCGGGGCCACGTACGGGCTCGCGACGACCGGGGTGGCCGGGCCGGACCCGCAGGACGGGCAGCCGGTGGGCACCGTACACCTGGCCGTCGCCGGCCCGGGGGGAACTCTGGTCAGTTCTCCCCTGCTGTCCGGCGGGCGTGCCACAATCCGTCACGGGGCGGTGACAGCCGCGCTGGAGCTGCTTCTCGGCCGGCTCGCAGGATAGGGCCCGCAGCGGGAACTCCACCGAACCGGATCTGCCGATCAGGGGCGCGGGCATGGGACAGCTGGAGGATCGTGTTACATCCAACACCCTGGTTGGGCAGAAACCAGGTGGCGAACGAGTTGCGTGACGGTGGCCGGGTGGGCCGCATCGGGTACCACGACGGGCCCGCGAACCCGGGTGCGACACCGGAACCAGGAGGGGGACGGCCTTGCAGCCCACAGTGAACACGACCAGGGTCCCCGCACGCGAAGCGGGCAAGGCGGTACGGTGGGGTCGTGACATCTCGATCCGCAGTCCGAGGAGGGAGGCACCGATGATCCTGCTCCGTCGCCTACTGGGCGATGTACTGCGTCGGCAGCGCCAGCGCCAGGGCCGCACACTCCGCGAGGTGTCGGCGGCCGCGAGGGTTTCGCTCGGATACCTCTCCGAGGTCGAGCGGGGACAGAAGGAGGCCTCCTCGGAGCTGCTCTCCGCCATCTGCGACGCACTCGACGTCCGGATGTCCGAGGTCATGCGCGAGGTCAGCGACGAACTGTCGCTCGCCGAACTTGCGGCGATGGCCACCCTCTCCGAAGGTGATCTGCTGAGGCCGGTACTCGAACCGGTTCCGCTGCCCGCCCCCGGCGCCGACCGGGCGAACATGTCGCCCAAGGCCGCCGCGATGGACGTGGTCGCCGCCTGATCCCGGCCTCGACTCCCGGGCGCCCCTGCCCGGGGCGAGCGAAGGGAGGGCGGTCGTGCGGACAGACGTACGGACGCGCCCGACGGCCCGAATACGGGCCCGGGCGCGGTTGATCCTTCAGGTGCGGCGCCCGGTGCGGTGGATCCTGGCGGCCTCGGTGGCCGGGATCGCCTGGTGGCTCCTGGTGATCCGGGGACAGCTGGCCGACGGCGCGGCGCTCGGACTGCTCGCGGCCGGCGGCTGGGGACTCGGTCTCATTCCGGTCCACGCCGACTGGAACGCGACCGGACCGGCCCGGCGCCGCGACGCGGGGCCGGCGGGGCCGGTGGAGGCGCAGCCGCCGCCGATCGGGTGATTCGACGTGGCCGGAGGCCGCGGGGTCGACGACCCCGCGGCCTCCGGCGCTTCCCGTCCCTGTTCGCTCCTCGTGCCCCCGGCCGGGACCGCGCCGGTCAGGGGCGCAGCCGCAGACCGCGCGGGGTGGCGTGGAAGCCGGCCGCCTCCAGGGCCCGGCCGAGGTCCGAGCCGAGGGCGGGCTCGCCGTTGGCCCGCTCCACCGTGACGCTGCCGAGCGCGCCCTCGCGGACGGCCGCCGCGAGCGACCCGGCCGCCAGCGCCCGGGTGGCCTCGTCC
>NZ_MSJQ01000033.1 GCF_014596515.1 Streptomyces sp. CBMA156
GGTCCGGCAGGCCGCCGGGCGGCACGACCGGTGGACCGCGCTCGTCGACGGCCTGCCCCCGGCCCGCCCGTGGCCGGACTTCCGGGCCCGGCACGACGCCGACCCGGCCGGCTACCCGGTCGAGCGGGCCCGGCAGGACCACCGGGCACAGCGTGGACCGCGCTCGTCGACGGCCTGCCCCCGGCCCGCCCGTGGCCGGACTTCCGGGCCCGGCACGACGCCGACCCGGCCGGCTACCCGGTCGAGCGGGCCCGGCAGGACCACCGGGCACAGCCCAGGTGTCTGGCCGCCGCCGGTACGGAGGAGTTCGCCCACTGGGACGGAGGCTTCGCGGAGCCCCGCGACCGTTACGCGGCCGCCGCCCGGGAGGCGGCCGTCCCGGGACACGCGCTGCTGCGCCTGGACGGGACCTGGACGGACGCCGACGCGGCGCCGTCCCGCGACGCGTACCTCCGGGCCGCCAACGGCTACCTGGACGATCTCGACGGCGGCACGATCCTGGTCGCCCTGGACTGCCACTGCTGACGTACCGGTGGGAAGCCCCGGTGCTCCCGGGCCGCCGTGCGCCGACGCCGGGCCGCCGGCTCTGCCCGTGGCGAATCTGCGGCGGGCAGAAGGGCGGCATCGGGGGCCCCTCCCGGGGCGACAGTGGGGTGGACGGCAACTCCGCCCCCGACCAGGGAGAGCAGATGGCTCCACTCACCGCAGCCCCGCCCCGCGCGGGGGAGGGCGACACCCCGCCCAGCCCCTTCGACGACCACCTGGCGGCGCAGCTGCTGGCCCAGCGGATCGTCCTCCTCGGCACCCAGGTCGACGACGTGTCGGCGAACCGGGTGTGCGCGCAGCTGTTGCTGCTGTCGGCGGAGGACCCGCGCTCCGACATCAGCCTGTACATCAACAGCCCCGGCGGGTCGGTCACCGCGGGGCTCGCCGTCTACGACACCATGCGGCTCATCCCGAACGACGTCTCCACGCTGGCGATGGGTTTCGCCGCCAGCATGGGCCAGTTCCTGCTCGCGGTGGGCTCGCCCGGCAAGCGGTTCGCGCTGCCGAACGCGCGGATCATGATGCACCAGCCCTCGGCGGGGATCGGCGGCACCGCCGCGGACATCGAGATCCAGGCGGAGAACCTCCAGTTCACCAAGCGGGCCATCGAGCGGATCACCGCCGAGCACACCGGGCAGAGCGAGGAGACGATCGCGCGCGACGGCGACCGGGACCGCTGGTTCACCGCCGAACAGGCCAGGGAGTACGGGATCGTGGACCGGGTGGTGGAGTCGGTCGCCGACATCCGCCCGGCCTCCTCCCGCCGACGGATGGGGCTGTGACATGGGCTCGTACACGGTTCCCTACGTCGTCCAGCGCACCGCGCAGGGCGAGCGGTCCTACGACGTCTTCAGCCGGCTGCTGAACGAGCGGATCGTCTTCCTCGGCACCGAGATCGACGACGGCGTCGCCAACGTGGTCATCGCGCAGCTCCTGCACCTGGAGGCGGAGAATCCGGAGCGCGAGATCTCGATCTACCTCAACTCGCCCGGCGGATCGTTCACTTCGCTGATGGCGATCTACGACACCATGACGTTCGTGCAGGCGCCGATCTCCACGTTCTGCGTCGGCCAGGCGGCGTCGACGGCGGCGGTGCTGCTGGCCGGCGGGGACCCGGGGCGGCGCTTCGTGCTCCGGCACGCGCGGGTGCTGCTCGGCCAGCCCGCCAGCGGCGGCCGGCAGGGGACGGTCTCCGACCTGAGCCTCGCGGCCAAGGAGATGGTCCGGATCCGCTCGCAGGTGGAGGAGGTCCTGTCGCGGCACACCGGGCACGACGCGGCGACGCTGCGCGCGGACATGGACCGGGACAAGGTGCTCACCGCCGAGGAGGCCGTCGCCTACGGGATCGCCGACGAGGTGCTGAGCCGGCGGCAGTTGTCCGGCTGAACCCGCGGCGGCCGGTACGGCGGTTGGCGCACCGCCGCCGTACCGGCCGTCTGCCGGGGCAGGGCGGGTCAGGCCACGAGGCAGAGGCCGTCGTAGCGCGCGATGGGCGACGCGGACGACGCGGACGACGTGCGGCTCCGGCCCACCCGGCTCGGGACGGCGTACCGGGCCAGCTCGTCCTGGGCGAGCGAGAGCAGGTCGCCGAGGCCGAGCCCGAGGGCCCTGGCGGCGGCCGCCAGCACCTCGGAGGAGGCTTCCTTGCGTCCGCGCTCCAGCTCGGACAGGTACGGCATCGAGATCCGGGCCGCCTCCGAGACGTCCTTCAACGTGCGTTCCTGGGCGAGCCGTTCGCGCCGCAGCGCGTCGCCGACCAGGTCCCGCCAGAGCGGCTCCCGCCGTACGGGCGGCTGCGGGACGGCCGTCGGCCGCTGCGGGGTGCGGCCGGTGCCGCCGGACGCGGGCGGCGAGGCCTGCGGGCGCAGGGGGATGACGCGGGCTTCGTTCGGCGCATGAGTGCTCACCCCTCCACCCTAGGCATCCGCGGCGCGGGGGGAAGGCGCCGGCGTTCTGCCCTGGGTGAAGCGGCGTGGGCGGGGCCGCGGGGGCCGTCGCGGGGGAGGCGCCCGCGGGGTGGCCGTGGCGCGGGCGGTTCCTTCAAAACCCTTTACTGTAAACGGAGTTGAGCCGCAAGGCTGCGGGTTCTGGCGTTGCGGGCCGGCCGTCGCGCTGGCATCCTCGGGCCGGGCGGTCCCGGTCTCGGGCGGGGCCTTCCGTCAGGGGTGGCGGGAACGGGGGAGGCGGACGTGTGGCGTGCGGCGACGCGGTGGCTGGCGGTGGCGCTGGCGGTGGCGATCCTGACCGGGGCGGTGGCGCTGGCCTGGTGGCTGGCCGCGGAGCGGATGAGCGCGGCCATGGGGCTGGGCCCGCCGGACGGTGTGGTGGTGGTGGAGGAGTGCTACGACGTGGAGGACGGTGAGGGCAACAGCGACGGCACCGACTGCAAGGGGCGGTTCACCCCGGCCGGTGCCTCCGCGGACGAGTCCCGTCCGATCGTGGTGCGGGGCGCGGTCAAGAAGCACCGGCCCGGCACCCGGCTGTCCGTGCGGCTGGCGCGGGGCAAGGCCTACGAGCCGTCGACGGCGCCCGCCATGAAGTTCGGCATCGGTGCGGGCCTGATCCTCACCCTGGGCGCCGTGCCGGCCGGGTGGCTGCTGGTCGGTGCGTGGCGCGGCCGGGCTCCCGAGGGTGAGTCCCTGGTGGTCGGCGTGGTCGGGGGCATGATGGCCGTCATCGTCCTGGGCATCGTCGTCGGGCTGTTCGCGGTCATCATCGTGTTCCTGTCCTGAGCGGGCCCCGCGCCGGAGGCCTCGCCGCCGGGCCCGGTCGTCGACGGCCGGGCCCGGCGGGTCAGCAGTTCAGCGGGTCACGGTCTCAGCAGGTCACGACCGCCGAGACGGTCGAGGTCGACGGTGACCAGCCGGGCTGCTCGATGCTGAACTGGGCGGTCACGGTCGTGCCGCAGGGCACGGTGCCCGTGATGCCGCCGACCTCGCTCCCGCCGGCCGGGATCACGACGGTCGGGGTGATGGTGGCCAGCGGCGGGCTGGTGACGCCCGTCGTGCTCAGCCGGAAGGAGACCGGCTGGTCCAGCCAGGACGAGCCGGACGGAGTGGCCCGTCCGAACGCGTACACCTGGTTCCCGGTCCAGTTGACGCAGGCTCTGACCGTGAGGTGGTTCGGCGCGCCCGGGCTCCCGCAGACGGTCGTGCCCGCCGTACGGGCGGTGGGCGCGGGGGCGGCGGAAGCGGTCTGGACGCCGGTCAGTGCCGCCAGGGCGGCGGTGCCGGCGAGAACGGCTGTGAGGCGGTTCAAGGTTGGTCCCTCCCTCGTCCGTGCTCCCGGCGGTTCACCGGGAGCACTGTGACATGTCACATTGCTGTGAAGGCATCGTGACAGGACTCCGCGACCGGGGTGCCGTCTCCGCACGGAAAACCCCCTCGGTGGGCGCATCCGGCCACCGAATGACCGGAACGGCCTGTCATGGCCCGGGTGAGGCAGGGGGCCGGAGGCGCACATGACGGCTCGTCACGAATTGGCAACCGAGGCGGCGACTGCGGCGATACGCCTGTGACGGACCGGCCGGCTCCCCTATTCTCCATGCGGCGCGACCGGCTCCCGGCGCGCCGGAGGACTGGGGGGTCGCGGTGCTTCTGGACGGACGAGCGGCCGTGTTCGAGGCCGTCGTTCCCTCGCTGGTCGGCCTCGAACTGGTGGGGCCCGAGCCGGGGAGCGGCAACCGGCTGCGCATCCCGGCCGGGACCCCGCTGCTGGTCGAGTGCACCGGCGGGCGGCTCACCGGCAGGACCACCCTCCTGAAGAGCCTGGAGGAGCGGTACGCCGAACGCCTGCCGCAGGCGTACGCGGACCTCGGACGCGCGGACTTCGGCCGCCCCGGCCTCGCCCTGCCCGCCGAGAACGAGGCGCCCCACCTGAGGAACGCCTCGCACGCCTCCGACCTGCTCTTCCACCTGCGCTACGAGCTGAGCCGGCGGGCGAACAGGTTCGGCGGGGGCCTGTCCTTCCCCCGGCTCACCCAGGGCCTGCTCGCCGTCACCAGCTGGCAGGCCGTCGGGGTCGGCGAACTGGAGGCCGCCGGCCGGCGCCTGGAGAGCCTGCTGCGCGAGAGCCAGCCCGACGCCCAGGTGCGCCGGGACAAGGTGGCGCGCTGGATCCGGCAGGTCGCCCCGAACCTGGGCGCCGCGGCCGGGCTGGGCGCCGGGGTCAACGAACTCGTCGCCTCGCTCGCCGACATCGTCGCCACCGAACTGCTCGGCGCCCGCGCCAACCAGAGCGGCCTGCGCTGGTGGGCCGAACGGCGGGTCAGCGCCCAGGGCGAGGCCCGCGTCCAGCTCTCCGAACTGGCCCGCGGCTTCCGCGGCGGCGCCCAGGACCGCGAGTCCGCCGAGCGGCACCTGATGGCCGCCCTCCTGGCCGACATCGACGACCACTACACCTGGGTGCGGCTGAGGAACCGGCTGCCGCGCCCGCTGCTGCTCCTCGACAACGCCCACACCCCGCTCGGCCGCCCCGTCCTGGACACCCTGACCAGGGTCTGGCACGAGGAGGGCGTCCGCACCAGACCCGGCGTGCTCGCCACCGCCCTGGCCACCGAACCGGCCATCACCGACCCCGCGCACCCCACCGCGTCGACCCGCGACGCCACCGGCCCGTTCTGGCGGGCGGACCGGCCGCAGACCGCGGACGGCTGGACCCTGCGACTGCCCCTGGCCCCGCTGACCCTCGACGAGGTCCGGCGGATGTTCGGCACCGACCACCCCGAGCCCGGCACCGTCCAGCTGATCCACCGCCTCGGCGCCGGACGGGCCGGCATCGCCCACGGCCTGGTCCAGGCCGCCCGGCGCTCGATCCGCCTCGGACAGGACCCCGCCCCCCGCACCCTGCTCGACCTGCCCGCCGAGGACGAACCCGGCACCCCGGTCCACGAGCGGCTGCTGCGCCTGCTCGTCCCCGCCGACACCGCCCGGGCCCGCCTGGCCCACTTCGCCCCGGCCCTGGACTACGAGGCCGCCTACGCGCTCGGCACCCGCTACCCGCCCGGCGACGACGGGGCGCTGCGCGTCCAGGAGACCAGACAGCTGCTGGAACGCGACCGCTGGGGCGCCCGCCCGTGGCCGGGCGGCGGAGCACCCTTCGTCGGCGACCCCACCCTGCGCGCCCTGCTCGTCCACCACCTGGTCAGCCGCCTCGCCGCCGCCCCCGGCGCCGGGCCCTGGCACGACATCCACGCGACCCTGCGCGAGCGCTACGCCCACCCGGGCACCGCCGAGCCCGACGACCGCTCCCTGCACCACTCGCTCGCGGTCCTCGACACCGGCATCGTCGTGCGCACCCTCCACCGGCGCCTGGCCCGCCAGGACGCGGCCACCTGGCTCGCCACCCTCAACCTGGTCTGCGCCGCACCGCAGCCGCCCGGCAACCTGGCCGTCACCGCCGCCCGGCCCGAGGACTGCCCGGCCTGCGGCGGGGCGAACAGCCCCGTGCACCAGGCGGTCGAACTCCTCGTGTACGGCCTGTGGCGCCAGTCGCACCCGCTCGCCCCACCCGACCCGCGCCTGATCGACAGCGTCCAGCTCCAGCTGCTCACCCTCGCCCAGCACAGCGGGCCCGCCGACCAGACGGTGTTCTTCCGGGCGTACGAGACCTGGCCGCAGCTGCTGCGGCGCTGGATCCAGGCCCCCCACCTCCCGATCTGAGGAGACTGCCGCCGATGAGACTGTCACCGAGGAGACTCTCACCGAGGAGAGTGGCGCCGAGGAGAACGGTGCCGAGGAGGGTCCTGCCGTCCGGGCCCCTGAACCGCGCGCTGGTGATCACCCTGGCCGTCGCCGTCCTGACCGCCGGCGGCTACCTGGGATACGAGTACGGGATCGCCGACGACCCGTCCTGCGCCCCCGGCGTGACCGAGCGCGGACCGCAGCACGAGTGCGTCGGCGTCACCGACGGCGCCTACGTCTTCACCGACGAACTGCGGCAGGTCACCGCCCGCATCAAGGCCGAGAACGACCGGGTGGCCGGCAGCTCGCCCGTCACCGTCGCGCTGATGATCCCCATGACCTCCGACGCCCCCGCCGAGCGCCGCGAACTGGTCGAACAGGTGCAGGGCGCCTACCTGGCCCAGCACTGGGCCAACGACGACGGGAACAGCAACAAGCGGCAGCCCCCGATCCGGCTGGTGCTGGCCAACCCCGGCCGCGGCTACAAGGAGTGGCGCACCGTCGCCGACCAGCTGGCCCGGGCCGCGACCGACGACGGGCAGAACCTGCGGGCCGTCGCGGGCATCAACATCAGCATCACCGAGACCGAGGAGGCCGTGCGCTACCTCACCGCGGACAAGCACATCCCGGTCGTCGCCGGCCCGATGACCGCGGACGACATCAAGAACACCGCCGCCGACCCGCGCCGCTACCCGGGACTGGTCCGCATCGCCCCCGGAAACTCCGACCAGGCGGGCGCCCTCAGCTCGTACGGGGCGAACATCAAACCCGAGGAGTCCCTGGTGATCGAGGACACCCGGGACAACGACAACTACCTCGCCACCCTGCGCCAGGTCTTCGAGAAGCTCACCAAGGGCGCCCCCAACGCCCCGGAGACCTACCAGTCGCCGCCCGACTTCAACGACGAGGGCAACCTCGCCAACAACTTCCACCAGATGGTGCCGAGCATCTGCACCTCCGCCGCCACGACCCTCTACTTCGCCGGCCGCCCGGTGCAACTGCGCCAGTTCCTGGTCGAACTGGGCAACCGGAAGTGCAACAAGCCCTACACGGTCATCACCGGCTCGCACGCCTCCACCCTGATGGTCGACGCGAAGTTCGCCGACAAGTGGGACGCCCTCACCACGGGGGCCGGCATCACCGTGCGCTACACCGCCCTCGCCCACCCCGACAGCTGGGGGGAAGGGAGCACCGCGGCCACCGGCGGCTCCAAGGACGCCTCGAAGGAACTGGCCGACCTGCTCGGCAGGCCCGACACCAAGGCCCCCGACGCGATCGGCCCCGCCGACCTCCGCGACGGCCGCGTGATCATCACCTACGACTCGGTCTCCACCGCCGTCGCGGGCATCCGCAACCAGACGGTGGGGGACGTGAAGACGCCCTCGACCGACGACGTCGTCCAGAGCTGGCGACGGCTGCACGGCGGCAACCGGGTCGACGGCGCGAGCGGCTGGATCTGCCTCGACCAGTACGGCAACCCCTACAACAAGGCCGTGCCCATCGTCCACCTCGACCCGGCCACCAGGAACGCCGTCCTGGACACCCTCGCCTGGCCACTCGGCCACGCCCCCGACGCCAACTGCTCGATCGGCAGCGACGGCTGACATCTATAGGAGCATCCCCGCCACACCGTCGGGACCACGGCACGGACATCCGCGCAACCGCCCGCACCCACCGGTAGCCTGCCCGCGTGGACCCCGTGAACGACGAAGCCGAGGCGGACCGGCCCGTGCTCTACGAACGGGCCGGGCACGTCGCGCGGGTGACCCTGAACCGGCCCCGGGTGCTCAACGCCATGGACCTGCGGATGCACGCCGAACTCGGCGCCGTCTGGGACGAGGTCGAACGCGACGACCGGGTACGGCTGGTCGTGCTCACCGGCGCCGGCGACCGCGCCTTCTCCGTCGGCCAGGACCTCACCGAACGCGCCCGCCTCGACCGCGAGGGCGCCGAACCCACCACCTTCGGCTCGCGCGGCCTGCCCGGCTGGCCCCGGCTGACCGAACGCTTCTCCCTGTCCAAACCCGTCCTGGCCCGGGTCTGCGGCTACGCCCTCGGCGGCGGCTTCGAACTGGTCCTCGCCTGCGACCTGGTGATCGCCGCGCAGAGCGCCGTCTTCGCCCTGCCCGAAGCCACCCTCGGACTGGTCCCCGGCGCGGGCGGCGCCTTCCGGCTGGCCCGGCAGATCCCGCTCAAGGCCGCGATGGGCCACCTGCTCACCGGACGCCGGATGACGGCGGACCAGGCCCTGGCCTTCGGCCTGGTCAACGAGGTCGCCCCGGACGACCGGCTGGACGAGTGCGTCGAACGCTGGAGCGCCGACCTGCTGCGCTGCGCACCGCTGTCGCAACGCGCGCTGAAGGAGGCCGTGATGCGCTCGCTGGACCTGCCGCTGGACCAGGCCTTCACCACCCGCTACCGATGGGAACAGGTCCGCCGCGCCAGCGAGGACGCCAGGGAGGGGCCGCGCGCCTTCGCGGACAAGCGCGACCCGGTGTGGCGCGGGCGCTGACACCGCCCGCCGCCTGAACGCCCGTTCTCCCGGTCCGGCCCGTCGTCGGGCCTGGCCGGGCCGGGAGAACTCCACCCCGCTCCGCTCCGGAGCGCGCCGGGGCCGGGTCAGTCGCCGGCCGCGCCGCCGAAGGCGGATTCGAACTCGTCGATGTCCTCCTGACCGAGCGAGATCAGCGAGAAGTCCGACGGGGTGTGACCTCCGGGGCCCTCGGAGGCGTGCCGGACCAGGCCTTCGAGCACGGCCTGCCAACGCTCGGCGAGGTCGCCGAGCTCCTCCCCGGTGAGCAGCCCACGGGGAGACTCCAGGACGAAGCGCAGCTCCGGGCCCTCCGGCAGGTCCCGCGCCGCACCGTTGATCTCCAGCACGTGCCGCAGCGGCATCGAGGCGTCGACACCGCCCTCGGGCGACCCGTGCCCGGCCGCCGGCGTCCACGGCCGCGCACCACCGCGCCCGGCCCCCGCCGGCACCGGCCCGCCGCCGCCCCCGGCGTCCGCATCCGGTCCCGAACCACCGAACCGGCCCAGGTAGTTGAACCCGATCTGCGGCGCCGCGAGGGGCTCCAGCACCGCGGACGTCGCCGGGTTCAGGTACCGGAGCAGGCCGAAGCCCAGACCGTCACCGGGCCGCTGCCGCAGCTGCTCCTTGACCCGCTTGATCAGCCGCGCCGCGTCCTCGCCGCCCGCCCGCACCTCGGCCGGGTCGACCGGCCCGGTCTCCAGCCACACCGGGTGGACGGCGGTGAACCAGCCCACGGTCCGGGTCAGGTCCATGGACTCGTCCAGCGGCACCCGGCCGTGCGCCTCCCGGTCGATCAGGAAGCCGTCCGGGACCGGCCGCCCGCGCGCCCGCAGCCACTCGTCCAGCGCCGCGGTGAGCCCGGACAGCAGCACGTCGTCCACGCCCGCGTGGTACGCCTCGGGCAGCGCCGCCAGCAGCGCGCCCAGGTGCACCCGGACCGGGCCCGCCGCCGCCACCAGACAGGCCCGCGAGGCCGGCGGCTCCGCACCCAGCACGCTGCGCACGTACCAGGCACTCACCGGCAGCAGCGCCCCCGCGCCGAGGCCGAGGCTGCCCAGCAGCGGGTCGCCCGCCGCCACCCCGACCACCATCAGCAGCGCGTACGCCAGGAACGGCGGCAGCCAGGCGTGCGAACGCAGCAAGAGCTCCAGGTGGTACCGGGTCAGCGCGCCGATCCGCGCCATCACCGCTCCCCCTCCCCGAGCCGGCGCACCGCCAGCACCCGGACGGACGGGCGGCCCAGCAGCAGCCGGCGCAGCATCGCGTCGGAGTGCGCGGCCGGCACCACCAGCCGCACCGCCGTCCCGGCCAGCGCGGTGACCTCCGGCGCCCCCGGCAGCGGCGCGGACAGCGGGGCACCGTCGGGGACGTCCACCTCGATCTCCATCACCGGTCCGCCGTCCGGCACCGGCTCCGCCGCCCGCGCCTCGACGGGCCGCACCGCGCCGTCCGTGCCGACCAGGTAGGCGGCGCTGGTCAGCCCGGCCAGCCGGGCCGGGTCGTGGTCGACGAACAGCACCGTGCCGCCCGCCGCCGCCCGCTCGGCGGCCGCCTCGTCCAGCACCGCCCTGGCCTCCGGGTCCAGCCCGGTCCAGGCCTCGTCCAGCAGCAGCACCCGCGCCTCGGGGAGCAGCGCCTGGGCGACCGCGACCTTCTGGCAGGTGCCCTTCGACAGCCGGCTCAGCGGCGTGCCCGCCCGGTCCGCGATGCCGAACCGGTCCAGCCACTCCCCCGCCCGCTGCCGGGCCCGCTCCGCCGACAGCCCGTGCACCCGGCCCACCCGCAGCAGGTAGGAGGCGGCGTCGAACGGCAGCGCGGGCGGGAAACGCTCGGGCACGTACGCCGTCGCTCCGGGCCGCACCACCCGGCCCGTGCTCGGCCGCTCGATCCCGGCGGCCAGCCGCAGCAGCGTCGACTTGCCGCTCCCGTTCCGCCCGGCGATCCGCACCAACTCACCCGGCCCGACGGCCAGGTCGACCCCGCGCAGGATCCATTTCCCGCCCCGCCCGTACCGTTTCCCGACGGCTGTCAGCTCCATCACGCCCCCGCTCCGGCCCGTTGCCCCCAGCAGGCTATCCAGCCCGGGTAAGACCGCTGTGAGCATCGACTCCCCCTTCACGCGCCGGAGTTCACGCCCGAGCCGGCCGGGGCACGATCCGGGCTCGTTTCGCCACGGCGAACTGATGATCCCTAGGATCGGCGGGTGACTACCGGACGACGACCACAGACCAGGCTCGGCAGCCTGCTGGCGGCCCTGGCGATAACGGGAGCCTCGCTGCTCCTCGGCCTGCCCGCCCACGCCGACGAACCATCAGCCGGCGCCGCCACCGCGCCCAGGGAGGCCCCCCGGGTCGATCTCGTCCTGGACGTCAGCGGCTCCATGCGCGAGGCCGACATCCAGGGCAAGAGCCGCATCTCGGTGGCCCAGCAGTCGCTGAACGAGGTGATCGACGCGCTGCCCGCGGAGACCGAGTTCGGCATCCGCACCCTCGGCGCGACCTACCCCGGCAACGACAAGGCCCAGGGCTGCCTTGACACCAAGCAGCTCTACCCGGTCGGCAAAACCGACAAGGTCGAGGCCAAGACCGCCGTCGCCACCCTGCGGCCCACCGGCTTCACCCCGATCGGCCTGGCCCTGCGCGGCGCCGCCCAGGACCTCGGCAAGGGCGAGACCACCCGCCGGGTGGTGCTGATCACCGACGGCGAGGACACCTGCACCCCGCCCGACCCCTGTGACGTCGCCCGCGAGCTCGCCTCCCAGGGCATCCACCTGGTGGTCGACACCCTGGGCCTGGCCCACGACGACAAGACCCGCCAGCAGCTGCTCTGCATCGCCAACGCGACCGGCGGCACCTACACCGACGTCCGCACCCAGGAGCAGCTCACCGACAAGGTGAAGCAGCTGGTCGACCGCTCCAACGACACCTACACGGTGGCCCCGGTCAAGACCGCCGGCACCGACAAGTGCGAGAACGCCCCCGTGCTCGCCCCCGGCGTCTACACCGACCGCGAGAAGTTCTCCGAGCACCGCGTCTACAAGGTCCCGGTCAAGTCCGGCCAGGAGCTGCGCGCCTCCGTCAGCGTCGCCCTCGACCGCCCGGTGGCCAGGGACTACGGAGTGCTGCTCCAGGCCACCAGCGCGACCGGGCAGGAACTGGTCCGCGGCACCGACGCCGGCAGCGGCCGCACCGACGTGGCCTCCACCGGCCTGCGCTGGTCCACCGACGACTCCAAGGGCTACGTCACCGCGAGCCCCACCGCCTCGAAGGACTCCAAGGAGAAGCCGGAGACCACCGTCTGCCTGGTCGTCAGCAACTCGCTGGCCCCGCAGGCCGGCGTCCAGGCCGACCCCGGCCTGCCGCTGGAGCTGACCGTCGACCTGGCCTCCGCCTCGCCCGCGCCCGAGGGCGCCGCGATGGGCCTGGGCCGCGGCTGGATCCTGCTGCTCACCCTCACCCTGGCCGGTCTGGCCTTCGGCCTGCTCTTCGGCTGGATCGCACGCTGGCGGATCAGCGTCTGGCGGGAGAACTGACCATGCGTACGACGCTTCGCGGCGCCCTCGCCGCCCTCGCCCTGCTGCCCGCGCTCGCCCTGGGCACGCCGGCCGCCTCGGCCGCCTCGCCGTCCCCCACGGCCGGCGCGAACGGCACCCCGGCCCCGGCCACCAAGGCCGGCACCTCCTTCCTGACCGCGGTCAACCTGTCCCCCGGCCAGGACGCCAACGTCTCCGTCTCCACCGGTGACTACCTGTACTGGGCGTTCGGCGCCTCCGAGGGCCAGACCCCGACGGTCGGCCTGACCGTCAACCTGGCCCCGGCCGCCGACCGGCACGGCCCGCAGACCTGGTCCGTCGAGGTCTTCGACGGGCTGCGCCGCCGCCAGTCGTGCACGGCGGGCACCCAGAACGCCACCGCCGACCAGAGCGCCGGCACCCTGGCGCTGAACTGCACCCTGCGCGAGGTCCGCACCTGGGCCGAGCCGTGGTCCGGCGACCCGCTGCCCGGCACCTACTACGTGCGGCTGTCGGTCAACGACGTCCCGCAGCCCGACCTCGGTCTGGCCTCCTCGGTCCGGCTGCACGTCACGGCCAAGGGCGACGCCGACAACGCCCAGCCGGAGGGCGGGGAGCTGAAGGCCCCGCTGGTCCCGCCGGCCGGCGGCGGGGCGAGCACCGCCAAGGCGGCCGCCCCGGTGGCACCGGAGGAGCACTGGTACACCGGCTGGTTCTCCGGCTGGAACAGCCGCTGGTACTGGACGATCGGCGGCGGCTTCCTGGCCGCGCTGGCCGGCGTCCTCGGCTACAACCTGACCCGCCACCCGCGCGGGCAGCGGCCGGGCCGCTACGGCGCCGTCCCGGCCCAGGGCGCCCACCAGAGCGGCAGCTACACGGGCTCGGACCGCCCCTGAGGCACTCGGGAGGGCCGGCCGGACGTCGTTCCGGCCGGCCCTCCCGCATGTCCGGACCCACCCGGCCCCGGGCCGGCCGTCAGCGCGGGATCGCGGCCCGGCCCGGCGGCCGACAGCACCCCGGCCCCGCCGCCGGCGCCGTCCACGGCCGGCCGCCTGGCCCGGTACAGCCGCACGCCCAGGACCGCCAGGACGGCGATCGCGATCGACGGGTAGACCGCGCCGGGCAGCTGCCAGTACCAGGCGACCCCACGGCCCCACCGCATGGAGGACGGCACCCTCCACATGGCGTGGGAGAGGAACACCAGCACGGTCAGGCCGAACAGCACCTGTCGGGCCCTGCTCCCGGCCTCCGACGCCAGCAGGGCGATGAGCGGGACGCACCAGACCCAGTGGTGGGTCCAGCTGATCGGCGAGACCAGCAGCGCGGTGAGCGCGGCGCAGACCGCCCCCCAGGCGTCGGCCCTGCGCAGCACCCGCGCCGAGCGTCCGGCCGTCACCGCCACCCCGAGCCCGAGCGTCCCGGCCAGCGCCGGGGCGACGAGCCCGACCAGCCCGGGGTCACCGGCGTCGAGCAGCCGGCAGACGGCTCCGCGCAGCGACTGGTTGTCCACCAGGACGGTCGAGCCGACCCGGCCCGGGTCCCAGAGGTAGCCGGTCCAGAACCCGTACGAGGCGTCCGGCAGCACGGCCCAGCCGGTCAGGCCGGCCGCCAGGAAGGTGCCGGCCGAGACCAGGGCTGCCCGGACCCGGCCGGTCAGGAGCAGGTAGACGGCGAACAGGCCGGGAGTGATCTTGACGGCGGCGGCCAGGCCGATGCCCACGCCCTTGCAGCGGTCGCGGTCCGGGCGGGTCAGGTCCCACAGGACCAGGCAGAGGATGCCGAGGTTGACCTGGCCGTACCGGAAGGTGGTGAAGACCGGCTCCAGCCAGATGCCGAGGCCGGTCGCCAGGACCACCACGGCCGCGCGGTGCCGCCTCGGCCGGCCGGCCAGGTCGAGCGACAGGTGGACGGCCGTCGCGAGCAGCGCGTAGTTGAGGAGCATCACCAGGACCCGCAGGGTGCTCACGTCGAACCAGGTGCTCGGCACGAAGAGCAGCGCGGCGAACGGCGGGTAGGTGGCCGGCAGGTCCCAGCCGGGCAGCCGCATCGCGTACAGGTCCTCGCCGCGGACGACGGCCCCGCCCTCGGCCCGGTAGACCAGCATGTCGACCATGGAGGCTCCGAGGGTGTGCCGGAACCAGGCGAACACCGCCAGTGACACGGCTGCCACGCAGACCGCGGGGAGGGTCCGGGAACTCGGCCCGCCGGCTCCCGCGGCGCCGCCGGACCCCTCCGGGCCCGACCGCCGTGCCCACCGCTTCAGACCGAACTCGCGCACCGCGCTGGCACCCCGTCGAGATGGACCGGATCGTCTCCTCGCCAGCCTCCGGGCCCGCCCGCCGCGACCGGCCCCCCTGGAGCCCAAACGGCGTCAGAATCGAACCCGGAAGGGTGGTGTGACCTCCCCCACAGCCGACCGCGGCCACCCGCGACCACCCCGGAATCGCCCCCGCCGCCCGGCCCGGCTCCCAAAACGCGAAATCCCCCCGGGAGTTGCCTCCCGGGGGGATTTCGTCGACCGGCTGAGCCGGCCTGTCGGGTGGAGCTGAGGGGATTCGAACCCCTGACCCCCTCGATGCGAACGAGGTGCGCTACCGGACTGCGCCACAGCCCCAACGAGAAGAAACTCTAGCACCTTTCGAAGGTGGTCCGTGACCACCCCCCGATCGCGCTGCTGGTCGGGGGGCGGCCGGCCCTCATTCGTTGGCCGCGCGCGGGCGCGACTCGGGAGCCTGCGGCTCGGCGTACTGGTCGAACAGCGGGGTCTTGCGGGACTCGGCGGGGCGGCCCGCGGTCCAGGTGCCGGGAGCCGACAGGTCGAGGCCGCGGGAGACCCGGGGGGCGACCGGAGCGGTCACGTAGGTCGGCAGCGGGACGGGCACCGGCTCCCAGGAGTCCGGGCCGGCCGCACCGCGCTCGCGCATGCCGTCGACCCACTCCTCGTGCTCGGTCGCCTCGGCCACCGCGGACGCCGAGGACACCGAGACGGTGACCTGCTCGGGGTCGGCGGCCAGCCGCAGGTGCGGACGGCGCGCGGACCGCTTCCCGGCGGGCGCG
>NZ_MSJQ01000330.1 GCF_014596515.1 Streptomyces sp. CBMA156
GCCCTGACCGACGGCGTTCCGGCCGGCGGGGCCCTGCCGGCCGGCGCCCCCACCGACGGCGCGCCGCAGACCGCCGGGGTGCGCTCCGGCTCGGCCCCCTCGCCCGGCACCGCCGTACCACCGCTGCCCGCCCTCGGCCGGGCGCAGCCCAGGGCCGCCGCCGCGCCCGAGCCCAGGGCCGGCGGCAACGAACGGGAGCTGGACGCGGCCCTGGCCGAACTCTCCCTGATGGTCGGCATGGAGCCGGTCAAGCGCCAGGTCCGGGCGCTCTCCGCCCAGTTGCGCATGTCGCGGCTGCGGGCCGAGCAGGGCCTGCCGGTCCAGCCGCCGAAACGCCACTTCGTCTTCTCCGGCCCCTCCGGCACCGGCAAGACCACCGTGGCCCGCATCCTCGGCCGGGTCTTCCACGCCCTCGGCCTGCTCTCAGGCGACCACCTGGTGGAGGCCCAACGCGCCGACCTGGTAGGCGAGTTCCTCGGCCAGACCGCCGTGAAGGCGAACGAGCTGATCGACTCCGCGCTGGACGGCGTGCTGTTCATCGACGAGGCCTACAGCCTCTCCAACTCCGGCTACACCAAGGGCGACGCGTACGGCGACGAGGCGCTCCAGGTGCTGCTCAAGCGCGCCGAGGACAACCGCGACCGGCTGGTGGTGATCCTGGCCGGCTATCCCGAAGGCATGAACCGGCTGCTCGCCACCAACCCCGGCCTCAACTCCCGCTTCACCACCAGGGTCGACTTCCCCAGCTACCGCCCCGGCGAGCTGACCGCGATCGGCGCCGCGCTGGCCGGCCGGGACGGCGACGGCTGGGATGAGGACGCCGCCGAGGAGCTGGCCAGCATCTGCGTCCACGTGGTCCGCGAGGGCTGGATCGACGAGCTGGGCAACGGCCGGTTCATCCGCACCCTGTACGAGAAGTCCTGCGCCTACCGGGACCTGCGGCTGTCGCTGCTGCGCGAGCCGCCCGGCCGGGAGGACCTGGCCACGCTGCGCCTGCCGGACCTGGTCCAGGCGTACGGGGAGCTGATCGACGGGCGGGGCTGAGGCCCGCCCCGCGGATCAGCCCCCAGGTCGGACCCCCGCCGGATCCCCGCCGGTCGGTCCGGCCCCGGCTCAGCTGTTGAGCAGCGCGGCCTCCCGCTCGCGGTCGAGCCCGACCGTGGCCCGGTCGGCCCGTCGCGGCGCGCTGCCGCCGACCGACCGCAGCCAGGCCCAGGTGTCCTCGACGGTCTCGGCGACCGGTCGGCAGCGCAGCCCGGCGCCGAGCGCGCGGTCGACCAGGCCGGCGTGCAGGAAGTCGTACAGTTCGCCGGGCGCCAGCCAGATCGGCAGCTCGGTCCACGGCTCGATGCCCGCCGCGAGGATCCGCTCCGGGTCCGTCCAGCGCAGTTCGGCGTCCGAGCCGGTGACCCGTACGCAGGCCTCCAGCAGCTCGCCCATGGTGGCGTGGCCGGACGGGCCGACCAGGTTGTACGGGCCGCCGAGGCGGGCCACCACGGCGTCCAGGGTCCAGGCCGCGAGGTCGCGCGCGTCGATGTACTGGAGGGCCAGCTCGCGCGGCCCCGGGGCGAGCACCGGGCCGCCCTCCGCGATCCGGTTGAGCCACCAGGGCAGCCGGCCGATGTTCTCGTGCGGGCCGAGGATCAGCCCGGCGCGGACGAGCAGCGCCTGCCCGCCGTACTCCGCCTCCAGCGCCAGTTCCGCGCCGCGCTTGGCCTCGGCGTAGGGCACCTCGCCGGTGAGGTCCGCGGAGGAGGCGACCACCGGGGCGCCTTCGCCGGCCCCGGCGGGCAGCGGGTGGTCGTAGACCGACCGGCTGGAGACGTACGCGTAGTGGCCGACCCGGCCGTTCAGGAAGCGGGCGCTGTCGCGCACCGCCGCGGGGGCCCAGGACCAGGTGTCCACCACCGCGTCCCACTCCCCCGCGCCGAGCGCCGCGAGGCCCTTCTCGGCGGTGCGGTCGCCCTTCAGCACCCGGACGCCCTCCGGCGCGGGCCGCGTGCCGCGGTTGAGGGCCGTCACCTCCCAGCCCCTGGCCAGCGCCTCCTCGGCGACGACCCGTCCGACGAACTCGGTTCCACCCAGCAGGAGAAGTCTCATGCCGACCACCCTGCTCCCAGGGTGGCCGGCATGGAAGGGCTGACTGCTCTGGGCAGAATCGCCGGGAGCGGACACGCCGTCAGCGGAATCCGGAACTTCCGGACGGGCGTCAGGCCGTGGCGCGGTGGTCCGGGTCGTGCATCTCCCCGACCAGCTCCTCCAGCACGTCCTCCAGCATCACCACGCCGAGCGTGCGCCCGTCCTGGTCCAGCACGGCGGCCAGGTGGCAGGTGGCCCGGCGCATCGCGCCGAGGGCGTCGTCCAGCGGGAGGCTGCCGCGCAGCACCGTGATCGGCCGCCAGAGGCGGGCCGGGACCGGCGCCGAGATGTCCTCCACGTCGAGGATGTCCTTGAGGTGGAGGTAGCCGAGGTAGCCGTGGCCGGCCGGGTCGCCGTCGGTGACCGGGAAGCGCGAGAAGCCGGTGCGCAGCGCCAGCTCCTCGACCTCGGCGGCGGTCGCCTTGGAGTCCACGGTGACCAGCTGCTCGGGCTTGAGCAGCACCTCGGTGATCGGGCGGCGGCCCAGCTCCAGGGCGTCCTCCAGACGCTCCTGGCGGCCCTCGTCGAGCAGGCCGGCGTCCCGGGAGTCCGCCAGCAGGTACATCAGCTGCTCGGTGGTGAAGACCGACTCGACCTCGTCCTTGGCCTCCACCCGGAACAGCCTCAGGATGCCGTTGGCGAAGGCGTTCAGCACCCGGATCACCGGGGCGAGCCAGCGGGCCAGCCGGTCCAGCGGCGGGCCGAGCCAGAGCGCGGCCTTCTCCGGGCCGGCCATGGCCATGTTCTTCGGCACCATCTCGCCCATCACCATGTGCAGGAAGACCACGACGGCGAGCGAGATCCCGTACGAGAGCGGGTGCATCAGGCCGGACGGGACGCCGATCGCGTGGAACGGGCCCTCCAGCAGGGAGGCGATGGTCGGCTCGGCGAGGGCGCCGAGGCCCAGCGAGCAGACGGTGATGCCGAGCTGGGCGGCGGCCAGCATCGCGGAGACGTTGGACAGCGCGTGCAGCACGGTGCGGGCACGCTTGTGCCCGGCCTCGGCGAGCGGCTCGATCTGGCTGCGGCGCACCGACACCACGGCGAACTCGGCGCCGACGAAGAAGGCGTTGCCGAGCAGGAGCAGCAGCGCGACGGCCAGTTGCAGGGCGGTCATCGGCCCTCCTCCCCGTCCTCGTCGAACTGCGCGGGCGCGGTGGTGCGCTCCACCCGGACCTCGGTGGTGCGGTGGCGGTCGACACCGGTCACGGTGAACCGCCAGCCGGGCAGCTCGGTCTGCTCGCCCACCTCGGGGAGCTTGCCGAGCAGGTCGGTGACCAGACCGGCCAGGGTCTCGTACGGGCCGTCCGGGGCGTTCAGGCCGATCCGCTCCAGCTGGTCGATCCGGGCGCGGCCGTCGGCCTCCCAGACCGGCAGGCCGTTGACCGACGGCAGCGGGAACAGCTCGGGGTGGTCGTCGGGGTCGTGCTCGTCCTGCACCTCGCCGACGATCTCCTCGACGATGTCCTCGACGGTGACGACGCCGGCGGTGCCGCCGTACTCGTCGACCACGATGGCCATCGGCTGGAGGCGGCGCAGCTGGTCGAGCAACCGCTCGGCGGGCAGCGTCTCGGGCACCAGCAGCGGCGCCGAGGACAGCGCGCCGACCCGCACCAGGCCGCGGCGGGCGGCCGGGACGGCCAGGGCGTCCTTGAGCGTGACGATGCCGGTGACCTCGTCCAGGCTGTCGGTGTAGACCGGGAAGCGGGACAGGCCGGTGGCCCTGGTCAGGTTGATCACGTCGGAGGCGGTGGCGTCGCCCTGGAGCGCGGCCACGTCCACCCGCGGGGTCATCACGGACTCGGCGGTCAGCTCGCGCAGGCCGAGGGTGCGGACGAACAGCGTCGCCGACTCCTCGTCTATCGCGCCGGCCTTGGCCGAGTGACGGGCCAGCGAGACCAGCTCGTCCGGGGTGCGGGCGTGCCCCAGCTCCTCCTGCGGCTCGACGCCGAAGGCCCGGACGGTCCGGTCGGCGGTGCCGTTCAGGAAGCTGATCAGCGGGCGGCAGACGAAGGAGAAGGCCATGTGCGGGGCGGCGACCGCGCGGGCCACCTGGAGCGGGTGGGAGATCGCCCAGTTCTTCGGCACCAGCTCGCCGATCACCATCTGGACGACGGTGGCCAGCACCATGCCGACGACCACGGAGACGCCGCGGGCGGCCGAGTCGGGCACGCCGATGCCGGACATGACGGGTGCGAGCAGGGTGGACAGGGCCGGCTCGGCGAGCATGCCGACCACCAGCGAGGTGACCGTGATGCCGAGCTGGGCGCCGGAGAGTTCGAAGGAGAGGTGCCGCAGGGCCCTGGCGACCCGCTGGGACTTGGCGTCGCCCGCCTCCGCGGAGCGTTGCACCGCCCCGCGCTCGACGGTCACGAAGGCGAACTCGGCGGCCACGAACAGGCCGTTGGCGAGGATCAGGAGAACGGCTGCGAGCAACAGCAGCCAGGCGGTGATCACAGTGCCGCCTGCCTTCCGGGGATCGGAAGCGAGGCGGCGCAGGTACTACCGGACGGATCGTCCATCGAGGGGGAGTGTCACTCCTCTGGTCGGATATCGGGCACTCGATCGGGAGCAGGGCGCACTTTGCCCTGCTTTTACCAGCGTAGACCATACCCGGACAGAGGTAAGGGCACCCTTCGGCCCACCGGGGGCGGGGTGCCGGGAGCGGGCTGCCGGGGTCGAGTGGAGGGGGTGGACGGGCGGGTGGCGGCTCAGCCCCGGGCGTGCCGCTCGACCAGGTCGCGCAGCGCGCGGGCGTCCGCGATGGCCTGGGCCCTGCCGACCCCGGGCTGGATGCCGACCGCGGCGAGGGAGGTGCCGTCGGCCAGGTCGAGGGTCGCCCACGGGTCGCCCTGGCGGAGGTTGACCCGGACGATCTCGGCCCAGGCGAGCCGGCGGCGGCGGACGAAGTTGACCACCGTCACGCCGTCCGCGTCGGCGCTCACCCGGGGGCGGGCCAGCATCAGGCCGACGGCGGCGAACAGGACGCCGCTGGCCGTCATCATGATCCGGTCGTTGAGCTGCCAGTTCTCCGGGAGCATCACGGCCATCGCGGAGAACAGCGCCACCAGCAGCACGCAGACCGGCAGCAGCACGGCGCGGGTGCGGCGCGGCGCCCAGGTGACGGGGAACTGGACGGACGGCGTGGACACGTGGGGACTCCGGGGGTGGTTCTGGTGGCGGCAGCGCGAGGGGCGGGGACGCGGTCGGCGTCCCCGCCCCATTGAACCGTTCTTTACTCGCGGACGGGCGGCCAGGTCACCCGGGCGGCGCGGTCACGCGGGTCGCTCGGGTGCGCGGGCCGGGCGTTCCGCTCGGGTCAGAGGCGGCAGGCGTGGATGTTGGTGACCAGGATGGCCCGGGCGCCGATGCTCCACAGGTCGTCCATGATCTGCTGGGCCTCCTTGCGGAGCACCATCGAACGCACCGCGACCCAGCCCTCGGTGTGCAGCGGCGAGACGGTCGGCGACTCCAGGCCCGGGGTGAGCGCGACGGCGGCGCCGACCTTCTCGGCGCGGATGTCGTAGTCCATCAGCACGTAGCGGCGGGCCACCAGCACGCCCTGGAGGCGGCGCAGGAACTGATCGACCCGGGCGTCCTCGCCGGCGCCCTTGGGCCGGATCACCACCGAGTCGGAGACCAGGATCGGCTCGCCGAACACCTCGAGACCGGCGTTGCGCAGGCTCGTTCCGGTCTCCACCACGTCGGCGATCACGTCGGCGACGCCCAGCTGCACCGCGGTCTCGACCGCGCCGTCCAGCTTGGTGACCGTCGCCTTCACTCCGTGGTCGGCCAGGTGCTGCTCGACCAGGCCGGTGTACGAGGTGGCGATCCGCAGGCCCTCCAGGCCCTTGACGTCATCGACGTCCACGCCCTCGGGGCGGGCGAAGCGGAAGGTCGACCCGGCGAAGCCGAGCGCGAGCACCTCCTCGGCGTTGGAGTGCGAGTCCAGCAGCAGGTCACGGCCGGTGATGCCGACGTCGAGACGGCCGGAGCCGACGTAGACGGCGATGTCCCGCGGGCGGAGGAAGAAGAACTCCACCTCGTTGGCCGGGTCGACGAGGACGAGCTCCTTGGGGTCCTTCCGCTGGCGGTAGCCGGCCTCATGGAGCATCTCCGCCGCGGGACCCGAGAGCGAACCCTTGTTGGGGACGGCGATGCGCAGCATGGGAGGTTGCTTCCTTACCTGTTGGGAGGATGGGTGTGCTCGGGAGAGCGGGGTCTCTAGAGGTACTTGTAGACGTCGTCGAGGGTCAGGCCGCGGGCGATCATCATCACCTGAAGGTGATAGAGGAGCTGCGAGACCTCCTCCGCGGTCTGCTCGTCCGACTGGAACTCGGCGGCCATCCAGACCTCGGCGGCCTCCTCGACGACCTTCTTGCCGATCGCATGGACGCCCTGCTGGACGAGCTGCGCGGTACGGGAGGACGAGGGGTCGCCGGTGGCGGCCTTCTGCTGGAGCTCGGCGAAGAGCTCCTCGAATGTCTTCGAAGCCATGATGGGCCCACCTTACGGCGTACGGGCGGACGGACGGTAAACGGTCCCGGACCGTGGACAGTCGAGTGGACGTCCGCGCTCCGGGACCGTCCCGGCCGTCGTCAGAGCGCGGCGCGCAGCACCACGGCGGTGGCGACGGCGGCCGTGGCGGCCTCGTGGCCCTTGTCCTCGGCGGAGCCAGGCAGGCCCGCGCGGTCGATCGCCTGCTCCTCGTTGTCGCAGGTCAGCACGCCGAAGCCGACCGGGACACCGGTGTCCACACTGACCTGGGCGAGGCCGGCGGTGGCCGCCTGGCAGACGTAGTCGAAGTGCGGGGTGCCGCCGCGGATGACCACGCCGAGGGCCACCACGGCGTCGTAGCCGCGCTCGGCGAGGCGCTTGGCGGCGACCGGCAGCTCGAAGGTGCCGGGCACCCGCAGCACGGTCGGCCCGGTGACGCCCAGCTCCTCGAACGCGCGGTGGGCGCCGTCCAGCAGGCCGTTCATCACCGTGTCGTGCCACTGGGCGGCGACGACGGCGACCTTGAGGCCGGCGGCGCCGTCGATGGTCAGTTCGGGGGCTCCGTGGCCGCTCATGGTTCCTACTTCCTGTGGTGTCTCTGCTGGTGTCTCTGCCGGGAGGGGTGGTTCAGGAGTCCAGGCCGGGCAGGTCGTGGCCCATCCGGTCGCGCTTGGTGCGCAGGTAGCGCAGGTTGTGCTCGCCGGGCGCGATCTCGACCGCTTCGCGCCCCTTGACCTTGAGCCCGTGCTCGGTCAGCGCGGTCAGCTTCTGCGGGTTGTTGGTGAGCAGGGCGAGCGAGCGGACGCCGAGGTCCACCAGCATCTGGGCCGCGATGCTGTAGTCGCGGGCGTCCGCGGGCAGGCCGAGGTCCAGGTTGGCGTCGACGGTGTCCCGCCCCTGCTCCTGGAGCTGGTAGGCGCGCAGCTTGTGGGCCAGGCCGATCCCCCGCCCCTCGTGGCCGCGCAGGTACAGCACCACGCCGCGCCCGGCCTCGGTGACCCGCCGCAGCGAGGCCTCCAGCTGGGGGCCGCAGTCACAGCGCAGCGAGCCGAAGACGTCACCGGTCAGGCACTCGGAGTGGACCCGCACCAGAACGTCCTCGCCCGCCGGCAGCCGCCCCTGCTCGTCCAGTCCGCCGGCCACCAGCGCGAGGTGCTCGACCCCGTCGAGGGTGCCCTTGTAGCCGACCGCGGTGAACTCGCCGTACGCGGTGGGCAGGGCGGTGGTGGCCGCCCGGTCGACGTGCAGCTCGGTCCGGCGGCGGTAGGCGATCAGGTCCTCGATCGAGATGATCGCGAGGCCGTGCGCCCGGGCGAAGGCGACCAGCTCGGGCAGCCGGGCCATGGTGCCGTCGTCGTTGACCACCTCGGCGATCGCGCCGGCCGGCGCGAGTCCGGCCAGCCTGGCCAGGTCGACCGCCGCCTCGGTGTGGCCGGGGCGGACCAGCACGCCGCCCTCGACGGCGCGCAGCGGGAAGACGTGCCCGGGGCGGGTGAGGTCGCCGGGCTCGGTGCCGGACGAGGAGAGCAGCCGTACGGTGCGGGCACGGTCGGCGGCGGAGATGCCGGTGTCCACCCCCTCCCTGGCGTCCACCGAGACGGTGTACGCGGTGCCCTTGCGGTCCTCGTTGACCTGGGTCATCGGCGGGAGCCTGAGGCGGTCCAGCTCCTCGCCGGTCATCGGCGCGCAGATCACGCCGGAGCTGTAGCGGATGGTGAAGGCCATCAGCTCGGGGGTGGCGGCGGAGGCGGCGAAGACGATGTCGCCCTCGTTCTCTCGGTCCTCGTCGTCGACCACGATCACGGCGCGGCCGAGGGCGATGTCGGCGATGGCCCGCTCCACCGGGTCGAGGACGAACTCGGGCTCGGTGGCGCCGTTGCCGGACTGGTTCTCGGTCTGCTCGGTCATACCGTGGCTCCCTGCGGGCGGGTGGCGGACTTGGCGCGCGGCTCACGGGTGCTCAGCCACCAGGAACGCAGGCCGAGCAGCACCAGGACGAAGTAGACGGAGTAGGTGAGGCCGGAGAAGGTGTAGCCGCTGTTGAAGGCGAACGGCACGCCGACCGCGTCGACCGCGATCCAGGCGAACCAGAACTCCACCCAGCCGCGGGCCTGGGCGACCATCGCGGCCAGCGTGCCGACGAAGATGTAGGCGTCCGACCAGGGGCTCCAGGACAGGCTGGGGTAGGACGTGAAGAGCAGGGCGAGGGCGACCGTGCCGGCCGCGGTGCCCGCCGCGAGGGCGATCCGCTCGGGCCAGCGCGCGAACCGTACGGCGATCCCGCCGCCGTTGCGACGGCCCCGCTGCCACTGCGCCCAGCCCCACGAGGCGGTGGCGATCACGATCAGCTGCTTGCCGATCAGGCCGGGAACGTGGCCGCCCAGGTAGGCGGTGATCAGCACCGCGCCGGACAGCAGCTGGACCGGCCAGCTCCAGACCGAACGGCGCCAGCCGAGCGCGAGCCCGCCGAGGCCGAGGATGTTGCCGATCATGTCGGCCCACTTGACGTGTTCGCCGAGGACGGTGAACGCCTCGCCGCTGAGCCAGCTCACTGGGACTCCCCCGGGGCTGCGTCGACCGGCAGGCCGGTCGGGTCGGTCGGGTTGGTCGGGTCGGAAAGGCCCGGCAGGGCGGGCAGGGTGCGGGACTCCAGGAGGCGCTCGACGTACTTCGCGAGCACGTCCACCTCCAGGTTGACGCTCTCCCCCACGGCCCTGGCGCCGAGCGTGGTCAGCGCGAGGGTGGCCGGGATGAGGCTGACGGTGAAGCTGTCCCGGGCGGCCTCCACCACGGTGAGGCTGACGCCGTCGACCGTGATCGAGCCCTTCTCCACCAGGTAGCGGGAGACGGTGTCCGGCAGCGAGAAGCGCAGCACCTCCCAGCGCAGCGTGCCGTCCGCGCCGCGCTCGCCGGGCTCGCGGCTCAACAGCCGCCCGGTGGCGTCGACATGGCCCTGGACGAGGTGGCCGCCCAGCCGGGCGCCGAGCGCCATGGCGCGCTCCAGATTGACCCGGGAGCCGGGCGCCAGCTCGCCGAGGCTGGACCGGTGCAGCGTCTCGGCCATCACGTCGGCGCTGAACTCGCCGGTGCCGGCGGCCAGTTCCGCCGGGCTGTCGACGACGGTCAGGCACACGCCGTTGACCGCGATGGAGTCTCCGTGCCGGGCACCCGTACAGACCACCGGGCCACGCAGGCGGATCCGCGAGGAGTCGCCGATCTCCTCGATCGACACGACCTCGCCGAGCTCTTCGATGATGCCGGTGAACACCCGGGTTCTCCTCGCGCTTGGGGCGCGGACTCCGGGGCGGCAGGGGAGATAACGCGGACGGGCAGCGGCGCACGGACCCCGGGCACGACCCGTCGCCGGGATGCCGAAGCCGCCGGGAGATCGCTCGCCCGGCCCGGGAGACACCGCTCCCGTCGTCGCACCTCACCGAGGCCCGGAAGGCCGGCTGTCGCCTGCCGATGGACCACGGGTACTGCTCTTCGTCCGCCCGCGCACGCCTCCCATCCGGACTTTAACCGTCGGTCCAGGAATTTCACCTGGTCAACCGGCCGCTGGCTGCGGACGGGTCGCGGACTGTAACCGCCGGTTCGGATTTTCACCGACCCCGGAGTGCGCTGAACGTCACTGCTTGATGCCGTCATTCTGCCACGGTCGACGCAAGGGCAGGGAGAGTCTCCGACTGTGGCCTGTTTCACGGGCTTGCGGGGAATGCGCGGCAGCCTGCTACCCGCCCCGCGAAACGGCGGGCCGCGGCCTCAGGGCGCGGCCGGGGCGGCGATCGAGGTGAAGTGGGTGACCTCCGGGGGGTGGGCGAGGTAGCGCAGCTCGCCCTCCGACCAGACCGGCCGGATCCGCCACATCGGCCCGGCGTACCCGCGCAGCGCCTCCTCGTCGCGCCAGCGGCTCACCACCAGGACGCGGTGCCCGTCCTCGGAGACCGAGCGCAGCAGCTCACCGCCCAGGCAGCCGTCCGTCCGGCCCAGCTGCGGGATCACCTGAGCGGCCAGGTGCGCGCAGAACTCCTCGATGCGACCGGCCAGCACCTGCCCGGCCCAGATTCTGACGATCACGACCACCACCTCCGGCTGCGGCTGGTCCCCTGGCCCCATTATCAGCGGAAATCCGCTGGTGAACAGGGGTCCGGGCGGTCCTTCGCCGAGGGGTCCCGCCAGTCCTCCGCGAGGGGTCCGGGGCTGCCGGCCGGTCCTTCACCGAGGGGCCTCGGTTAGATTTCCGGCATGACCATCACACCGGAAGCCGCCGTTCCGTCAAGTACCGGTCAGGACCGCCCGAGCGGCCTGTTCGGGGCTCTCAGCGCGGGTGCGCTCAGCGATCCCGCCCAGTTGCGCGAGATCTACGAGCAGCCCAGTGCCCAGGCCCGCGGCAAGCAGGTCGACCGGCTGCACGAGGTCGCCCAGCGCCTGATCGCCTGCTCCCCGCTGGTGTTCGTGGCCAGCTCGGACGCCGCCGGGCGCTGCGACGTCTCCCCGCGGGGCGGGCCGGCCGGGCTGGTCTCGGTGCTCGCCGAGTACACCCTGGCCATCCCGGACGCCACCGGCAACAAGCGGCTGGACACCCTGCACAACGTCCTGGAGACCGGCCGGGTCGGGCTGCTCTTCGTCGTCCCCGGCCGGGACGCCACGCTGCGGGTCAACGGGCGGGCCTGCGTCTCGACCGACCCGGAGCTGCTGCGGCAGCTGACCGCCGTCGGCAAGCCGCCGCGCAGCGCGATCGTGGTCGCCGTCGAGGAGGTGTACGGGCACTGCCCGAAGGCCTTCCTGCGCTCCTCGGCGTGGAAGCCGGAGAACTGGCTCGCCCAGGACGCCCAGCCGAGTTCGGCGGAGGTCACGCTCTCCCACCTGCGGGACGAGTCGCTGACCGTGGAGATGGTCGAGCAGCACGAGCGGGAGGCGCTGCTGTACCGGTACGAGTGAGCTGCCGGGGCACCCCGTGCCGTTCGCGGGGGTCCCTGCCGTTCACGCCCCGCCCGGCGGCCGGCCCCGGCGGGCCGGGCGCCGGGCGGGGCGTGCTCAGGCGGCCTTGGGCACGTCCACCACGGGCGCGCCGTCGGCGGCCCGCTGGACCGCTTCGACGCCCTTGTGCGCGGCGTCCTTGCTGACGTAGCCCTGGCCGGTGGCGACGATCTCGCCGTTGCCCGCCTTGAGCCGGAACCGGTACTTGCCGCCGGCGTCCTGATAGACCTCGAACTTGCCCGACATCCGGGCCACCTCCTCGTGGGGCGCTCGACGCGCCCGCTCTCCGGCCCCCGGCAGCACCGTGCGCCCGGCGGCGGGGCGGCCGCACCCGGTCGGCGGCCGGTCGGGTGAAGCCGGGTCCGTGACGGTTTGCGGGGGTGCCGGGACGGCCGCCACTGGTTTGAATGGACGGATGGACTGCGTCTTCTGTGCGGTGGTGGCGGGCGAGGAACCGGCGCACCTGGTGCTGGACGACGAGGTGGCGGTGGCCTTCCTGGACCGCCGGCCGCTGTTCCCCGGGCACGTCCTGGTCGTGCCGCGCGCCCACCACCCGACGCTCGCCGACCTGCCGCCGGCCGAGGTGGGACCGTTCTTCCTGCGGGTGCAGCGGGTGGCCGCGGCCGTCGAGCGGGGGCTGGGCGCGGCGGGCAGCTTCGTGGCGGCGAACAACCGGATCAGCCAGTCGGTGCCGCACCTGTTCTTGGGGCAGTTCAGATCTGTCTCATGAGGTGTCGCTCGGGCTGGTGAACGGGGTCCGGAGGGCCCCTCACCGGCTGCTATCTCTCGTCTCCTGGATGCCTCACGGGGAGTTGGAGATGCTGTTGTTCGCGGTGAGCTCGAAGGAGGCGGTGCGCTCCCTCAACAGCCCCGCGCTGTCTGGGCAGGAGGTGGCCCGGTTGCTGGAGCACCGGGCGATCTCTGATGGGACGCCGGTGTACCTCGATGAGGAGACGATGATGCCGGTCGAGCCGCTCTGCACCTGGGGCCGTGGCCTGTCGTACGCCGATCTGGCCGAGTCCACGTTGAAGGACTACGGCCGGATCATGGCGCGGTTCGCCGGGCACCAGGAGAGCCGCGGCCATGACGTGCTGATCGTGACGGAGTCGGACCAGGTGACCTACAAACGGGCCCGGACCCAACTGCAGGAGCGGCCGATCGGCTCGTCGGCCTGGGGCAAGGAGTCCGGTGTCCTCGACCGGTTCTTCAAATTCGCCGTCAAGGAGGGATACCTCCAGAACGCGCCGGCCCGGGTCGCGGCGAGGGGCCGCAACGCCTCCGCGCCGCGGGTGCGGAGCGGGATGGACATCCGGCACCTGACGCTGGAGCAGTACCGGTACTTCCGCGACGTCGGCCTGGGCGGTCAGCATCCGGATTCCCGGGTTGACCGGACCTTCCGGGGCTGGGCGCCGTTGCGCAATCGCGCGGGCTCGGACCTGGCACTGGGGACGGGGATGCGCCCGCGCGAGTGGGCCACTGTCCTGCTGCCCGAGCTCGGGATCGGGGTCAACCGGCCGGGCCAGGCAGCCGAGTTCACCGTCCAGGCATGCGCGAAGTACGGCAAGGCCCGCACCGTCTACGCTCCGGAGGAAGCCGTCGGGGCGGTGGAGACCTACGTCCTGCTGGAGCGGCCGGAGCTGACTGCGGGCGCGGCCCGGACTCTGGAGCGCCGGCACCGCGACCTGTTCGTCGTCTCGCGCGTCGATCCGGACAGCGGCCTGATCAGCGGGGTCCTGGACGGGGTGCGCCGGGTGTTCGACATGAAGGCGATGCCCCCGGCGCTGCGGCGGATCGCGGTGCGCGAGGGCGACTTCGGCCTGGAGGCGCTGGCGGTGTTCGTCTGCCGCAGCGGCCTGGTGCCCGGCGCGGACTCCTGGAAGCGCTACCGGCACACGGCCTGGCGCCGGATGCAGGACCGGGTGGACGCCACCACGCCGCTCCTGCCCGCCCGGCGCTGGCGCTGGCACGACCTGCGCCACATTGCCTCTGCTTAGTTCCCGTGTGGCGATTGACTCCAAGTAGGCGTGTGGCCTTGGGGTTTGTGAGTTGCCTCGGGTCGTGTGGTGTTTCTACTGTCAGCGCTCGTGATCCTGACTTTCTTCTCGTCCCACGGCTGGCAGTCCTGGGACATCGAGCACCGGCCGTTGATCCCCGAGGGGATGCCCGTGCTCGTCGACGACGACCTGCGCTTCGAGGACGGCCCGGCCGCACCGCGCCCCGCAGCGGTGGTGAACCGCTGGTTACGCGAGCTACCGGCGAGCGGGGCCCCGGCGCCGAGCTCGTGGGAGAACTACGCGAGGGCCCTCAAGGCATGGACGGAGTTCCTGGCCGATCACGGGGTGGATCTGTTCGACTCGCGTGAGCGCCTGAAGGCGGGCTTGAGCCGGTACGCCGAGCACCGGGCTGCCGGACCGGCCAAGGCGCGGTTCGCTGCGACGACGTGGGGCCAGCACATGAGCATCCTGTCGTTGTTCTACCGGTGGGCGATGGCCGAGGGCTACGCGGCAGCGGAGCCGTTCACCTACCGGTCCGCGCGGGCACTGTTCGCCGGGACCGGCCGGGAGGTGCGGGTGAACCTGGCGGTCCGCCGCACGCCGAAGCCGCATGTGACGATCAAGTACCTGGAGCCGGACTTCACCGAGCTGTTCCGAAACGGACTGCGGGGGCTGGCGCCGGACGGCTCGCAGGACACCGGCTTCCACGGCCGGGAGCTGACCCGCAACGCCGCGATCGGCGACCTCGCGCTGGCCACCGGCCTGCGGCTGCAGGAGTTCACCCACCTGCTGCCCTGGGAGATCCCCGCCCTGCCGCCGGAGCCGACCGCAGTGCCGATCCCGTTCCCGGTTCCGGCCGGGATCACCAAGGGAAAGAAGTTCCGCACCACCTGGACCTCCTACGAGGCCCTCGCCGGGCTGCACGACTACCTGGCGCTGGACCGCGCGGCCACCACCGAGGGCTCCGGGTGGAAGCCGCCGCGCCGGTGGGGCGAGCCGCTCATGGTCACCGAGCCCGGTCCCCGCGGCGGGCGGGTCAACGGGGTGCGCCGCTCGTGGGACTCACTCACCCCGGCCGAACGCCGACGCCTGGTCGCCCCCGAGGGCGGCTCGTGCCTGCTGGCGGTGAAGAACGGCGGCGGCCCGTTCACCGTCTGGGCCAGCGTCTTCGAACGGACCTCGGACCGGATCCGGGCCCGCTTCGAGCCCCGCTTCCCGCACGTTCACGCCCACCGACTCCGCCACTCGTTCTCGATCAGGACGCTCGAATACCTGGTTACCGGCCACTACCGGCAGGCAGCAAAGCTCGTGAGAGACACCGAAGCGGATGCCGCGCTGGTCTTCTACCTCTCCAAGGCCGACCCGCTGCTGATCCTGCGAGACCTTCTGGGGCATAGCACCGTCCTCGTCACGGAAAAGTACCTCCGCCGCCTGGACACCACCCGCATCTACCGGGAGGCATACGAGGGCGCCGGGGCAGCAGCCGGACTGACCAACGATGCGGCGACCGAGCAGGAAGCCGCCGCCGAGTTCAATGATGATCTCGGGGGGCGGGACAGCTGATGCCGACGCAGCTCATCGAGGAACCACTCGGCATCACCTGCGTGTTCAGCGACGGCCGGCGGGCCGACTACCGTCTGGACGGACTCCCCAACCCGCTCCTGGCCCGCGACTTGGCGACCGGTCTCGTGGATCTGATCCACCCACACGGCACCGCCGACTCGGACGGCACGGTCAACTTCTACGTCCAGGCCCTGCGGAACATGGTCCGCACCCTCGCCGCGAAAGGCTTCGCAGGTGGTGCCGCACAGCTGCGGCGGGGCCAGCTGGCGGAGTTCTGGATGGCCAGCCCGACGAGGTTGGAAGCGCTGACCCGCAGCATGCTGGAGGGTTTCGCCCAGACCGGCGGCACCCTCGGCGAGGGAGTACTGGACCTCGCATCCGGCCGGCACTTCAACATCCAGCCCTACCGTCATGCCCTGCCGCCCTATCCGGAGGAGGAATGGCAGCGGCTGACCGAGGTCTGCCGCACACTGGTCGACGAGTCGTACGCCGCCCACCGGCAGGCCCTTGCAGCGGCCGCTCGCGGCAAACACCCGGGCTCGGGAGGCTGGTCGGCCGAGAATGTGCGGTGGCTGCTGGCCCGACTCGGTCCGGTGACCACCGCGAGGTTCGGCGAGGAACTCGGCTGCACCGAGGGAGCGATCTGGCAGCGGGGCGGGTTCCTGGAGGCCAACACCGATCTCTTCCCCACGCACAACGCTCTGATCGCCTACCGGCTGCTGTTCGGCATCTACTCCGGCATCGTCCCCGACGGCATTGACGACCTGGTCACCGACGACATCGACTGGGCGGGAGACTCGACAGTCCTTCTCTCTTATGTCAAGCGCCGCACGGCGGCGGAGAGCCTGACCCTGCCCCGCCGGGCCGTTCGGCTGCTGGAGCAGTGGCTGGCGCACTCGGCTCTGCTGCGGAGCTTCACCGGGCCCGAGGACCGACGGCGTCTGTGGTTGGCTCTCAGCCGCCCGGGACAGTTCACCGTCGTCACGGGCTCCGGTGCACGGGCGGCCATCCAGCGATGGGTGATGCGCCACCAGGTGCTCACGCAGGACGGCCGTCCGTTGAAGGTCCACCGCTCCCGGATCCGCACCACTCACCATGCGATGCGCGACAAGAGCACCTGGACGGGCAGCGGACGGGCCACCATCGACCCAAACCACACCCCGGCGGTCGAGGGCGACCACTACCTGACTGCCGTGACACCGGCCCAGCAGCATGCTGTCGAGGCGGTCATTGAGGACACCCAGCACGACATGCTGCGGCGCTCTCACCCGCCAGCAGTGATCACGCAGGAGGACGCAGCCGCGTTGGCCTCGGGCTATCCGCAACTGCTGGCGGCCATGGACCTGGACGATGCGGCGATCGCCGAACTCGTCGGCGGACAGCGGGATGTGTTCACGGCCGCCTGCGGGGACCAGCTTTCCGGGCTGCACGGACCGAAGGGCAAGCCGTGTCCGGCCCGGCCCTGGGTCTGCCTGCTCTGCCCGCTCGCGGTGTTCGCCCCGCGGCACGCGGCGAATCTCCTGCGACTCAAGGCGTTCTTCTCCCGGCAGTGGCAGCAGATGCCCGCTGCCCAGTTCATGGCCGTCTTCGGCCCCTATGCGGCCCAGATCCAGCAGATCCTGGACCGCTTCGATCCTGCCGTCCTGGCGAAGGCAACCACTCAGATCGCCGACCGCGATGACGAACTGCCCCTGCGTCCCGAGGAGATGACCGCGTGAACACTGCCGTTTCCTATGCGTTCGACGGACGGTCCGCCGTCTTCGCCGGCGCCGACGTCTGCCGGGAGGCTGCTCTCGGCCTGCCCGATACCGTTCGCCGCCCGCTCTTCGAGGACGATGTGTGGGACTTCACCGAGGTCGTAGGCCTGCCGGTCCACATGGCCCGCAAGACCGAACGCTCCCGCCTGCAGAACGACTACGACCGGGCCCTTCGAGTCGTCGCCGAGATCGACGCGGCCACCCTCGACCAAGCCGATGAGGACTCCGCGTGAGGATCACCACAGTCCAGCGCACCGAGAACGAGAACCGCATCCGGGCCGCCATGGACCGGCTCCTGCGCGGAGAGATCCCGCCCGGCGGCACCTGCGACATCAAGACCCTCGCCCGCGACGCCGATGTCGACCGCACCGCGTTCTACGGCACCCGCCCCTACACTCACCTCCGCGTCGAGTTCGAGCGACGCCTGCAGGCCCTGCAGCAGGCCGGGGAGATCCCTGATCCCCGCGAAGCCCAGATCAACAGGCTCAAGGCGGCGAACGCGAAGCTCAAGGAACGGCTTCATCAGTCGGAGCAGACGGTCGACGAGCTCACGGACTTCCGCACCCAGGCTCTGGCCCGGCTCGCCGCCCAACACGAGGAGATCGTCCACCTCCGCGGGGGCGCTGACACCTCGAACCGTGTCACCCGCCTTCCTTCTCCGCGGACGACCGTCATCGGGTCGTGCAGCTGAGATCCACCGGCACCCCCTTCAAGGCCCGAAGCAAGGGAACCGAGGTCGCGATGACGAACAGGCCGAAGAGCGTGATGGGCAGCAGTCCGACAGGTCGCAGCAGCCACGCCGGATTCTCCTGCAGCTGCGGCCAGTTGACGATCCAGTTCGCGATGACGTCCAGCATCATCACGCCGCTGGCCAGCCGGACACCCGCCGACCGAAGGCGTCCCACCAGCACTACGACCGTCGGGTCGAGGACCGCCAGGCTGACGAAGAACACCTGCAGAGGCACCGGCGCGAAGGACGCATAGACGTGGATCCCACCGCCGATCAGATCCAGGAAGTGGGCACCAGCCCCTTCAAGGAAGCCGATCAAGTACACCGCGAGCGTCCATCTCACCCATCGCGGCTGTCCCGTCCATCGCTCCCGCAATCCACCCCTCATCAGGTCAACCTATGCGGGGTGTCGGGCATCGATCAAAGAAACGACGACCCCACGCGGCAGTGTGATCCGCCTCACGAAGGCGTCGTCGAAATGCAACACGACCGATGGCCGACGTTGCGAACGTGGCCAACACGGACGGCCTGCTCAATCGCAACACACACCCCACCGCACACGGCCTCTGCGGACACAAGCCACACCTTCTCGATGAGAACCCTCGAATACCTGGTCACAGGGCACTACCGGCAGGCCGCGAAACTCGTGCGGGACACCGATGCCGACGCCGCTCTTGTCTTCTACTTGAGCAAGGCGGACCCACTACTGGTCCTTCGTGATCTTCTAGGCCATTCCACCGTCCTGACCACGGAAAAGTACCTCCGCCATCTGGACACGACGCGCATCTACCGGGAGGCATACGAGGGGGCCGGAGCCGCGGCCGGACTGACCGATGACACGGCGGCCGAGCGGGAAGCCGCAGCCGAGTTCGCCGACGAGATCGAGGGCGGTGATCTCTGATGCCAACCATGCTGATCAACGAACCCCTCGGCCTCACCTGCGTGTTCAGTGACGGCCGCAGGAGAGCGGGGTCGAGCGCGCGGGCGTGGGCGACCCCGGCATCGGGGGTACCCAGGGCGGTGGCGATTCCGATGCGGTACAGCAGTACCTGCTCGGCACTCGCCTCCACCGTGAACAGGCCGCCGGCCATCCCCACCGGGACCAGCGCAGCCGTGCGCTGCGCCTCGTTCACCAGGCGCGGGGGCAGGGTCGGTCGGGTCGCGATGAGCCTGGCCGGCCCGTCGGTGGTGGCCTCGGCCTCGATCGGCCCGCCGTCCGGACCGGTGGTCTCCACCTGCGGCGGCGGACTGAAGGAACATGCCGATGGCCGCCGACGAGGTCGTCCGGCCACGCCACGGGCACCGCAGCCGGACGCACCCGTCAGGACACGAACGCGTCCTACGGCACCGGCTGCGGGGGGTAGGTGGAGGGCAGGGGGATGGGTGGGCCGACGACCCAGGTGATCTCCTCCTGCCAGTTGGTCTTGGTGTCCCAGGCGTTCTTCCCGTTCTTGTCGGCCACGTAGACCTGCCCGCCCCAGAGCCGCAGGTAGTTGTGCTTCTTCGGCATCCAGATCCTATTGCTGCCGTTCTGGAGCAGGTCGACGCAGAAGGTCGCGTTGTCCTTGAATTGCTGGTCCTGCGACAAACCCGCCTTTTCGAACTTTTGGCCGTCGCCGAGATGGAGGTACTCGCCGTCGAAGTGCGACGCCTCGAAGGAGTAGCAAGTGTGACCGAGGACGTTGGCCAGGCCGGTGCGGACGGTCCAGGTGGCGTCCTTGATGGCCTGTACATCGTCATCGTCGATCTGGGAGAGGACGACGCGGCCCCTGAAGTGCCGCAGATGGGTCTTCGTACTGTCGGTCTTGAAGGAGACCTGACTGCCCACCGTCAGCTCGGCGTCGACGGAGACGTCGGTTGCCCCGGTGGTGGGGGTGGTCCCGTCCGAGTCGGACGGGAGGGCCAGTACCGCGGTCAGGGCGATGGCGGCTGCCGCGGCCGTCGCCGCGAGGCCGAGTTCCAGCGGCTTGCGGCGCCAGAGCGGGGGTCGGACGAGTGGCGGCGGTGTCGCGGGGTGGGCTGCCGGGTGGATTGCGGGGTGGGTTCCCAGGTGGGTCTCGGATGCCCCGGCGGTGTGCAGCAGTCGGGCGAGTCGGGCCCGGTCGTCCGAGATCAGGCTCTGGACGGCGGGCGGCCACGGCCACGGGCTGGGCGCGATCCCGCCCAGCGCGTCCAGTAGTTGGGCTGGGGTGGGCCGGGCTTCGGGGGCCTTGTACAGGCATGCCTCGACGATTGGGCGCAGCCGGGGTGGGACGGCGCTCAGGTCGGGTTCGGTGTGCACGATCCGGTAGAGGAGGAGCGGTACGGAGTCGGCGGTGAACGGTCCGGTCCCGGTGCAGGCCAGCACCAGTGCCGCGCCGAGTGAGAACACGTCGCTGGCCTGTCCGGTGTGCTGCCCCTGGGCCTGTTCGGGGGACATGAACGCGGGTGAGCCGACCAGGGTGCCGGGCTGGGTGAGTCCGGTACTGTCCGTCTCGGCCACGACCGGCCGGGCGATGCCGAAGTCGATCAGCCGGGGGCCGTCGTCGGTGAGCAGGACGTTGGACGGTTTGACGTCCCGGTGCACCAGGCCGACTCGCTGGACCTCGATCAGGGCGGCGGCCAGTCCGGCCGCCAGTCGTAGCACCGCCGCCTCGGGCAGTGGCCCGGCGGTTGCCACTGCCCGGTCGAGGGTGGGCCCGGGTACGTGGACGGAGGCCAGCCAGGGGACCGTGGCCTGCGTGTCCGCGTCCACGACGGCCGCGGTGTACGCCCCGGAGACCCGGCGGGAGGCGTCGACCTCCCTGCGGAAGCGCACCCGGAACCCGTCGTCCTCGGCGAACCGCTGGTGGATCAGTTTGAGTGCCACCAGCCGCCCGTCCGGTCCGCTGGCCAGCAGCACCCGCCCCATCGCGCCCCGGCCGAGCCCGGCGATCACCTGGTACCGCCCGACCATGCGCGGGTCGGAGGATTCCAACGGCTCCACAGTGTCCCTTTCGACTTTCGGTGACAACCGTCCGTATGTCGTCCCCCGAGACCGAAGTGTGCGCGGAGCGCGTGGCGGAGGGCAAGGCCGAATCGACCAGACTGTACATCAGTTACCGTTTGGAGAAGGTGAGTTAATATGTTGTTCAGTGATCGCGGCGGCTGGAGGCCGGGAACAATCCGACGTGGGTGTTCCTCGTCGGCGGCCATCGGCAGGTTGTGGTGGGCCGTCCCGGGGCGTCGAGAGGCCACAGGCAGGCGCATTCTCCACGGCCATGGCGAAGCCCAGTTCGGCGGCGCCTGTTTCAACCGCGCCTCCTGCCCGGGCCCTCACCCGGCAACGGCCTCGTCGGCGCCCAGTTGGGCGGCGCCGGCGGCAGCGGAGGGAGTATCGGCGCCTTCGGCCCAGGTCGTGAGGGCGGCGCCGCCACCGTCTTCGGTGGCTTCGCGTTCGGCGCGGGTGGCATGGGCGGTACGGGCGGGACCGGCCGCAGTGGTGGTGCACCGCGGCGGACTCCTCGTCCGTGCTGCCCTGGACCCCGCCCCTGCACCGCCTCCAGGTCGTCGCCCTGGTCGGCATCGTCCCCACTGCCGCGATGATCGTGCTGGCCACCGCCTCGGGAATGCGGGCGAGCCAGCTGATGGAACTGCGGATCGGTTGCCGCCTTCCACTCGAAGAGCCCGTCCCCGGGTTCACCCGCTATCGAATCGCCAGCAAGATCGTCAAAGGCCAGCCCCTCGGCGGGACCGACGACGAATGGGTCGTCATCGAGCCGGTCCACCGCTCCATCGAACTCGCCGAACAGCTCCACGAGGCACCCGAGAACGGAGCCCTGCTCTTCGGCCGGTTCTCCTTCACCGTCCGCTACCGCTGGTTCCGCAACTGGGTCAACTCGCAGGCCGGACAACGACTCGGACTCGCACCGATCCGCGAAGGGCCCGTGAACCTGAGGATGCTGAGGCGGTCTCTGGCCTTGGATATGGCCTACCGGCCTGGTGGTGTCCTCGCGACCAAGATCCACCTCAAGCACATCGCGGTCGCCACGACCGAGGGCTACAGCTCGCGCCCCGGCGGAGCCCAGGCCGAACTCCTTGCCGAGGTCAACAAGCACGAGAGCGAGCGCAATCTCCGGCTGGTGCTGGAGGAGTTCCGAAACTACCAGGAGGGCATCCTGCCCGCCGGTCCCGGCGCCCGAAGCCTCACCGAGTTCTTCGCCGGCATCGACGCCCAACTCGATGTGGCCTCGGCGGCGGCCCCGAAGACCCAGCGCAACGACCGAGACGTCCTGAACCTCCTGACCAAACGCGCCCAGGTCCTGCACCTCGGACCGGCGAACTACTGCTGGTTCTCCGACCCCTCCCGGGCACTTTGCCTCAAACTCGCCGGCACACTTGCCGCGGACCGTCCGCTGATCGGGATGTGTGACTCCGCCCGCTGCCCGCAGGCCACCCACCACCCCGGGCACCGGCCCCTCTGGGCCGAGCACGCAGACAGAACAAAGGTCTTCATCGGCCAGCTCGGCACCACCCGCAAGACCGAACGCATCCGGCTCCAGGCCGACCTCGACCGGGCCCTGCGGGTCGTCACCGAGATCGACGCCGCCAGCGACACCACGAACGAGGAGTCCTCTTGAGAATCACCACAGCCCAGCGCACCGAGAACGAGAACCGCATCCGATCCGCAATGGACCGCCTCCTGCGCGGTGAGATCCCGCCCGGCGGCACCTGCGACATCAAGACCCTCGCCCGAGAGGCCGCCGTCGACCGCACCGCGTTCTACGGCACCCGCCCATACGCGCGCCTCCGCGTCGAGTTCGAACGACGCCTCCAGACGCTTCAAGACGCCGGCGAGATCCTCGACCCACGCGAGGCCCAGATCGCCCGTCTCAAGGCAGAGATCACCAAGCTCAAGGAACGGCTGGCCCAGTCGGACCAGACGGTCGAAGAGCTCACCGACTTCCGCGGTCAGGCCCTTGCCCGGCTCGCCGCCCAGCACGAGGAGATCGTCCGGCTCCGCGAATCCGCTGCCGGGACAGGCCGAGTGAGCCGCCTGCCCGCGCCGCGAACCACGGTGATCGGCAGCTGCAGTTGAAGGGGAGAGCGTGGAAGAAGTACGCGTTCCAAGAACGTACGCGCTGAAGCAGCCACCTCTTGAACTACGCGTCCGGCGAACTGCCCCGCCTCCGAGCAAACCTCATCCCACAGTGGTGACCATGCTGAACCGAGTAGCCGTCCTGTCCGACATTCATGGAGTCCTGCCTGCCCTGGAGGCCGTGCTCGCCGAACCGGACGTGAGCACCGCCGATCGCATCGTGCTGACCGGCGACATCACCGCCGGCCCGCAGCCGGCCCAGGTCCTCGACCTGCTGACCGGTCTCGGTGACCGCATCGTCTGGATCAGCGGCAATGCCGACCGCGAACTTCTCGAATACCGCCGAGGCCAACGCGACTCGATCCCCGATCCGATTGCTCCCTGGGCCGCTGAACAGCTACGCGAAGACCACCTCGACCTTCTCAGCCGACTGCCCCGATCACTCGCTCTGCCGGTGCGCGGCCTGGGGATGGTGCCGCTTTGCCATGCCACCCCTCGTGACGATGAGGCGGTCGTCCTTGTGGACTCACGCCTTGACCGCTGGCGAGAAGTCTTCAGCGAGCTCGACTCCGATGTCCGCACGGTGGTCTGCGGGCATACACACATGCCGTTCGTCCGCCTCGCCCTCGGCCGACTCGTGATCAACCCCGGCAGCATCGGCATGCCCTACGGGCGGGCGGGGCCCACTGGGCGCTTCTGGGCCCCGGCGTCGAACTGCGATCGACCGGATTTGACGCCAAGGCTGCCATCGCTCAGGTCATACAGGACTCCTCCTACCCCGAAATCGCCGAGTGGGCCGACTACTTCCTTAACGCTCGGGCAACCGACGCAGACGCTCTCGAAGCCTTCGCGTCGCGGGACGGACGCAGTGATGCACCGTGACACAGCACACCACCATTCTCTTGGACCTCCCATCAAAGGGTGTGATCTGCACCGCAATCATGGACGCGGAATGCAACACAGCCGACGGACTGCGTCACGAAAGGATCCACATCGACACGCCTGCTCAATCGCCACACGAGGTCATCCGCACACGGCCTCTGCGGACACAAGACACACCATGGGGATGCTCACCGACCAGTTCCCCGGATCCGAGATTGCCCTGGGCATCCAGCTCAAGCACATCGCCACCCGCGCCCTGGCCAACCGCTCCACCCGCGGCTACGCCGCCTCCGACCCGGCCTGGGCCGATCACCTCCAGGACGCGCTCGACACCGCGAAGTTCCGCCGCCTCAAGGACCTCTACAGCACCCACACCAGCCGCGACAACATCGGCTTCGGGCCCGGAGCCGACCGGATCAAGGAGGCGTTCGACCAGGTCCAGGCCACCGTCGCAGCCCGCGGTGGCGACGCCCGGACCGAGGACACCCTCCTGCTCAAGGCCCGGATCACGATCCGCTTCGGCACCCTGAACCACTGCCTGTTCGACGAAGCGAACCCGGCTGGCGCCGCCTGCCTGGAGAACGCGATCGTGCCCGCCAGCCACACCGGCCCCCTCGACAACCGCTGCCGCCCCGACCGCTGCCACAACAGCATGATCGGCCCCGAGCACCTCCCGATCTACGACTCCCATCGGCGCACCCAGCTCAAGCTCCTCGACACCGCTGGCCTGCTAGTCGTCCGCAGGGCGCTGATCAACCGCGAGCTGGAACGCACCGAAGCCGTCCTCGCCCAGACCCGTCTGGAAGAACAGCCATGACCAACGACCGCACCCTCACCGAGGACGGCGTGACCGCCAAGACCGCCGGCGCCCTGCGCAACGTGATGCAGCGCCTCTTCGACGGCCGTCCCCAGCACACCGACGGACGTCTCACCAAGGAGAACCTCTGGAAAGAAGCCAAGGTCAGCAGGGCCACCATGAACCGAGCCGCCGCGATCCTCGCGACCTGGGACGCCCACGTCACCGAGCACGGCACCGCCACCCCGGGCGAAGCCCGCCGCGACGAAGAGATCGCCCAGCTCCGCCGCAAGCTCACCGAGAAGACCCGCGAGTGCACCTTGCTGGGCCGCCGCCTGGACGCTGCGGCCACCGCCATTGCGGCCCTGCACCACGACAACACCCTGCTCCGGCAGGAGATTGCGGTCAGCGGAGGGGCACATCACGCCCCTCCGTCCGACGCCAACGCCAACGCCAACGCCAACGCCAAAGGGTTGGATATGACCCCGGACAAGTCGACACCCGACACCGCTTTGGTGCCCGTGTCCAGCTTGTGCCCCCTGACCGCGGTTCTTGGTTTGCTGCATGATGGAGATGGAGGAGGCCCCGCCCCTGACGGGGCGGGGCGGACAGACGGACTTCACTACGTGATCATTGACCGGGTTCCTAGGCCATGGGTCAGCCGATCAGGTAGTGGAGTCCGTCGAGCATCAGCTCTACGACGACACCGCCGATTACGGCGGCGACGACCGCACCGCGCATCGTGGCGACGTTCAGCCAGTGCGACCGGTTCTTCGGGCTCACTTCTCCTCACCTCCCTCCAGTTGGGGAGCGGACTCGGCTTCCGCTCGAAGCCGGCCGGGCGGCAGCGGCTGGGCGAATTCGGTGAGGGGGCCGAGGCCGGCAGACGCTTCCTCCGCGGCCTTCGTCATGGCCTCCTTGGTCTTGTTGTCCACGTTCAGGTCGTAGGGCGGGCTGAAGGAGTACAAGGTCCTCCGGCCATAGCCGGTGACGGTCTCGGTGGTCTCGTAGACCTCGGCGTCGACCTTGGTGAGCACCTTCGCGTCAACGAGGTTGTTGATGCCCCGGCGGAGCGTCGCCTCTGAGATGCCGTAGTAACCGGCGAAGGTCGCGGTCTGCGGCAGGGGGAAGGTCGGCTTGCGGAGGCTCATGCCGATAAGCAGCGCGATCTTGCCGGACATGTCGAGCCGCTTGTGGAGCCCGTCGCGCCAGTACGCGTACGGGAGGCGGAAGTACACCTCCTTGCGGGCAGCACCTCCGTTCGGAACCGTGTACGGCCCGCCGCTGCCGTCTTCGAGCAGCTTGGTCACTTTGGCGAGCCGACCCTTGGTGCTGCGGGTCACCAGGCCGAGCCCGGCGAGCCGGTTCCACAGGCGAGAGACCGACGAGCCTGCGGAGCCGTCGGTCGCGAAGGTGAGACCTGTGGCCCGACCCCAGGTCTCGGCTCGTTCGACGGCGCCGAAGTCGCCGCCGCTGGTGACCGCGTAGAACAGCAGGAGGAGATCCAGGGCCTTCTCGTGCCGCACGAGCCGACTGAGCGGACCGGGCTTCTGGACTAGGGCCACCCCGTCCTCGGTGTCCTGGACGAATGCACGCCGAATCGGCACCGCGTCACCGCGGCGCTTGGACTGCTGGAGCAGCAGCTCGATGGTCTCCGCCTGCGGCAAGACGCCCCGGTTGTAAACCGGCATCGGGTCGGAGGCGGTCGTTGATGTCCTCTGCACCGCTCCAGTCTGACGGTGCGGAACCTCCACACGGGCGTGCGCTGCCTAGGACGGCACCCGGCTAACCACGCCCTCGGCCGGTCCTATCAACGCCTATGACTACTATCACGCCAACTATCAGTCCAGTTTGGCTGCCGGTGGGCGCATCGACCGAGGCATGCCTAGGAGAAACGCATCCAAACCAAAACGATCATTGACGTTTCAGAAAATGATCACGGTAACTGAATGCCGCGACCACGGTTTAACTCAAGTCACGATCACGGCTCTGCGGGAAGGAGGAGGTGGTGGCGTCGGCTCGGGCACTAGCTCTGACGACGGCTCAGCACAACTCGCCAGGCTTGTACTTCGTCACCGCCTCGGCTGCCTTGTCCCACACCCATACCTCGGACTGCCGCCACAATGTTGGTAGGGCCATCGCCGGTTGCGTGCCTTCGGCCGGATCAGATGGATCAAGATCGTCGCCCGTCGCAATGTTCATCTGTGCGTCCGTCTCCACAAGGGACGGTCGCCAGTTGATGTCGCCGATCAAAATGGCGTTGCATCCGCCGATCTTCAGAAGGCCGTCGGAGCGCGGTATCCGCCACTCTCGCTCATGCATCCAGGTCGAGGCTGGCGACGTGCGTACCGCCCAGTGGGCGAGCCCTGCGGCCTTGAATCTGGCGTACACCTCATCGGACACGTACGCGACGGATCCGCCCTGCAAGCCGAGCAAGGTCTTCCGGCTTCCGACGATGCCCCAGGGAGAGAACCTCTGCTGACGTATGAGGTGGGCAAGGTGGTCGGGCGGGCTCTCGGAGAAGCACACACACGGTACGGACGCTCCGAACGGAGCGAAGGCACGGAACTGCTCCTCGCGCAGGATCGCGTCCAGCCGCTGTTGTGGAGTCATCGCCCGGATCTCCAGCGGAACCTCTGACGGGCGCTCACCCAGACGGCCCGTGAAGTGGAAGAGATCGTCACTCTGCGCCGGGCCCACGAGCCCAAGATCACTCACGTACATCCTCCCTATCGCCCGAACTCCTCTCGGGCGCAACCAGTCTGACGTAGCGAGACTCAGCCTTGACAGTCCGGTAGGTAGGAGGCGCTAGCCCATCACGCTAGATGAATGAGTCCGATCGCTGACCTGGCCGCGACCATGACGAAGGGTGCCCGTTGGTTGGTTTGTGAAGACGAACCTGGACACCCTTCTGACGGCACTGTACGTGTTCATCGACGATCACGTGGCCCCTCGTCACCGGATCGGGCGACCTCCGCGGCTGTCGGATGCGGAACTGCTGTGTCTGGCCGTGGCGCAGGTGCTGCTCGGTTTCCCCTCCGCACGGCACTGGCACCGCTTCGCGGGCAGCCGGCTGCGGCACCTGTTCCCGTACCTGCCCGGGCAGTCCGGCTACAACAAGCGTCTGAACACCGCGGGTCCGCTGATCTCGCAGGTCATCGGGGCGCTGGCCGGGCAGGTGCCGAGCTGGCACGACGACCTGCGGCTGATCGACTCCACACCCGTGCCGTGCGCCGCCTCCCGGGAGACGGTCAAGCGCTCGGCCCTGGCCGGCACCGCGGGATACGGCTACTGCGCCAGCCACTCCCGCTTCTTCTGGGGGCTTCGGCTCTACCTGCTGACGACCGCCGAGGGCATGCCGGTCACCTGGTGCCTGGCCAACCCGAAGCTCGGCGAGCGCGAGGTGGTCCGGGCGATGCTCGGCCGAGACCCGCACCTCGTACGCCGCGGGCAGGTCATCCTCGGCGACAAGGGCTTCGCCGGGGCAGCGTTCGAGGCCTTCGTCACCGACGAACTCGGGGCACACCTCGTACGGCCCGACCGCCGGGGCGAGCCTGCCCGCTTCGGCAGGCTCGCCCGGGTCCGCCAGTGGATCGAGGCCGTCATCGACACCCTCAAAGGCCAGCTCAGCCTGGAACAACACGGCGCCCGGACCGAAGCAGGCGTCTTCGCCCGTACCGATCAACGCCTCCTCGCCCTCGCCACCGCCATCTGGCACAACTGGGCCATCAACGCTCCGATCAAGCGATCACTCATCGCATATGACCACTGAGGACATCGGACTCATTCATCTAGTTCGGGCAGTCCTCCACTGGGGTGAACTCGGGGCGCAGGTTTCACAGCTCAGTCGCGGCTCATGAGACACCTCGTCCGCGAAGAACACCTGCACGTCCACGTGGTGCCGCGGAATCCGAAGGACGGGCTGCGCGGGTTCTTCTGGCCCCGGCGGCGGTATCCGGACGAGGCGGGGGCGGCCGAGGTCGCGGCCCGGCTGCGGGAGGCGCTGGAGGGCTGAGGTCCGCTGCCGCGTACCGCGCGGGGCGTACCTCCACAGGCGCATCGGAGGGGGTCGAAATCGTTTTCCGGGCGGACGACTTCGGTCGGCGGGGGAGCCTACCCTCGGCTCATGAACGAACTCGCCTCCCTCGTGCAACAGACGGTCGACCGGCTCGCGGAGCGGCACGTCGGTGCGGTGGTCGCCGGGCTGGCCGGTGGCGACGTGGAGATCCGTGGTGCCGGACGGACCGGGCCGGGCGGCGGGGTGCCCGGACCGCACACGCTGTTCGAAATAGGGTCCGTCACCAAGGTGTTCACCTCGCTCGTGCTCGCCCGGCTGGTCCTCGACGGGGGCGTCCAGGTGGACGAGCCGCTCGCCGAGGTGCTCACCGGGGCGCCGGGCGGGCACGCCGCGGTCCCGGCCAAGGGTCGGCAGCCGATCACCCTCCGCCACCTCGCCACCCACACCTCGGGGCTCCCCCGGCTGCCGCGCGGCATGGCGGTGCGATCGCTGCTGTCCCCCAACGACCCCGACCCGTACGCCGGTTGTACCGCCGAGCGAATACTCGACGGGCTCGCCCGGACGCGGCTGCGGGCCACACCGGGGCGCAGCTTCCGCTACTCCAACCTCGGCGCCGGGCTGCTCGGCCTGGCCCTCGCGCAGCGGTCCGGCACCGGGTACGAGGAGTTGGTGGCCCGCGAGGTCTGCGAGCCGCTGGGCCTGGTGGACACCTGTGTGCGATCGGACGCGGAGCGGTCCGCACGGCTGGCCCACGGGCACACGGGGGGCGGGCGGCCGGTGCCGCACTGGGAGTTCGCGGCCGTGCCAGGGATGGGCGGGCTCCGGTCGACGGCCGCCGACCTCGCGGTGTTCCTGCGGGCCCAACTCACCGCCGAGCGCGAGCCGGACGCGCCGCTCGCGCCCGCGATCGCCCTCACCCGGGAGACCCGCCACCGGGTCAACCCGTTCGCCTGGACGCACCTGGGCTGGCTCGGCCACCGGCTGCACACCCAGCAGGGCGGGCACCTCCAGATCTGGCACAACGGGGGCACGGGCGGGTTCAGGTCCTTCGTGGCCTTCGACCCGGAGAAGCAGGTGGGCGTGGTGGTGCTGGCCAACACCCGCCGCCCGGCCGATCCGGCCGGCACCGCGCTGCTGCGCAGGCTGCAGAACGAGTTCGCGACGACGGCCTGAGGGCTCGGACGCCGCTCCGCTGCGGCCGGGGGATTTCGACCCGAATGTGCTGATCGGCACTGTTGTCGGAGGTGGCGGGCGGTCGATCCTGAGCATCCGACGGTTGCGGCACTCCGAGGGGCCGCGGAGCGGAAGGAGCTCGGCATGACAGTGGATCGGTCGGCGGCGCGCGTGCTGCCGCACGGCCCGGGAGGCGTTCGCCTCGTCCGTACCCACCCCCGTGGCGAGGGGCTCCAACCGGGGCGCGATGATGGCGGAGCCGATTCGGGCCAAAAGGTGTCGATTGGCACTGTCGTCTCAGGCGACGAACGGTCGATGCTGGGGATTCGACAGTCGCGGTTCCGCTTGGGGAGTCCGCCGGGTGAGAGGGGGCCGACATGGCGGTGACGTGGCCGCCGACGCGGGTGCGGTCGGCCGGTGCGACCGGTGTGACCGGCCCAGTCGGCCCGGCTGGTTCGGCCAGTTCGGCCGGTTCGGCCGGCCCGGTCGGCTCCCCTGACCAGGCCGGACGGCTCGGCCCGGTGGTGCGGGTGTACCGGCGGTTCCGGCCGCTGCCCCGGCGGGCGCGGCTGTGGGTTCACTTCTTCGCGGTGGCCGTCGCCCTGGCCGCCTGTCTCGTGCTCGGGGAGTGGTGGCCCGCGCCCGTGCTGGCGGCCGCCGCGGTGGTGGCGGTGAGCGAGTACGAGCGGCTGTGGCCGTCGCCCGGGCTGCGGTCCGTACGGGTCCACGAGGGCGGGCTGGTGCTGGTCTCGGCGGGCGGCGGCGAGGAGTCACTGCCCTGGAGCGCCGTGGAGGCCACCGAGTACTCCCCCGGCGGGCCGTGCGGAGAGCACGAGCACGGACGAATATGGCCGGCCGGCGCGGAGGAGCCGCTGGTGCTGGCACACCTGCGTGGGCTGGCCGGGCTGTTCCGGGAATCGGAGGAGCGCCTCTCCCCCGGGCTCCGGGCCGCCCTGCACGAGACGCTGCGTACCGAGGGGAGCGTCCGCTTCGCCCGGGGGCGGCTGACGGTGACGGCCGGCGGGCTGGTGCACCGGCCGCCGCACCCACTCGCCGCGACGGAGGCCCACCGGTGGGCGGAGGTGCACTCGGCCCGGGCGTCCGACCTCGGCGAGCTGGAGATCCGGACGCGCCCGGCCGGCCTCCCGCTCACCTTTCCGGTGCCCAACGCCCGTGCGGCGGCGGACTTCCTGGAGGACCTCAGGGCGGCCGCTGCCATCGGGTGGCCACCCTCGGACGACCACCCCCTAGGGGGCCACGAGCCCTTCCCGGAAGGGATCACTACACCGCTGAGTCGACGTCAGTTCCCTTGACAGCGGCCTACGGTCTCGGACATGAGCCGACTCCGAACGACCGCCGCTGCGGCGGCCCTGCTGCTCGCGCTGCCGCTGTCCGTCGCCACCGCCGTACCCGCCCTGGCCGCGCCGCCCACCGCCTCGACGACCATCCCGGCCGGGACGCCCGCCCCCGCCGCCGCCCGGGTCGAACTGCCGCGCCCTACGGGCCCGTACGCGGTCGGGCAGGAAGTCCTGCACCTGGTGGACCAGGACCGCCCGGACCCGTGGGTGCCCTCCGCCGGCCCACGCCAGCTGATGGTCTCGATGTACTACCCCGCACACGCCGGAACGGGCACCCCGGCCCCCTACATGACCACCGCCGCCGCCCAGGCGCTGCTGGACGGGAAGCTGCCCGGCGGCCCCATCCCGGCCGAGGCGGCGGCCGGCACCCGTACCTGGGCCGAATCCGGCGCCCGGCCGAAGGGCGGCCACTACCCCCTGGTCCTCCTGTCGCCCGGCTTCACCATGCCCCGGGCCTCGCTCAGCAGCCTCGCCGAGGACCTGACCAGCCACGGCTACGTCGTCGCCCTGATCGACCACACCTACGAGAACACCGGCACCACCTTCCCCGACGGCCGGACCCTCCCCTGCGTGATGTGCGGCCAGCTACGGACGCGGGAGGCGTGGCAGGGCCTGGACCAGAGCCGGGCGAAGGACGCCTCCTTCGTCCTCGACCGCCTGACCGACCGACCCCACCCGGCCTGGCGCCACGCCCGGCTGATCGACCGCGACCGGATCGCCATGGCCGGACACTCCGCCGGCGGCGCCGCCACCGTCCCCGCCCTGCTCACCGACGACCGGATCCGCGCCGGGGTGAACCTCGACGGCTTCATGGACCTCCCGGTGCCGGAGTCCGGCATCGGCGGCAAGCCCTTCCTGATGATCAACCACGCCGGCGACGACAAGGCGGCCAACTGGAACGAGAGCTGGTCGCGGCTGGACGGCTGGAAGCGCTGGCTGACCTTCGACGGCACCAACCACGGCAGCTTCACCGACTTCCCGCTCTTCTTCGACGCGTACGGCATCCCCCAACCGTCCGGGACCACCACGTCGAGCCTGCGCGGCCTCGAGCTCACCCGCCGGTACGTCCGGGCCTTCTTCGACCTCCAGCTGAAGGGCATCCCGCAGCCGCTGCTCGACGGACCGACCGCCACCGACCCGGAGGTGCGGTTCACCCACTGAGGGCCGCCCCTGGTCACCGCCCCCGGGGTGACAGCGTTCCCGGGTGACAGGGGTCCCTGGCGGGGCCGTCGGCACGGCGCCGGCGGCCCCGGCGGCGTGCGGCCCCTCGGTGTGCGGCCCCGA
>NZ_MSJQ01000331.1 GCF_014596515.1 Streptomyces sp. CBMA156
ACCAGCGCCGCCAGCGCCTCGTCGCAGGCGGCGCGCAGGCCGTCCAGCTCGGGCGCGGCCCCGGCGGCGACCTCGGGGACGAGCAGCGGCGGACAGGGGCACACGGCGGCGGCTACCAGCATGTGGATCACTCTAGCCGGGAAGCCGAACGGCCCGGCCGGAGCCGAAGCTCCCGCCGGGCCGCCCGGAACGCGCGGGTCAGTCGCCGCAGCAGGCCCCGCCCGCCGGAGCGGCGAGCGGCAGCTCGGCGGGGGCGCCGATCTTCGGCAGACCGAGCATCACACCGGCCGGCTTGGCGGCGGCCGCGGCCTGGCGCTTCTCCCAGGCGTCGCCGGCCCGGGTGCGGCGCACCGAGAGCGCCGGGCCCTCGGCGAGCAGGTGGTGCGGGGCGGCGTAGGTGATCTCGACGGTCACCAGGTCGCCGGGGCGCACCGGCTGCTCCGGCTTCGAGAAGTGCACCAGCCGGTTGTCGGGCGCGCGCCCGGAGAGCCGCTGGGTCCGGTCGTCCTTCTTGCCCTCGCCCTCGGCGACCAGGACCTCCAGGACGCGGCCGACCTGCTTCTTGTTCTCGTCCCAGGAGATCTCCTCCTGGAGCGCGATCAGCCGGTCGTAGCGGGCCTGCACGACCTCCTTCGGCACCTGGTCCGCCATCTCCGCGGCGGGGGTGCCGGGGCGCTTGGAGTACTGGAACGTGAAGGCGTTGGTGAAGCGGGCCTCGCGGACGGTGTGCATCGTCTCCTCAAAGTCCTCCTCGGTCTCGCCGGGGAAGCCCACGATGATGTCGGTGGAGATGGCCGCGTCCGGCATCGCCTCGCGGACCTTGCGGATGATCCCGAGGAACCGCTCCTGCCGGTAGGAGCGGCGCATCGCCTTGAGCACCCGGTCCGAGCCGGACTGCAGCGGCATGTGCAGCTGGTGCATCACGTTCGGGGTCTCGGCCATCGCGGCGATCACGTCGTCGGTGAAGTCGCGCGGGTGCGGCGAGGTGAAGCGGATCCGCTCCAGGCCCTCGATCTGCCCGGCGGCGCGCAGCAGCTTGGAGAAGGCCTCGCGGTCGCCCAGGTCGGAGCCGTAGGCGTTGACGTTCTGGCCGAGCAGGGTCACCTCGATGACGCCCTCGTCCACCAGCGCCTCGATCTCGGCGAGGACGTCGCCGGGGCGGCGGTCCTCCTCCTTGCCGCGCAGCGCGGGGACGATGCAGAAGGTGCAGGTGTTGTTGCAGCCGACCGAGATGGCGACCCACGCGGCGTACGCCGACTCGCGGCGGGTCGGCAGGGTGGAGGGGAAGGTCTCCAGCGACTCCAGGATCTCGACCTGGGCCCTGCGCTCGACGGCGGCCCGCTCCAGCAGCGCCGGCAGGTGGCCGATGTTGTGGGTGCCGAAGACCACGTCGACCCAGGGGGCGCGCTTGACGATGGTCTCGCGGTCCTTCTGGGCCAGGCAGCCGCCGACGGCGATCTGCATGCCCTTGTGGCGGGTCTTGACCGGCGCGAGCTGGCCGAGGTTGCCGTACAGCTTGTTGTCGGCGTTCTCGCGCACCGCGCAGGTGTTGAACACCACGAGGTCCGGGTCGCCCTCCGACCCGGCCTTGACGTAGCCCGCGTCCTCCAGCAGCCCGGACAGCCGCTCGGAGTCGTGGACGTTCATCTGACAGCCGTGCGTGACGACCTTGTAGCTCTTCAATCCGCTCTCACCGCTCACCAGACCAGGGTACGGGCAGCGGCGAAGCGCTTTTCCATGAGCTTCCACCACCCGTTCGGCTCCCGTTCGGCCGGAGCGCCTGGCAGTATCCCTGCATGACCCCCACCTCCCCGTCCCGTCCCGGCGCCGCCGTCCGCACCGCGGCCCGCAGCCCGCTGTGGCGGGCGGTGCTGGTGCTGGTCCTGCTGGTCGCCGGGTTCGGCGGCTGGTGGCTGTCGGCGGGCCGCTCGCCCGGGTACCCGCGCGGCGAGGTCCGGTTCGCCACCGGTGTGCAGCACGGCGTGTACGACCGGTACGGGCAGCTGCTCCAGGGCCACGTCTCCCGGGCGATGCCGGGGGTGCGGCTGGCCCTGGACAACTCCGAGGGTTCGGTCGACAACATCACCCGGGTGCTCTCCGGCCGGGACTCCTTCGCGATAGCCACCGCCGACGCGGTCGCCGACTACCAGGGCCCCGACAAGGAGAAGCTGCGGGCGATCGCCCGGCTGTACGACGACTACCTCCAGCTCGTCGTCCCGGCCTCCTCGACGGTGCGCCGCACCGCCGACCTCAAGGGCCTGCGGGTCGGCGTCGGCCTGCCGCAGTCCGGGGTGAACCTGGTGACCAGGCGGCTGCTGGCCACGGCCGGGCTGGACCCGGACCACGACATCGTCCCGGTGTCCAAGGGGGTCGGCGAGGCCGCCGACGACCTGCGCGAGGGCAGGGTGGACGCCTTCTTCTGGTCCGGCGGCCTGCCCACCAGCGCGCTCACCGACCTCTCGGAGCACGTCAGGATCAGGATCGTGCCGCTGGGCGACCTCTCCGAGGCCCTGCACAAGGCCGAGGGCGGCGGCACCGACGCCTACCGGGCGGCCACCATGCCCAAGGGCACCTACCCGAGCGCCGAACCCAAGGAGGCCGTCGCCACGGTGGCCGTGCCCAACCTGCTGATCACCAGGGACGACGCCGACCCGGGGCTGGTCGAGGGCGTGACCAGGGCGGTGATCGACAGCCGCGACCAGATCGGCGCCCAGGTGCACGCCGCCCAGCTGGTCGACCTGCGCACCGCCGTGTACACCGACCCGCTCCCGCTGCACACGGGCGCGGCGCGCTACTACCGCTCGGTGAAGCCGTAGGGCCCGCGCCGTAGAGCCCGCGCCGTATGGCCCGCGCCGTCGTGGCTCCCGCGAAGGCCGCCGAGGCCCCGGCTACTTCTCCGGCCGCGGCACCGCCAGCGTCACCGCGAGCCCGGTCGGTCTGACCGGCGCGAAGCCGAGCGAACCGCCGCCGGCCGCCAGCAGGGTACGGGCGATGGACAGCCCGAGCCCCGAACCGTCCACGTTCTGGTGCCGCGGGCTGCGCCAGAACCGGTCCCCGGCCCTGGACAGCTCGTCCTCGGTGAGGCCGGGCCCCGCGTCGGCCACGGTCACCGCGACCTCGTCCCGGCGCACCGCGACCCGCAGCCGCACCTCGCTGCCGGCCGGGCTGAACTTGAGCGCGTTGTCCAGCACCGCGTCCAGGGCCGAGCCGAAGCCGATCGGGTCGGCCATCCCGATCGCCAGGGCCGGGCCGTCCCAGCGCAGCCCGATGCCGCGCTGCTCGGCCACCGGCCGCCAGGCGTCCACCCTGGCCAGGGTGAGTTCCGCCAGGTCGGTGCGCTCCGGTTCGGGGCGGGCGTGCTCGGCGGTGGCCAGCCCGAGCAGGTCGTCCAGCACCCGGGCCAGCCGGGTGCCCTCCTCCCGTACGCCGCTGAGCTCCTCCTCGTGGCCCTCCGGCAGTTCCAGGCCGAGCAGCTCGACCCGCAGCAGCAGGGCCGACAGCGGGTTGCGCAGCTGGTGCGAGGCGTCCGCGACGAAGGCCTTCTGCTGGTCCATGGCGAGCACCACGTGGTCCGCCATCTCGTTGAACGAGCGGGCCAGCCGCTGGAGTTCGGGCGGTCCTCCGCCGGGGGCGACCCGGGCGGCCATCCGGCCGGTGGCGATGTCGTGGGTGGCCCGGTCGAGGGTGCGCACCGGGCGCAGCACCCACTCGGTGAGCCGGACGGCGAGCAGCACGGCGACGATCATCGCGGCCGCCTCGCCGGCGCCGATCACCAGCCACTTGTGCAGCATCCGGGTGCGCAGCGCCCCGGTCGGGGACTCGCTCAGCACCACCGCGACCACGTCGCCGTCGCGCACCACCGGGGCGGCGACGGTGATCGTCCGGTCCGGCGTCCACGGCCAGACCTGCGGCGGGTTGTGGCTGCGCCGCCCGTCCAGCGCCTCCTGGAAGGCCTGGGCGCCCCAGCCGCCGGTGGGCACCCGCCAGTTCGCCGGGGCGGCGGCGATCGCCTGGCCGTCGCGCTGGAAGATGCCCAGGCGCACCCCGTACAGGTCGTGGTAGCGGCTGACCTCGGCGTCGATCGCGCGCTGCCGGCTGAGGTCGCCCGGGGCGGGTTCCGGTTCGCCCTTGCGCGCGGAGCCGACGGCGCCGGAGGTGGGCAGGTCCTGGGCGAGCCGGGCGGCGTCGTCGAGCCGGTCGACGACCACCTTGGTCTGCTCGGCCGCCGCGACCGCCGCCGCGAGCGGCAGCCCCAGGGCGGCCAGGACGCAGAGCATGAGGGCGATCAGGATGCCGAGCAGGCGGGTGCGCACGTGCGGTCAGTGCTCCGCGGGGGTGGGCGGGGCGGTCGCCGGACGGTCGGGGATCAGCCGGTAGCCGACCCCGCGCACGGCCTCGACCAGGCCGGGCAGCGCCAGCTTGTTGCGCAGCGAGCCGATGTGCACCTCCAGGGTGCGCCCGTTGCCCTCCCAGCCGCTGCGCCAGACCTCGCTGAAGATCTGCTCGCGCCGGTAGACCACGCCGGGGCTCTGGGCGAGCAGCGCCAGCAGGTCGAACTCCTTGCGGGTGAGCGGCACGTCGCGGCCGTCCACGCTGACCCGGCGGCGCTCCCGGTCGATCCGGATGCCGCGGGACTCCAGCGGTCCGCGCTGCTGCGGCACGGTGTCGGGCGCGGGCACCGCCGCCGCGGAGGGGGCGGCGCCGCGGCGGGCCACGGCGTGGATGCGGGCGAGCAGCTCGCCCATGTCGTACGGCTTGGTGACGTAGTCGTCGGCGCCCAGGTTGAGGCCGTGGATCCGGGAGCGGATGTCGGCGCGGGCGGTGACCATGATCACCGGCACGCCGCTGCCGGCCCTGATCCGGCTGCACACCTCGAAGCCGTCGCGGTCGGGCAGCCCGAGGTCGAGCAGCACCACGCGGTACGGCTCGTTGCCGTCCGGCACCAGGGCGTCCAGCGCCTCGTGCCCGCTGCGGGCGTGCCGGACCTGGAATCCGTGCCGGCCCAGCACCGCGACCAGCGCGGCGGCCACGCGTTCGTCGTCCTCGACGAGCAGAAGTCGCATCCTGTTCTCCTCCTTCCCCCACGTGATCACCGGTGATCACCGGGCCGATCGGTCAGGTCCCGGTCCTGCGCAGTATGGGCCAGTGAACGGCCCCGCGCCAGGTTCGGCCGCGCACCGGGCTCGTGGGGGACGGGGAGCACCGGAGCGGATTCCCGCTGTCACATGCCCCGTCGGCGCCCGCGCGAACAGCACCCGGGCGCCGTGTGGCCGTTTCGTGATGCTCAAGTTCCGCTCAGATCGGCTGACGGCGCACGGTCACGGCTCCTAAGGTCGGCCCACCGGGGGCTGCGGCTCCGCCGGCCGCGGCTCCCGGATTAGCACCACCACTGCCTCCCAAGGGAGTTGAGACTTCCCAGGCAGGCGCTATTCGACGACAGAGGGAGCAGGCGCGATGACCGAGAGCCCGGTCGAGGACTCCACCCCCGCAGCCGCCCCGCTGGTCGTGCTGGGCAACGTCAACAAGCACTACGGCGCGCTGCACGTGCTGCAGGACATCGACCTCAGCATCGCCCAGGGCGAGGTGGTCGTGCTGATCGGCCCGTCCGGTTCGGGCAAGTCCACGCTCTGCCGGACGATCAACCGGCTGGAGACGATCGACTCCGGCACGATCACCATCGACGGCCGGCCGCTGCCCGCCGAGGGCAAGGAGCTGGCCAGGCTGCGCGCCGAGGTCGGCATGGTGTTCCAGAGCTTCAACCTGTTCGCGCACAAGACCGTGCTGGAGAACGTGGTCATCGGCCAGGTGAAGGTGCGCAAGGTGCCCCGCCCGCAGGCCGAGAAGACCGCCAGGGAACTGTTGGAGCGGGTCGGCGTCGGCGCGCAGGCGGACAAGTTCCCGGCCCAGCTCTCCGGCGGCCAGCAGCAGCGCGTGGCGATCGCCCGGGCGCTGGCGATGAAGCCCAAGGTGATGCTCTTCGACGAGCCCACCTCGGCGCTGGACCCGGAGATGGTCAACGAGGTGCTGGAGGTCATGCGCCAGCTGGCCGCGGACGGCATGACGATGGTCGTGGTCACCCACGAGATGGGCTTCGCCCGCTCCGCCGCCAACCGCGTGCTGTTCATGGCCGACGGCAAGATCGTCGAGCAGAACACCCCGGACGCCTTCTTCACCGCGCCGCGCTCCGACCGCGCCAAGGACTTCCTCTCGAAGATCCTCCACCACTGACGCTTCGAGAGCCGCAGGACGGCCACCGGCAGCCAGGCCGGCCAGCCCCTGTCCGTGCACGACTTCCAGACGCCAGAGCCCGGTTGACGCCGCGGCCCAGCCCCAGGAGAACAGCCCATGAGGACTTCCCGCACCCTCGCCGTCGCGCTCTGTGCCGTCGCGCTCACCGCCACCGCCGCCTGCGGCAAGGACGGCACCCCCGGCGGCTCCGCCGCGAGCAGCGGCGGCAGCGCCCCGGCCCTGCCGGCCTACACGGTCAAGACCGACGTCAAGGTCGAGTCCACGATCCTCGCCGAGGCCAGGAAGCGCGGCCAGCTGATCATCGGCGCCAAGGCCGACCAGCCGAACCTCGGCTGGGAGGACGTGGCCACCGGCGACCGCAGCGGCTTCGACATCGAGATCGCCAAGATGATCGCCGCCGACCTCGGCTTCACCCCGCAGCAGATCAAGTGGCAGACCCTGGTCTCCTCGCAGCGCGAGCCGGCCATCGCCAAGGGCCAGATCGACTTCTACGTCGGCACCTACAGCATCAACGACGAGCGCAAGAAGAGCGTCTCCTTCGCCGGCCCGTACTACATCGCCGGCCAGGACCTGCTGGTGAAGGCCGACAACACCTCGATCACCGGCGCGGAGAGCACCGGCGGCAAGAACGTCTGCACCGCCACCGGCTCGACCTCGATCAAGAACATCCAGCAGTACAACCCGAAGATCACGCAGTTCGACACCTACTCGGCCTGCGTCGAGAAGCTGCTGTCCGGCGAGGTCGACGCGGTCACCACCGACGACGCGATCCTCAAGGGCTACGCCTCCAAGTACGCCCCCAAGCTCAAGGTCGTCGGCAAGCCGTTCACCAAGGAGAACTACGGCGTCGGCCTCAACAAGGACGACAAGGCGCTGCGCGACGCGATCAGCGACGCCCTGAAGGCCCACGAGGACAACGGCGACTGGAAGAAGGCCTACGACGCGACCCTGGGCGCCTCCGGCTCCGCCGCGCCCGAGGTCCCGGCCCTCGAACGCTACTGATCCGCCGCCGTACGCCGATCCCGGCCATGACTTGAGAGGAGGGCCGCCGGATGGGGTTCCTGTTCGAGGACGACAACTTCGCGTTGTTCCGCGACGGCTTCCTACAGACGATCGAGGTGAGCGCGCTCAGCGCGCTGCTCGCCCTGCTGCTGGGCACCCTGCTGGCGGCCTTCCGGGTCTCCCCGGTGCCGGCCCTGCGCGCCTTCGGCACCGCCTGGGTGACGCTCTTCCGCAACACCCCGCTGACCCTGCTGTTCTTCGCCGTCACCTTCGGCCTGCCGCCGCTGGGCGTGCACCTCAGCCACCCGGTGTTCGCGGTGCTGGCGCTCGGCGGGTACACCGCCTCGTTCGTCTGCGAGGTGATCCGCTCCGGCATCAACACCGTGCCGCTCGGCCAGGCCGAGGCCGCCCGCAGCCTCGGCATGTCCTTCGGCCAGACGCTGACGCTGGTCGTCCTGCCGCAGGCCGGCCGGACCGTCCTCGGCCCGCTGAGCAGCGTGTTCATCGCCCTGCCCAGGAACTCCGCGATCGCCGGCGCGTTCAGCGTCGCCGAGCTGTACAGCGCCCAGCAGACCTTCTCCGAGCGCGGCTACTCGATCTTCGCCATCTTCTTCTGGGTGGCCTGCGCCTACCTGCTGATCAGCGCGACGATCGCCACGTTCTTCCGCTTCCTGGAAACCCGACTGGCGGTGGCCCGATGAGCGAGCACAGCGAGCGAGCCACCCAACGGCGCGCACGGGCGGATGCCCCCGCCGAGCACGGCGAGGTGGGCGCATGAGCATCTTCCAGCGACAGGCGTCGGCGAGCGTCCTCTACGACACCCCCGGCCCCCGGGCCCGTACCCGGTACCGCCTGTTCGGCGTCCTCTCGGTGCTCGCCATCGCCGGCCTCCTCTGGTACGCCGTCAGCGCGCTGAACGACAACGGGCAGTTCGACCCCGGCCTCTGGGACGCCTTCCAGTACTCCTACGTCCAGCAGCAGATCCTGGACGGCCTGCTGTCCACCCTGGAGGCCTTCGGGCTGGCCGCGCTGTTCTCGCTCACCCTGGGCGCCCTGCTGGCGGCCGGTCAGCTCTCCGACCACCGGCCGGTCCGCTGGGCCTGCACCGCCTTCACCCAGTTCTTCCGGGCGATGCCGCTGCTGATCCTGATCGTCGGGCTCTACTACGCCTTCTTCGCCCAGCAGCCGATGTGGGCGCTGGTGCTCGGCCTCACCCTCTACAACGGGGCGGTCCAGGCCGAGATCATCCGCAGCGGCGTCAACGCCGTCCCGCGCGGCCAGGGCGAGGCGGCGTACGGGCTGGGCATGCGCAAGACCCAGGTGATGACGTCCATCCTGGTGCCGCAGGCCGTCCGCTCGATGCTGCCCTCGATGATCGGCCAGCTGGTCGTCACCCTCAAGGACACCTCGCTCGGCTTCATCATCACCTACCACGAGCTGCTGTTCGTCGGTAAGGCGATCGCCAGCCAGCCGATCAACGCCGCGGGCTTCCCCTACATCCCCGTGGTGCTGGTGATCGCCCCGATCTACATCGTGATGTGCCTGCTGTTGACCGCGCTCGCACGCTGGATCGAAGCACGCGGCCGTCGCGGCGCGAACCGGCGCACTTCGGCTGCTGCTTGACGGACACGCAGGCGAACTGTTGCATTGCTCTTCGTGACACCTCCCGGGAGAATCCACGCGGCATATGCGGCAGCGGTAACTGACGCCGGCCGATCGGCCGGTTCGTGCCCGGAGGTTCCCTCATGGACCCGGTGATCGTGGTCGGGGCCGGACCGGTCGGTCTGGCCCTGGCCCTCGCCCTGGCCCGGCACGAGGTGCCGACCGTCGTCCTCGACGAGGGCTCCGGGCTCTGTCCCGAGGGCCCTCGCAGCCTCGTCCTCGGCGCCGACACCGCCGCCTTCCTGACCCGGATCGGCTACCCGAGGGCCGTCTCCGACTCCGCGTTGTGGGACTCCTTCGCCGTCTGGCGGCGCCGCCAGGAGGTGCTGCGGATCGACCTCACCGACTCGCCCACCTACCACCTGCCGCAGCACCGCCTCCAGCGCGGCCTGCGCGACGCCCTGACCGGCACCCCGCTGATCAAGCTGGTCCCGCTCAACCGGGTCGTCGAGCTCGAACAGGACCGGGACGGCGTCAGCATCCGCACCGTGGGCACCCAGGACGGCTCCACCACCTGGTGGCGCGGCAGCCACCTGGTCGGCTGCGACGGCGCCCGGTCCACCGTCCGCAGACTCCTGAAGATCCGCTTCCCCGGCCGCCCCGCGGTCGACCGCAACGCCATCGCCACCGTCCGGGTCGACCTGCCCTTCGACGGCGCCCGGCTGCACCGCGAACCCCCGTGGCGGGGCGACCGCGAGGCCTCCGCCCGTCCGCTGCCGGACGGCGTCTGGCGACTCGACTGGCGGCTGCCCCCCGGCCGGCCCGCCCCCGCCGAGACCGTCGACCCGCACGCCACCTGGCCCGGTATCGTCACCGGGGACACCCTGCTCACCCGGGTCACCTCCACCCTCACCGGCTGGTGCGGCGAACTGCCCCGCTTCGAACTGCTGGCCGCCGCCGACCACACCGCCCAGCAGCGGCTCGCCGCCCGCTTCCGGGCCGACCGCTGCTTCCTGGCCGGCGACGCCGCCCACCTGCACGGCGCCCTCGGCATGCAGAACCTCCCGGACGGGCTGCGCGACGCCGACAACCTCGCCTGGCGGCTCGCCCTCGCCTGGCACCTCCACTCCGGCGGCCCGCAGCCCGGCGGCTCGCTGCTGGACGGCTACGAGGCCGAGCGGCGCGGGGCGGTCGGCGCCAGGCTGCGCGCGGTCGACCAGTCCATGCCGCTGCTGCGCCCGCTGCGCGGCTGGCAGCAGACCCGGCGCTCACTGCTGGTCGGCGGCTTCCGCAAGCACGCCCCGCTGCTCGCCGACGGCCAGCTCGGCACCGGCCGGTTCGGCGGCGCGCCCGCCTACCCGGCGGCGCCCTCCGGCGTCCCCGCCAGGGTCCCGGTGCAACGCGGCTCCCGCGGCACCACCTCGCTCAGCGAGCTGCTGCCCGCCACCGCCCCCGGCGTGCTCGTCCCCGACCTGCCGGTGCTCGCCGACGACGGCACCCCCGACCACCTGCACGCCAGGCTCGGCGCCACCTTCCTGCTGCTGCTGGTCGCCCCCGGCACCGCCGTCTGGTCCTCCGAGCACTGGCTCGGCGCCGGTCTGATGCCCCGCCTCGCCGAGGTCGCCGCGGCACTGCCGGTCCCCGCCGAGGTCCTGGTCACCGAGGACTACCCGGGCGCCGGCCCGCACACCGTCCTGCTGATCCGCCCGGACGGCCACCTGGTCGGCGTCACCCAGGGCGCCGTCGCCGAGGACCTGCTCGCCCTCGCCGACCGCGCCCGCGGCGGCCCGGCCACACTCCCCCAGGCCCCCGACCCCGCCGACCGGCCCGCGCCCGAACAGGTGGACTCCCCGAGCCAGGGCGTGTCCCAGCGGGGTGTGTCCTAGCGGGGTGTCCTGACCGGCCACCGCCGGGGCACGGCCTCGCGGACCACCGTCACCCGGAGCCGGCCCGGGTCGGTGTCAGCCCGGCTCGGCGGAGTCCCGCCGGGCGGCCTCACGGGTGCTCGGGTCCGCGCCGAGGCCGTCCACCGCATCGGGACGGACCATCACCCGGACTCCCGCCCGGTCTGCTCCGTCCCGATCCGCTCCGTCGCGAGCCGCCGGAGCCACTACTCCCGGCCCGACAGCTCACTCGACTCCTCCTCCAGCGCACCGCGCACCACCCGGAACGCCAGCCCCTCGGAGTAGCCGCGCCGCGCCAGCATCCCGACCAGCCGCCGGGTGCGCACCTGTGCGTCCAGCCCCCGGGTGGACCGCAGCTTCCGCTCGACCAGCGCCCGGGCCGCTTCCGTCTCGTCGTCGTGGTCGAGTTGGGCGACGGCCTGCTCGACCAGGTCGGCGGCGACGCCCTTGGTACGCAGCTCCTGGGCCAGTGCCCGCCGGGACAGGCCCCGGACGGCGTGCCGGGACTCCACCCAGGCCGCGGCGAAGGCCGCGTCGTCGATCAGCCCGACCTCTTCGAGCCTGGTGAGCACCTGGTCGGCGATCTCGTCCGGAATCTCCCGCTTGCGCAGGGCGTCGGCGAGCTGCTTACGGGTCTTGGCGGCACCGGTCAGCAGCCGCAGGCAGACGTCCCGGGCGCGGGTCTCCGGATCGACCGACTCCTCGGCCTGCTTCCGGGAGGCACGGCCGGTGGTCTTCTCCCCGGGCGGCCCCTCGGCCGATCGCTCCCGGCGCGCCCCGCGCCGGGAGGACGGGGCGGCCGCACCCCCGTGACCGGCCGCTCCGTCCTCGTCCCGGCCGCTCTCCACGGCCGTCCGTGCCGAAGCGGGCGGGCCCGCTTCGAGTTCCTCGGCCACCAGGGCGGAGCGCCGCCGCCGACGGCCGGTGGGCAGCCCGGAGGCGGAGACCAGGCCGAGTTCCTCGACCGAGGCCTCCGCCGGCTCCGGCCGGGGCGCCGCGCCGCGCACCGCCCGGGCCGGAGCCCGGTCGAACTCCGGCTCGGGGCCGGATGCCCACTGCGTGGTGGACGGGCTGCGGCGCCGAGAGCGGTTGCCCGCCCGGGGCCTCGCGGCCGGGGGCTCCGCCTCCGGCTCCTCCGCGACCGCGGCGAACCAGTCCGGCGGCCCGTGGTCGTCGTCCTCCGGGCCCGCCGGGCCGCCGCCCACCGTGTCGTACTCCATCAACGGCTCAGGCCTTGGCAGCCGCCGCCGTCGCCTTCTTCGCCGCGGCCGTCTTGGTGGCGGTCGCGGTGATCGGCTTGGCGGCGCCCTCGGTGGCGGTGGCGGTGGCGGCGGTGGCGGCCTCCGCCGTCTCCTCGGCCGGCTCCTCCGTCTTCGGACCGATGCCGAGCTTGCCCTTGATCTTCCGCTCGATCTCGTCGGCGAGCTGCGGGTTGTCCCGCAGGAAGTTGCGGGCGTTCTCCTTGCCCTGGCCGAGCTGGTCGCCCTCGTAGGTGTACCAGGCGCCCGACTTGCGGATGAAGCCGTGCTCCACGCCCATGTCGATCAGGCCGCCCTCGCGGCTGATGCCCACGCCGTAGAGGATGTCGAACTCGGCCTGCTTGAACGGCGCGGCGACCTTGTTCTTGACCACCTTGACGCGGGTGCGGTTGCCGACCGCCTCGGTGCCGTCCTTCAGCGTCTCGATCCGGCGGATGTCGAGGCGGACCGAGGCGTAGAACTTCAGCGCCCGGCCACCGGTCGTGGTCTCCGGCGAGCCGAACATCACGCCGATCTTCTCGCGCAGCTGGTTGATGAAGATCGCGGTGGTGTTCGACTGGTTCAGCGCACCGGCGATCTTGCGCAGCGCCTGGCTCATCAGCCGGGCCTGGAGACCGACGTGCGAGTCGCCCATCTCACCCTCGATCTCGGCGCGCGGGACGAGCGCCGCGACCGAGTCGATGATCACCAGGTCGATCGCGCCGGAGCGGATCAGCATGTCGGTGATCTCCAGCGCCTGCTCACCGGTGTCCGGCTGGCTGACCAGCAGGGCGTCGGTGTCCACGCCGAGCTTCTTGGCGTACTCCGGGTCGAGCGCGTGCTCCGCGTCGACGAACGCGACCGTGCCGCCGGCCTTCTGGGCGTTGGCGGCCAGGTGCAGGGTCAGGGTGGTCTTACCGGAGGACTCGGGGCCGTAGATCTCGACCACCCGGCCACGCGGGATGCCGCCGACCCCGAGGGCGACGTCCAGGGCGGTGGATCCGGTGGAGATCACCTCGACCGGCTCGTTGGCCTTCTCGCCGAGACGCATCACCGAGCCCTTGCCGAACTGCCGCTCGATCTGGGCGAGAGCGGTCTCCAGGGCCTTCTCGCGGTCCGTACCTGCCATGGCTTTTTCCCTCGGGTTCTGTGCTGTGCGCTTCATCGTCCTCGACGCTAGCGCGTCCCACTGACAAACGGGCCCGACCGGGCTCCGCCTGTGGAAAACTCCTCGCCGGAGAGTACAAAGAACACCTGTTCGATTCAAGCCTCGCACGTCCGGGCCGTGCCGCCCCCGGGACGCCCCGGGGGCGGCGCCCCGCGTCACTCCCCGCGCCGCTGCCCGTCCCCGCCGACCATCCGGCGCAGCCGTCGCGCCGCCTCCCGGCGCAGCTCCCGCCGGGCCCGGCGCTGCTCGCCCCGGTCGATCCGCGGATCGGTGGCCACCTCGTACCGCCGCACGTACGTCCCCACGAAACCCTGGAGCGTCGCCGCCGCCGGGATCGCGATCAGCGCGCCCACCGCGCCGAGCAGCGCCGCCCCGGCGATCACCGACCCGAACGCCACCGCCGGGTGCACGTCCACCGTCCGCGCGGTGATCCGCGGCTGCAGCAGGTAGTTCTCGACCTGCTGGTAGACCACCACGAAGACCAGCACCCAGAGCGCGTCCACCGGCTCCACGGTCAGCGCCACCAGCATCGGCAGCGCCCCGGCCAGATACGTCCCGATGGTCGGCACGAACTGCGACATGACGCCGACCCAGACCGCCATCGCCGCCGCGTACGGCAGGTCCAGCAGCGCGAACATCACCCAGTGCCCGGCCGCCGACACCACCGCGAGCACCGCCCGGGAATAGAGGTAGCCGCCGGTCTTGGCCAGCGCGATCTCCCAGGCCCGCAGCACCTCGGCCTGCTTGGCGGGCGGCAGCATCGAGCAGACCGTCCGCCGCACCCGCGGGCCCTCGGCGGTGAAGTAGAAGGTGAACAGCCCGACCGTGAAGGCCTGGAACAGCCCCCCGATCAGGGTGGAGGAGACGCCCCAGACGTTGTCGGCCGCCTGCTGGACGTAGCTCTCGATGGCGCCGGAGTCCTTGAGCAACCGATTCTGCAACTCACCCAGCGAGAGTTCCTGGTGGAAGGTCTGGTTGATCCAGACGATCAGATTGTCGACCAGGTGCGGCAGGTCCCCGGCGATCTTCGCCACCTGGTCGACCAGCAGCGTGCCGAGCGCGGCGAGGAAGCCCACCACCGAGACCCCGACCGCCACGAACACCACGAAGGTCCCGACCCCCCGGCGCACCCCCCGCGCCGCCATCCGGTCGACCGCCGGCTCCAGCGCCAGCGACAGGAAGAACGACACCAGCAGCATCACGAACAGGTCGATCAACTGCCGGAACGCCCAGTCGGCGAACTGGAACAGCCCCACCAGCACCAGGAACAGCACCATCGCCCGCGGCAGCCAGCGCGGCATCCCGCCGCCCCACAGCCCCCCGTCCGCCGGAGCGCCGTCGGCGTCCCGCTCCGCCCTGTCCGGATTCTTCTGTTCTGCGCTACTTGTCACCCGGACAGTCTGTCCCATGCCGCCCGGAGGCCGGCACTCAGCGCAGCACCCCGGAGACCCCCTGGGTGTCACAGACGACGCGCCAGACGTCCTTGGCCTCCCAGCCCGCCTCCAGCGCCTGCCGCACGGTCCGCCCGCCCAGCCCGCTCATCACGTGGTCGCTCGCGAAGGACTCCGCGTACGCCTCCCCGAAGTGCGCGTACATCCGTCGCCAGAACTCCGTCAGCCTCATGGCACAAGTATCCCGGACCCGGCCCGCCAGTCCCCCGCCGTCAGCGCGTACTCGACCTCGCCGTGCTCGCTGCCCGGGATCATCTCCGGATAGTCCTCGTGGAACGTCCGGACGTACGACAGCCCGCTCTTCTCCATCACCCGCCGCGATCCCGCGTTCACCGCCATCGTGTACGCCACCACCCGCTCCACCCCCAGCTCCGTGAAGCCGGCCCGCACCAGCGCCCGCGCCCCCTCCGTCGCGTACCCGCGCCCCCACGCACCCCGACGCAACCGGTACCCGAGCTCGACCTCCCCCCGCTCCCCCTCCCGCGTCGGCCGGAACTCGAACCACCCCAGGAACGCCCCACCCGCCCGCTCCTCGGCCGCCCACCACCCGAGATCCCCGTACCGCCGGTAGTGCTCCAGGTACCGCGGCAACAGCTCCCCCTCCACCCACTCCCGCGAACTCGGCTTCCCCCCGGTCAGGAACCGCATCACCTCCGGATCCCCGTCCAACTCCACAAGACGGTCCACATCCCCCATCGTGAACCGCCGCAACACCACCCGCCCGGTCGTCAGGAACACGGCCGCACCCGAATCACCCATGCCCCGATCCTCACCCCCACCCCACCACCCCGTCACCTACTTTTCCCCCACCCCCAGCACCCCTCACCCACCTCCCCACCCCGCCCCCAGCCCCAGCGCCCACACCCCCAGCCCGCCCCCCTGCCCCCAAGCCCGCCGCCCTGCCCCCTGCCCCCTGCCCCTGCCCACCTGTCCCCACCCACCCGCCCTTCCCCCTCCCGGCGAGAGGGACGCGCTGCGGGCGGGGGCGGCGCAGGGGGTGGCCCGGAGAGGGGCGTGACGGGTGATTTTCAGACTGCCACCCCTGTCCGGCGTCGCACCCACGAGCAGGGCAGTCCGAAAATCACCCAGCCCCCGGAGCGGCCACCCCCGGAGCCGCCCCCGCCACCCCACCCTCCCGAAAGCCCCCCGACAACCACAGAACCCCCGCCCCGAAATACTGCCGCTCCCCACACACCCGAGGCCCCGAAGGGCACCCCGAAACCGCCGCCCCCGCCAGCACCCCCGCCAGCCCACCCGCCCCCAGCTCAGGATGCGACGCCGCCACCACCGCCACCGCCCCGGTCACGTGCGCGGCCGCCATCGAGGTCCCCGCCAACGCCACGTACTGCCCGCCCGGCCAGTCGGAGACGATCGCCCCCTGCGGCCCACCGTCCGGGTCACCCCCGGGGGCGGCCAGCGAGACCCGCCCGCGCCCGTAGTTGGAGTACCCCGCCGGATGCCCGTCCCGGTTGACCGCCGTCACGGTGACCACCCCGGGCAACTCGCCGGGAAGGCGCACGCACTCGGTGCCCAGGTGCCGGACCCGCGCCGCCCCCGAGACCCGGTCGTTGGGGCTGCGCTCGTCGGTCCGCGGAGCCCCCAGGTCCTGCCCGTCGTTGCCCGCCGAGGCGACCACCACCGCACCCTTGCGCTGGGCGTACCCGGTGGCCCGTCCGACGGCCGCGATCAGCGCGGCCTGGTCCCGGTCGTCCGGGCAGTTGTACTTCCACGGGTCGGCGAAGTAACTGTTGTTGATCGCCCTGGCCCCGTGGTCGGCGGCCCAGAGCATGCCGCAGACGATGTTCTCGGCGTAGTACTGCCCGAGCGGCCCGAGCAGCCGGACGGCCGCGATCCGCACGCCCGGCGCGACCCCGGCGACACCGTGGCCGTCCCTCGCGGCCCCGACGATCCCGGCGACGTGGGTGCCGTGGCCGCTCTCACCGACCCCGGGGTCAGGCCGCCAGGCACCGGTACGGGCGTCGGGCCGGCCGTCGGCGCAGGAGACGGAGGCCTTCGGGTCCACGGCGGCCCGCAGGTCCGGGTGGGTGTCGTCGACGCCCGAGTCCAGCACCGCGACCAGCACCCTGTGCAGCGCCTCGGCACCCGGCGCGACCCCGGCGGACACCGTGGAGCCGTCTCCCGCCCGCACGCCGACGCCCCCGACCATGGCCAGGTTCCAGGCACCGTTCTCCCCCGGATCGACCACCGTCGTGGTCTCCCCGTCCGCCCGATCGCCACCACCACCGCCACCGCCGGCCTCGCCGCCCCCACCCCGTCCCGCCCCCACCGTGAAGTCCCCCGCACCCGCCACCACCCGCGGCGGCGCGACCACCGGCGCGGTCCTGGTCGCCCCGACGGCGGCGATCCCCGGCCTGGCCCGCACCCGGTCGGCGAACCCCCCGGCCGCGTACACCAGGGCGGCCCCGATCTGCGGGTACTCCTGCACCACCTGCCCGCCCGCCGCCCGGCTCGCGGCCCCGGCCAGGTCCGCGCCGGCGGCGTCCTCGCCCTCGGCCAGCACCAGGTAGCTGAGGTAGGCCCGCCCGGTCCCGGACACGTACGGAACGGCTCCGCCCACCACGAGTGCCGTGAGCAGCATCGCGAGCAGCGCCCGGGCGGGCCCGCGGACCCGGCGGCGCCGGGCGGGCCCGCCCGACGGGTGCGCCTGCGCCATCGCACGGCCTCCGCTCGTCGGTCCGGTGGGTCACGGGTGGATCAAGCTTCCGATTTCTCACCATATGAGCGGATCATCACTCCTGCCTTTTGGCTTGCACCCCCACCCCCGCCGCACCCCCGCTTGTCAGTCCCACCCGGCACCATGGGGGCATGGCGCCCCAGCACCCGACCCAGCCCGCCCCCGACCCCCTGGCCGGCTTCGCCCCGGCCACCCGGGCCTGGTTCACCGGCGCCTTCTCCGCCCCCACCGCCGCCCAGGCCGAGGCCTGGCAGGCCATCCGGCGCGACACGGACGTCCTGGTGGTCGCCCCCACCGGCTCCGGCAAGACCCTGGCCGCCTTCCTCTCCGCCCTCGACCGTCTCAGCAGCACCCCGCCCCCGGCCGAGACCAAGCGCCGCTGCCGGGTCCTCTACGTCTCACCGCTCAAGGCCCTCGCGGTGGACGTCGAACGGAACCTGCGCGCCCCGCTGACCGGCCTGCGCCAGGCCGCCGTCCGGCTCGGCCTGCCCGAACCCGAGGTGCAGGTCGCGATCCGCTCCGGCGACACCCCGGCCGCCGACCGCCGCCGCTTCGCGACCCACCCGCCGGACATCCTGATCACCACCCCCGAGTCGCTGTTCCTGCTGCTCACCTCCGCCTCCAGGGAGGCGCTCCGCGGCGTGGACACGGTGATCCTGGACGAGGTGCACGCCGTCGCCGGCACCAAGCGCGGCGCCCACCTCGCACTCAGTCTGGAGCGCCTGGACGAGTTGCTGGACCGCCCGGCCCGGCGGATCGGCCTGTCCGCGACGGTCCGTCCGGTCGAGGCGGTGGCCCAGTGGTTGAGTGGACACCGCCCGAGCCCCCGGCGCGGCGCCACCGTGGTCCAGCCCACCGCCGCCAAGGACTTCGACCTCTCGGTGGTGGTCCCGGTCCCCGACCTGGACGACGTGCCCGCCGCCCCGGCCACCGGCGGCGCCGCCGGCAGCGACCCGCAGAAGCAGTCCTCCATCTGGCCGCACGTCGAGGAGCGCATCGTCGACCTGGTCGAGGCGCACCGCTCGACCATCGTCTTCGCCAACTCCCGCCGGCTGGCCGAGCGGCTGTGCAACCGGCTGAACGAGATCGCCCACGAGCGCGCCACCGGCACCGCCGTCCCCGAAGCACACGCCCCGGCCCAGCTGATGGGCGGCTCCGGCGCGGCCAAGGGCGCGCCCCCGGTCATCGCTCGGGCCCACCACGGCTCCGTCTCCAAGGAGCAACGGTCGCTCGTCGAGGAGGAGTTGAAGGCCGGCCGGCTGCCCGCCGTGGTCGCCACCTCCAGCCTGGAGCTGGGCATCGACATGGGCGCCGTCGAGCTGGTCGTCCAGGTCGAGTCCCCGCCCTCGGTCGCCTCCGGCCTGCAACGGGTCGGCCGGGCCGGCCACCAGGTCGGCGCGGTCTCCACCGGCGTCTTCTTCCCCAAGTACCGCGGCGACCTCGTGCAGTCCGCCGTGGTCACCGAGCGGATGCGGGCCGGCCGGATCGAGGCGCTGCGCATCCCGCGCAACCCGCTGGACGTGCTCGCCCAACAGCTGGTCGCGATGACGGCCCTGGACGAGTGGCCGGTGGACGAGCTGCTCGCCGTGGTCCGCCGCGCCGCACCCTTCGCCACCCTCCCCCAGTCCGCCTTCGACGCCGTGCTCGACATGCTGGCCGGCCGCTACCCCTCGGACGCCTTCGCCGAGTTGCGCCCCCGCGTGGTGTGGGACCGGGTGGCCGGCACGGTGACCGGCCGCCCCGGCGCCCAGCGCCTGGCCGTCACCTCCGGCGGCACCATCCCCGACCGCGGCCTGTTCGGCGTCTTCATCGCCGGTACGGCCCCCGAGGAAGCCGGCGGCCGGCAGGAGGGGCAGCGCGCGACGCCTCCCAGGAAGGGTGGCGGCGGGCGACGCGTGGGCGAGCTGGACGAGGAGATGGTCTACGAGTCCCGCGTCGGCGACGTCTTCACCCTCGGCACCAGCTCCTGGCGGATCGAGGAGATCACCCACGACAAGGTGCTGGTCACCCCCGCCCCCGGCATCCCCGGCCGGCTCCCGTTCTGGAAGGGCGACAGCCTCGGCCGGCCGCTCGAACTCGGCCGCGCCCTCGGCGCGTTCACCCGCGAGCTGGGCGGCATGCGGCCCGAGGCCGCCACCGAGCGGCTCAGGCAGGCCGGCCTGGACGACTGGGCCGCCGCCAACCTGCTCGACTACCTGGCCGAGCAGCGCACCGCCTGCGGCCACCTCCCGGACGACCGCACCATCGTGGTCGAACGCTTCCGGGACGAGCTCGGCGACTGGCGGATCGTCATCCACTCCCCCTTCGGCGCCCAGGTGCACGCCCCCTGGGCGCTCGCCCTCGGTGCCCGGCTGCGCGAGAAGCACGGTCTGGACCCGCAGGTCATGCACGCCGACGACGGCATCGTGCTCCGCCTGCCCGACGCCGACCTGCTGGCCCCCGACTTCGACTTCGGCGCCCCCTCCCAGCAGTCGGGCCCGGACGAGGCCCCGGTCGGCGCCGACGCCGCCCTGTTCGACCCCGGCGAGATCGAACAGCTGGTCACCGACCAGGTCGGCGGCTCCGCCCTGTTCGCCTCCCGCTTCCGCGAGTGCGCCGGCCGCGCCCTGCTGCTCCCCCGCCGCAGCCCAGGCCGCCGCACCCCGCTGTGGCAGCAGCGCCAGCGGGCCTCCCAACTGCTCGAAGTGGCTTCCGAGTACGGCTCGTTCCCGATCGTCCTGGAAGCCGTCCGGGAGTGCCTCCAGGACGTCTTCGACGTCCCCGGCCTGGTCGAGCTGATGGGCGATCTGGAGTCCCGCGCCGTCCGGCTGGTCGAGGTCACCACCCCCGAGCCCTCGCCCTTCGCCCGCTCCCTGCTGTTCGGCTACGTCGCCCAGTTCCTCTACGAGGGCGACTCCCCGCTCGCCGAGCGCCGCGCCGCCGCCCTCTCGCTCGACTCCCGGCTGCTGTCCGAACTCCTCGGCCAGGCCGAGCTGTCCGAGCTGCTCGACCCGCGGGTGCTCGCCGAGCTGGAGGCCGAGCTCCAGCGCCTCACCCCCGAGCGCCGGATCAGGGACGCGGAGGGCGTCGCCGACGCCCTGCGCCTGCTCGGCCCGCTCGCCGAGGCCGAGCTGACCCTCCGCGGCGCCGATCCGCTCTGGGCCCTGGAGCTGGAGGCCGCCCGCCGGGTGATCCAGGTCCGGATCGCCGGCGAGCGGCGCTGGGCCGCGATCGAGGACGCCGGACGGCTGCGCGACGCACTCGGCACCCCGCTGCCGGTCGGCGTCCCCGAGGCCTTCACCGAGCCGGTCAAGGACCCGCTGGGCGACCTGATCGCCCGCCACGCCCGTACCCACGGCCCGTTCACCGCCGCCGAGGCCGCCGCCCGCTTCGGCCTCGGCACCGCCGTCGTCACCGGCACCCTGCACCGGCTCACCGCGGCCGGCCGCCTGGTCCAGGGCCAGTTCAGGCCCGCCGAGAACCACACGGCCCCGGAGTGGTGCGACGCCGAGGTGCTGCGCAGGCTCCGCCGCCGCTCGCTGGCCGCCCTGCGCCAGGAGGTCGAGCCGGTCCCGCCCCGCGCCCTGGCCGCCTTCCTGCCGCAGTGGCAGCACCTGGCCGGCCACCGGCTGCGCGGCCCCGACGGCCTGCTCCGGGTGGTCGAGCAGCTCCAGGGCACCGCCCTGCCCGCCTCCGCGCTGGAGAAGCTGATCCTCCCGGCCCGGCTCGCCGACTACTCCCCCGGCCTGCTGGACGAGCTGACGGCAGCCGGCGAGATCGGCTGGTGCGGGGCCGGCGCACTGCCCGGCAAGGACGGCTGGCTCAGCCTGCACCTCGCCGAGAACGCCCACCTGCTGCGCCCCGAGCCCGTCCCGCCCGCGCTCACCCTGGTGCACAGCGCCCTGCTGCGGGCGCTGGCCGGCGGCTACGGCCTGTTCTTCCGCCAACTCCTCCAGCAACTCCCTGAGGAGACCGCCGAGCCCGAGGCCGTCGAGGCGCTCTGGGACCTGCTCTGGGCCGGCTACGTCACCAACGACACCCTCGCGCCGCTGCGCGCCCTGCTCGGCTCCGGCCGGACGGCGGGCGCCACCGCCCACCGCGCGCCCCGGTCCACCCCGCGCGGCCGCT
>NZ_MSJQ01000332.1 GCF_014596515.1 Streptomyces sp. CBMA156
GTGTGCTCCGCCCGCTGGTCGGCGCGCAGCCGCGCCTCGTCGGCCCGCTCGGCGTCCTCGGCGGCCGCACCGGCCTTCCGGTCGGCGGCGGCGCGCAGCCGGGCGGCGGTCCCGGCGGCCTGCTCGGCCCTGCGGCGGAGCTGGTCGAGTTCCTGGCCCTGCTGGTAGACCTCGGAGCCGAGCAGCCCCTCGATGGCGCCGTCGATCTCCTGGACCCGGTGTCCGAGCTCGTCCTTCGCGCGGGTGCTCGCCTCGCGCTCGCGCAGGGCTTCGGCGTGCTCCTCCTCGCTCTCCCGGGCGATGCGGGTGAGGTTGTCCATCTCGGTGGTCGCGGAGATGAGCGCGGCGGCCCCGGCCCGCAGAACGCGCTGGGCGTAACCGCGCTGCTGGTGGGCGACGGCGGTGGCCGCGGCCACTTCGTCGTCCAGGGTCTTCAGGTGTTCGCGCTGGCGGTCGAGGCGTTCGAAGCCTTCGGCCAGTTCGGTGATCTCGCCCTGGCCGAGCGGCGGCAGGGCCCGGGAGAGCAGGGCGGAGAGCAGCGACGGGTCCAGGCGCTCGGACAGCTTGGGGGTGCGGAGCTGGAGCAGGGCGGTGATCAGGGCGTCGTAGCGCTGCTCGCTCAGTCCCGGAAAGAGCGTGCCGCGGACGGTGTTGCGGTAGTCGGCCGACGATCCGTGCAGCTCGCCCCGGCCCTGCAGGGCTTCGGCCAGGGCCGCGCGGGTGAGCGGCTGGCCGGCCTCGTTGACCAGGGCGAGGCCGCCGGGGCGGTCGATCCGCGCGCCGGTGGTGAAGTAGTCGGCGGTGACGCCGGTGGTGTGCACGCTGGCCTGGAGTCTGGCGCCGCAGGTGAACCGGACGGGATCGCCCGCGGCGGCTCCGTCACCTGCGCCGTCGCCGTCGCGGACGAACTCCAGCCAGACGTAGCCGACCCGGGTCTTGCCCGAGGTGCCCTCGCCCATCAGGTTCCAGTGCATGGTGCGCTCGGAGCCGCCGAAGGTGGACAGCCGGCTGGGGCGCAGGCTGGCGTCGAGCAGGAACGGCAGCAGCACCTCCAGCGCCTTGGACTTTCCGGTGCCGTTCTGCCCCCGCAGGAGCAGTCGGCCCTCGTGGAAGGTGAAGGTCTCGTCGTAGTAGCGCCAGACGTTGAGGATGCCGGCCCTGGAGGGCTGCCAGCGCGCCGTCGCCCCTGGCGTCCGGAGCGCGGAGGGCCGCGGAAGGTGTGTCACGGTCATCGGAAGTCCTCCCTGGTCAGGTGGTGGGACCGGCGGTCGCGGCGGTCGCGGCGGTCGCGGCGGTCAGGCTGCTCCGGTACCGGAACGCCGCGGGCCGGGCAACGGTACGGTCGCCGGCCCGGCCGGCCAGGCCGAAGTCGGTGAGGACCCGGACGGCGTCGGCCGTGAGGCGCTGGGCGCCGTCCTCCGACTGGTAGCCCTTCGCCCACTGCGGGAAGCGCCGCAGGAGTCCGTTCGCCTCCACGGCGAGCTGTTCCGGTGTCAGCCCGCCGGGGGCGGCCGTCAGCGGGTCCAGCAGGAGCAGGGCGGCGACCCGGGCCGTCGCGGAGTCGTCCGGGAAGCGGCTGTCGGTGGCGATCCCGTCCGGGTCGACGAGCAGCAGACCGTCCGCCCGTTCCTCCAGCACGAAACCGCCCTGCTCGGCGGCGCGCCGCACGATCTGGCGCCCGGTCGGGGAGGTGAGGTAGGCCAGTTCGTCGGCGCGGAGCTCGTCGTGGTGGAGGACGGGGTCGTCGAGGAGCCGGCGCAGCACCGAGTGCCGCAGTCCGAGGTTGCGCTGCGCGTCGGAGGCGTCGGCGCCGCCGTACCGGCTCTCGCGCACCGTACCCTCCAGGAGTTCCCCGAAGCGCAGCGGTACGTCCTCCGCCGGTACGGCCAGCCGGGACGGGCCGACGGGCGCGGCGAGCAGGCGCATCAGCACGGTGGCGTCCACGCGGTAGAGCACCTTGGCCTCCGCCGAGTCGACGAAGCTCTCCGTGACGCCGTCCACCGTGAGGAGCGCCCCGTAGGCCTCCAGGAGTTTGAGCACGTCCACGAAGGCCATCCGCTCGGACCTGCCCGCCGTGTCGAAGGGCGGCAGCGCCTCGTCGGCGGCACAGGCCTGGACCACCCGGTCGGCGATCAGGCCGACCGTCGTCACCGGGACGGGGAGCAGCTCGGCCGCGACCACGCACAGCAGGGTGTAGCGGCGGCGGTCGAACGGCGCCCTGCCGGACCGCAGCCGCCGGGCGGGGCGCGAGGTGTGGGGGACGGCCCGGATCTTGAACAGCCGCGCGTACCCCAGGCGCGGCTCCACCACCAGCTGCCAGCCGCAGTTGTAGTCGAACCACTTGGTCAGCGGCCCCTGCCGGCGGCGGACCAGCTCGAAGGCCGACGGGTCGCCGCGCTCGGTGATCAGCGGCCGGCCGAGGAGCAGCCTGACACCGCGGGCGACGTCCTGCCGCTCGGCCAGGACCAGCTGGTTCGCGAGCGTGCTCATGTGTCCCTCCCGAGGGTGACCGCGCTCCGCCCGCTCATCCGGACCCCTCGCGGGTGCTCGCCCGCGAGGCGCCCGGGCCGCGGATCTCCACCAGGAAGTCGGGCCCCTCCAGCCGCCCCCTGGACGTCCACAGGACAGCCCGCCCGGCATCGGGCAGCGGCCGCAGGACCACCTCGACCCGGCCGTCCGAGGTGACCGCCCGACGCGCTCCGCTGCCGTCCGGCCGTACGGCCAGCGCCCTGCCGAGGAGGTCGAGCAGCCGCTCGAAGACGGCGTGGTCCAGCGTGCCGAAGCCGGAGAGCCGCACGGGGCCGTCGGTGCCCAGGACGTCCCAGGCGGCGTCGAGTTCGGCACGCTCCTTGCGGGCCAGCTCGGCACGGGCCGCCTTGATCCCGCCGATGTCGCGCACCCTGCCGGTGCGCGTGAACCGCTCGGTGCGGCCGCTGGCGCGCAGCAGGGCGGACACCTCCACCGGCGGGGCCTCCGCCCAGGTGCCCGAGGAGGGCACCAACTCCTGGTCGGGGTGGGCGAGATGGGCGTGGCGCGCCGGGCCGAGGCCGAAGGCGGCCGACCAGAGACGGTGCAGGTCGTCCTCGGTGGGCGCCGCGGCGAACCAGCGGGCCAGTTCCCGGAAGTCCTGGACGGCGCCGGAGGAGCGGCGCCGTGACTCGGTGATCCGGTCGAGGACCTGGAGGAGCGTCACGATCGCCCGCCGCGCCACGTCGTGCAGCTGCTCCACCCGGGGCCGCGACCCGTCCACGGGCCGGAACCAGGCCCGGAGCCCCTCCCAGCGCGCCCGGCGCCGCTCCAGCCAGGCCGGCGCCGGATCGCCGTCCGCGACCGGCGGCAGCTCGGCGCCCCGCACCGCCCGCTCGTGCAGCAGGCCCACCCCGCGCTCCTCGACCCGCTCCACGGCGGAGGCGACCGTCTGCCCCCGCTGGTCGAGGTTGACGAGGAACTCCTGGAGATAGGCCACCGTCGCGGCCTTCACCTCCCGGAAGGTCGCCAGGTCCGCGCCCTCGGCGCGCAGCAGGCGCTGCAACTCGCCGTTGAACGCCTTGGTGTTGGAGAGCAGCGCCTCCAGGTGGCCCTCCAGCTCCTGGAGCGTGCTGAAGACCCGGCGGTCCGAGGACGCGGAGTCCCCCAGCAGGACGTACAGCTCGTCGAGCCGGTCCGTGATCGCCTCCAGCACCGCCGTCTGGAGCGCCCCGGTCGAGGCCAGCACGGCGAGCGCGTGCTCGACCCCGGCGAACGCGGCCTCGCCGCGCCTGGTCAGCGAGTACTGGAGGTTGCGGCGCTCGTACTCCTCGGCGGTGCGGTAGTTCTCCGCGTGGTTCTGGACGACGTCCAGCAGCTGCCACTCCCTGAGCTTCAGCAGTGCTTCCCGCAGGTCGTCGTCGTGGATCGCGTCGAGCCAGCCGACCGTCCGCAGCCGGGCCCTGACCTCGTCCAGCCCGAGCGCGGTCTCCAACCGCTCGTTGGCGGCGCCGAAGGCCTGGAGGATCGCACCGTAGAGCTCGGCCTTCTCCCCCGTCGTGAACCGGAACATCTCCGGCGGCACCCTGCGCAACGACGCCCCTCCCCTCCGTCGGGCACCAGGATACTGATGCCGGAGGCAGCGGAACGCCCGCGGAGGTCCACGTGGTCACCCGGCCGGGGGCGTCCGCGTACCGCCCGGCGGCGGCGACGGGCGGCCTCGGACCGCTGTCAGTGCGGGAGCGAGCGGGCCCGGTGGGCGGCGATCAGGTCGCGGTACCAGGCGTACGAGGCCTTCGGGGTGCGCCGCTGGGTCGCGAAGTCGACGTGGACGAGGCCGAAGCGCTGGCTGAACAGCCCCTCCGCCCACTCGAAGTTGTCGAGCAGGGACCAGGTGTAGTAGCCGCGGATGTCGACGCCGTCGGCGACGGCCCGGGCGAGGGCGTCGAGGTGGGCGGCCATGAAGTCGATGCGGGGCCGGTCGGGGACGGTGTCCTCGGTGACGGAGCAGCCGTTCTCGGTGATGGTGATGGGCGGGAGGGCCTTGCCGTACAAGTCCCTGAGGTTGAGGAGGAGTCGGTGGAGGGCCTCGGGCACGACGGGCCAGCCGAAGGCGGTGTGGGGGACGTCGGGGATGTCGACGAGGTCGAAGGGGAGGCCGGGTCCGGTGGGGGCGGCGACGCGGGTGGGGTTGTAGAAGTTGAGGCCGAGGCCGTCGAGGCCGGGGGTGTGGATGAGGTCGATGTCGCCCGGGTGGACGGCGCCGAAGATGTCGTCGGGGACGCCGAGGGCGGAGAGGTCGGGGTAGCGGCCGAGGAGGACCGGGTCGGTGAACAGCCGGTTGTGCAGGGCGTCATAGGCCTCGGCGGCGGCGGTGTCCTCGGCCGAGGGGGAGGCCGGCTCGACGGGGGTGAGGTTGTTGGAGAGCATCGCCAGCAGGCCGCGGTCGTGGAGGACCGAGGCGGCCAGGCCGTGGGCGAGGAGCTGGTGGTGGGCGGCCGGGAGGGCCTCGAACATCAGGGTGCGGCCGGGGGCGTGGGTGCCCAGGGCGTAGCCGTACACGGTGTGGACGAAGGGCTCGTTGAGGGTGATCCAGGCGGGGACGCGGTCACCGAGGCGGTCGGCCATGACGGTGGCGTACTCGGCGAAGCGGTACGCGGTGTCGCGGTTGAGCCAGCCTCCCTCGTCCTCCAGGGCCTGCGGGAGGTCCCAGTGGAAGAGGGTGGGCAGCGGGGTGATGCCGGCGTCCAGCAGCGCGTCCACGAGCCGGTCGTAGAAGGCGAGCCCGGCCCCGTTGACCGCGCCGGCGCCGGTGGGCAGCACCCGGGGCCAGGAGACGGAGAAGCGGTAGCCGTCGAGGCCGAGCCCGCGCATCAGCGCGATGTCCTCGGGATACCGGTGGTAGTGGTCGCAGGCCACCGCGCCCGTGTGGCCGTCGCGGACGGCGCCGGGGCGGGCGGCGAAGACGTCCCAGACGGACGGGCCGCGGCCGTCCTCCTCCACCGCCCCCTCGATCTGGTAGGCGGCGGTGGCGGCGCCCCAGCGGAAGTCCGCCGGGAGGTCGAAGCGGTCCGGCATGACAGCCTCCTGACGAGAAACGCGAGGAGAACTCATGTTAGTGACGCGGCGCCGAAACACCAGAGGCCGTCGGCCGGCCGGGACGGGCCGGCGGCAGCCGAAAGCCCCTGGCGAAAATAGGTATGGTCCGTTGTCATCCGTTTTCGGCCGCTGTGACGTCCTGGTGAGTATGAAGCGCGAATCGATCCGTCCCGGGGGCTCCGGATCCGACCCTTTCGACGAGTTCGTCGCGGCGCGGTACCAGTCTCTGCTGCGCGGGGCGTACCTGATCACGGGGAACGTCCACGACGCCCGGGACCTGCTGCACGACGCCTTGGCCCAGGTGTACCCGAGACGCTCGACGATCCGGGACGAGGGGGCCACCGAGGGGTACGTCCGCACGACGATGGTCCGCACCCACGTCTCGCGGTGGCGCCGGACCAGACGCGAGGTGCTCACCTCCGCGCTGCCGGACGGGCCGGCGGTCCAGGAGGCCGAGCGGGACGACCAGCTGGCGGCGGCGCTGGCCGGGCTGCCGCGACGGCAGCGGGCGGCCGTCGTGCTGCGCTACTACCTGGACCTGCCGGTCGCGCAGGTGGCGGAGGAGCTGGGGTGCTCGGTGCCCACGGCGAAGACCCACCTGGCGCGCGGGATCAAGGCGCTTCGACAGGAAATCGAACCGGTGAGGGAGTTGGTGGGGCATGAGCGCTGAGGACAGGTTCGAGGAGGAACTGGTCACCCGGCTCGGTGCGCACGCGGCGGGCATCGGCGGCAGCCCGCCGCTGGCCGAGCTGCGCGCGGCCGGACGACGACGGGTCCGGCGACAGGCGGCCGTACGGGGGGCGACGGCGGTGGCGGTGCTGGCCGTCGGGGCGGGCCTGCTGACCCAGGTCGGCAGCGGCGCCGGGCCGGGGCGTACGGGAGCGGCGGGGGTGGGCATGGGTCTGCCGAGTCCGACCCCGGGGGCGACCGGTCCTGGACCGACGGTCGTGATCTGGGGTTGTGAGCAGGGGCCCTCGTCGATGGGGACGCCGGGCTGGCACTCGCGCGTGGTCACCCAGCCTTCGCCGGGGGGGTCCTCGTCGGGGGGGTCCTCGTCGGGGGGGAGTCTCGTCGGGGGGGGCTTCGTCGAGGATGCCGCTGGGGGGTCCTCGTCGGGGATGCCGCCATCGGGCGAGGCTTCGTCGGACTCGGCCTCGTCCGGAGTCCCGACGCCTGACCCGTTGTCCTCCGGTTCCCCCTCGTCAACCGGCGTCCCGTCGGGCCTGCCGCTGTTCTCGGGCTCGTCCTCCTCCTGGCCCACGTCCTCGGGCTCGTCGTCGAACGGGCCCACGTCCTCGGGCTCGTCCTCGGGCTCGTCCTCGGGCTCGTCCTCGGGCTCGTCCTCGAACCGGCCCACGCACGAGCTCTCGCCGTCGGCCTCGTCCTCGGAAAATCCGCAGGCCGATCTGATGGGAGCGGGCCGGTCCATCGGGGGCATGGCGATGACGAACTACCCCGACCACTACTCCGGCGTCTGCGTCTCCGCCCGCACGAACACGGTCTATGTGATGCGGGTCCCCGGCAGCGACCTGGACGCCACCGTGACCCGCATGGCGGCCGGCTGGCCCCTGCTGAAGGTGACGTTCGCCGACGTGCAGGCCTCCGATAACCAGCTCCGGGCACTCGTGGACCGGATCAAGGCGGACACCACGGAATGGCAGGCCAAGGGCGTGGCGATCAACGGGCTGACGATCGCCCCCAACGGCGCCGGCGTGGTGGTCGAGACCCCGCAGTGGCAGACGGCGGAGGCGGACATCAAGGCGCGGTACGGGCCCCTGGTGGCCGAGGTCCGCTGAGACCTGACCTCGACGTCCCTGTGTGAAGAGCGCCGAGCGTCGGCTGAGGGCGGTATCACCGAGCGGCTCGGTGGTTCCGCCCTCCGGCACGTCCACGTGCCCACGCGCCGCTCAGGCGGCCGTCAACTCCCGGGCGGTCATCCGGAACGCGCGGGCGTCCCGTCCTCCTGGCCGCCGTCCTCGGGCCCGGCCTTCTCCAGCGCCCGCCGGATCGAGCGCGGCACCCGGTACGGCAACCCAGCCGACCGCTCCCGCGCCCATTCCCAGCCAGCGGGCGTCGTCCTGGACCAGCCACCCGCAATCCGCCCCGGATACCGAAGAACGGACACGGCTCGACGGTCCGGACGCGGGAACGGCACCACGTAGCAAACGCCGAGGATGTCGGTGATCCGCTCCCAGTCCACCGGGCCATCCGGCACCGAGGCGAGACGACGCATGTCCGCCAACCCGGCCAGCACGATGTCCTCACACCACCGCACGACCGACCCCCGCCCCGGCCCCGTCACTACCTCCTCCGACGGAACCGCCGGCCCGTACTCCTCCGCCAGCCGACTCACCGACCCCGCAGCCAGCCCTCCCACAGCCATCCAACCGCAGAACGCCAGCCAGTGCCGCCCATACGCGTCCGCCGACGCCCACACCCGCGCCATCACCTCAAACTCGGACATCCGCGAACCACCCGGCCCCCTTGAGCACAGCAACCGCACCTGATGCGTGACGGACGCCACCGACACCACGTACTCCGACTCCACCACCCCGTCAGGCCAGTGGTCTGCCGCCAGCGGCCGCTCGCCCCTCACCTGCCCCCAGGCCACGGAGCCGATCTCCCCCAACCCTTCTTCCGCGCACACCCTCACCAGGGCGCGGGCATCGGCCAGACTCAACGGATCACCCAGATCCGCCGGCTCCGGCAGCTCCAGCGTCCTCCGCACCGAACGCGGCACGCGGTACGGCAACTTCGCGGAACGCTCCCGCACCCAAACCCGCCCAGCCGGACGATCCCTCGTCCAACCATCCGCGATCCGGGCCGCGAACCGGAAAGCGGTCAGCCGCGGGAAGTCCGAGAACAACCCGGGAATCCGATGACAGGCCCCCGCGATGTCGGCGATCAGCCGCCAGTCCACCGGACCGTCAGGCGCCGAAGCGATCCGCCCGATGTCCACCATCCCGGCCCGCACGATGTCATCGCACCAGCGCCCCACCGACCCCCGCCCCGACCTCGGCGCCACCTCCCCCGGATGCATCGACGCCGGATACCGCAGCGCCAACCGCCGCACCGGCTCGACCGCCTCACCCCGATAGGCCCGCCGCGCGCACCGAGCGATCCAATGCCGCCCGTACTCATCCGCAGCCGCCCACACCCGACCCAGCAACTCCCGGTCGGACCGACACCGACGCCCCGTGTACCGGGAACACAGCACCAACACGTGGTGACTCACAGCCGCAACCGACGCCGCGTACTCCCCCGCCACCAGTTCGCCCGCCCAGTCGGACGCCGCCTCAGGCGACTCGCCGCGCAGCCCGTCCCACGCCACGGACCGCAACTCGACCGGCCCCTCCCGCCCGAGCTCCCTGACCAGGACGTACGCCGAGAACCCGTCCAACCCGTCACCCTTCACGGTCTTCACGGTCCGGTCTTCTCCAGCGTCCGCCGGATCGACCGCGGCACCCGGTACGGCAACCCCACCGACCGCTCCCGCGCCCATTCCCAGCCGGCGGGCGTCGTCATGGGCCACCTGCCGGCAAGGCGCCCCGGATACCGGAAGGCGGTCAGCGCCCGACGATCCGGCGGAGGGAAGGCCACCTTGGAACAGACGCCCAGGATGTCGGCGATCCGCTGCCATTCCACCGGCCCGTCCGCCACCGAGGCGAGACGACGCGCATCCACCAACGCGGCCAGCACGATGTCCTCACACCAGCGCGCCACTGGCCTTCGCCCCGGACCCGTCGACACCTCCTCCGACGGCACCGCCGGACCGTACTCCTCGGCCAGCCGACTCACCGCCCCAGGAGCCAGACCCCCCGCAGCCTCCCAACAGCAGAACGTCAGCCAGTGCCGCCCGTACTCGTCCGCCGACGCCCACACCCGCGCCATCACCTCGAACTCGGACATCCGCGAACCACCCGGCCCCCGGGAGCACAACAACCGCACCTGATGCGTGACGGACGCCACCGACACCACGTACTCCGACTCCACCAGGTTCTCGGGCCACAGGTTCGCCGAAGGCGGCCGGAATCCCGACACCTGACTCCGAGCCACGGAGTCGACCCGCTCCACTCCTTCTTCCGCGCACACCCTCACCAGGGCGCGGGCATCGGCCAGGCTCAACGGATCACCCAGATCCGCCCGCTCCGGCAGCTCCAGCGTCCGCCGCACCGAACGCGGCACCCAGTACGGCAACTTCGCGGAACGCTCCCGCACCCAAACCCGCCCAGCCGGACGATCCCTCGTCCAACCATCCGCGATCCGGGCCGCGAACCGGAAAGCGGTCAGCCGCGGGAAGTCCGAGAACAACCCGGGAATCCGATGACAGGCCCCCGCGATGTCGGCGATCAGCCGCCAGTCCACCGGACCGTCAGGCGCCGAAGCGATCCGCCCGATGTCCACCATCCCGGCCCGCACGATGTCATCGCACCAGCGCCCCACCGACCCCCGCCCCGACCTCGGCGCCACCTCCCCCGGATGCATCGACGCCGGATACCGCAGCGCCAACCGCCGCACCGGCTCGACCGCCTCACCCCGATAGGCCCGCCGCGCGCACCGAGCGATCCAATGCCGCCCGTACTCATCCGCAGCCGCCCACACCCGACCCAGCAACTCCCGGTCGGACCGACACCGACGCCCCGTGTACCGGGAACACAGCACCAACACGTGGTGACTCACAGCCGCAACCGACGCCGCGTACTCCCCCGCCACCAGCTCACCTGGCCAGTCGGACGCCGCACCCGGAGACTCACCGCGCAGCCCGTCCCACGCCACGGACCGCAGCTCGACCGGCCCCTCACGCCCGAGCTCCCTGACCAGGCGATAGAGCGATAGCCCGTCCAGCGCGTCACCCTTCACGGTCCGGCACCTCCAGCGTCCGCCGGATCGAGCGCGGCACCCGGTACGGCAACCCCACCGACCGCTCCCGCACCCAATCCCGGCCGCCAGGCGCTGTTTTGGACCAATCACCGGCAATCCGCCTCGGATAGCGGCAGGCGGACACTGCCGGACGATTCGGACGCGGGAAGGGCACCACGTAGCAAACCCCGAGGATGTCGGTGATCCGCTCCCAGTCCACCGGGCCATCCGACACCGACGCGAGACGACGCATGTCCGCCAACCCGGCCAGCACGATGTCCTCACACCACCGCACGACCGACCCCCGCCCCGCCGCTGTCAACGCGTCCTCCGACGGCACCGCCGGCCCGTACTCCTCCGCCAACCGACTCACCGACCCCGCAGCCCGACCCCCCACAGCCATCCGACAGCGGCGCGTCAACCAGTGCCGCCCGTACACGTCCGCCGACGCCCACACCCGCGCCATCACCTCCACCTCGGACAGGCGCGAACCAGCCGAACGCCGCGAACACAGCAGCCGCACATGGTGAATGACGGACGCCACCGACACCACGTACTCCGACTCCACCAGGTCCTTGGGCCACTCGGCCGCCGAGCGCGGCCACTCACCGGTCAGGTGACCCAAGGCCACGAATCCGATCTCGATCAGACCGTCGTCCGCACACGCCCACACCAGGGCGCGGGCATCGGCCAGACTCAACGGATCACCCAGATCCGCCGGCTCCGGCTGATCCAGCGTCCGCCGCACCGAACGCGGCACCCGGTACGGCAACCCCGCCGACCGCTCCCGCACCCAGGCCCGCCCAGCCGGACGATCCCTCGTCCAACCATCCGCGATCTCGGGTGGAAACTGAAGCGACGGAACCACAGCCAGGTTCGCGGGCTGGAAGGGCATCCGGTGGCAGGCGCCCGCGATATCGGCGATCAACCGCCAGTCCACCGGGCCATCCGACGCCGAGGCAAGGCCCCGAATGTCCGCCAACCCGGCCAGCACGATGTCCTCACACCACCCCGCGACCGACCCCCGCCCCGAGCCGGACGCCACATCCACCGTCGGCACCGACGGCCCGTACTCCGCCGCCAACTCCCGGACAGCCTCAACCGCCTCTGCCCGTCCGGCATTTCGGAAACACCGCGCCATCCAGAGCCGCCCGTACTCATCCGCCGACGCCCACACCCGGCCCAGCACCTCACGCGCGGACGGACGCCACCGACCCGACCGACGCGAACACAGCCAACGCACTTGGAGAGCAGCGGACGCCACCGACACCGCGTACTCAGCCGCCACCAACTCACCACCGGGCCAGTCGGACGACGCGCTCGGTTCCTCCTCACGCAGGCAATCCCAGGCCACCGAACGCAGCTCGATCAACCCCCCGTTCCCACACTCCACCATCAACCGGCGAGCCAGGGACCGGTCCATCGGATCAGCCCCCATGGTCCGGCAGCTCCAGCGTCCGCCGGATCGACCGCGGCACCCGGTACGGCAGCCGGGCCGACCGCTCCCGCGCCCAAGCCCGGCCAGCGGGCGTCGTCCTGGACCAACCACCCGCAAGCCGCCCCGGATACCGAAGAACGGACACGGCCCGACGATCCGGACGCGGGAAGGGCACCACGTAGCAAACCCCGAGGATGTCGGTGATCCGCTCCCAGTCCACCGGGCCATCCGAGACCGAGGCAAGACCCCGGATGTCCACCAACCCGGCCAGCACGATGTCCTCACACCACTGCGCGACCGACCCCCGCCCCGCCGCTGTCAACACGTCCTCCGACGGCACCGCCGGCCCGTACTCCTCCGCCAACCGACTCACCGACCCCGCAGCCCGACCCCCCACAGCCATCCGACAGCGGCGCGTCAACCAGTGCCGCCCGTACGCGTCCGCCGACGCCCACACCCGCGCCATCACCTCCACCTCGGACAGGCGCGAACCAGCCGAACGCCGCGAACACAACAACCGCACACGGTAAATGACCGATACCACCGACACCACGTACTCCGACTCCACCGCCCCCTCAGGCCAGCCGTTCGCCGCCAGCGGCCGCTCACCGCGCACCTGCCCCCAGGCCACGCCTCCGATTTCCCCGAGACCGTCGTCCGCGCACGCCCACACCAGTTCACGGGCATCGGCCAGGCTCAACGGATCGCCCGCGTCCTCCGGAAGTTCCAGCGTCCGCCGGATCGACCGCGGCACCCGGTACGGCAACCCTGCCGACCGCTCCCGCACCCAGGACCGGCCGATCCGCGACGTCGAGAACCAACTCTCCGCCAGCCACCGAGGAGCCAGCACCGGCCGCGCCGGCGCCAGGATGGCCGCCGGGCACGGGATCCGGTGGCAGGCGTCAGCGATCTCCTCGACCTGTCTCCGGGTCTCCTCCGGCAGATCGCCCGGCGCGTGGCGCGAGACCAGCTCGTGAATGTCGGCGAACCCGGCGTCGTGCATGTCCTCGCACCACCGCACCGACGCCGCATGACGCCGACGCCTGCCCGAGCGGCCCGCCTTCATACTCCGCGCCGCCGCCAGCAGCGCCCGGTGCCCGTCCGCTCCTCCGTACTCGCGGCAGGTGGCCAGCAGCCAACGCTGCCCGATCGAGTCCGTCTCCCGAAACCCGGTCACCAAAGCCGCCTCCGCCCGGGCCCCACCCGCCCACGCGTTCCTGACCCGCCGACAGACGTCCGCCACCCCCGCCAGGTACTCCGCCAGCGCCTCCGTCCCGGGCGCCACGCCCGCAACAACCGCCTCCGCCTCGAACACCCCGTACCGCGCGACGGCCCTCACCGCCAGGAAGCCTTGCACGGTGCACCACCTCAGCATCCCCTCCGCATCAGCGCGCTGCATCGGTCCTCGCCTCTCTCGGTCGGCTCCGGCAGGTCGGGCGGCGGTCGGCGGGGCTGGTCGCCGCCCCCGTGCTCGGCGGGGGCGGGGGCGGGCGTGGCCGTGGGGAGGCTGGTGGCCCGGGGTGGTCAGGCGTGGGCGCTGATCTCGCCGCCGGCGGAGAGGACGATGTAGACGCCGTTGGCGGCGGCTCCGGAGTCGTGCTGGTCGGCGTCCAGCGTGCCGTAGACCTCGTTGTTCATGCCCAGGATCTCGGCGCGGTAGTGGAGTTCGCCGGTCTTGGTGACCTTGGCCGTCCAGCCGCCCGCCAGCTTGACGGTGCCCGGGCCGGAGTGGGAGCCGCCCATCCAGGAGTGGATGGTGCCGTCCAGGGAGAGCACGACGAACATGCCGTTGGCGTTGAGTCCGGCGTCCTCGTTCTTCGTCTCCAGCGTGGCGAGGACCTGGCCGCTGTTGACGATCTTGGCGCTGTAGTTCTGGTTGCCGAGGTCGCGGATCTCCGCCGTGCTGCCGTCCACCAGGGTCGGGGAGTGGCCCGCGGCCGTCCCCTTGGGCGGGGCGGCCGGGGTGGTCACGCCGCCCTTGGAGGGCGCGGTGGCCGGGGCGGGCGCGCCGCTCTTGGCGGAAGTGGTGGGCGCGGCGGGCGTGGTGGGCGATGCGGGCGGCGCGGCCGGGGTGCCGGGTGCGGTGGCGGCCGGCGGGGTGGTGGTGGCGGGCGCGGCCGTGTCGTGCGCGTCCGCGGAGGAGGAGCAGGCCGTGGCCGCGGGTACCAGCAGGGCCGCGGCCAGGACGGTCCCGACCAGCGAACGGCGAGCGGTCGTACGGCGGATCGTCGAGAGGGACATGCGGTTCTCCTGAACGAAGTACGGGTGCGGAGGCGCTCGTTGCCCGTCCCCCTCCGGCGAGGGCCGGGAGGCGGGGGCGGCGTGCACGTCGAAATTAGTACGAACGATCGACGGAATTGCGCATTCCATGTCACCGGACTGCAACGCCGCGGACCGGACTGTCGCCGCATCAGGTGGTGGCGGCGGGGAGCTGTTCGCGCACCCAGGCGGGGTCGGGGTTGGTGTGCGGCCGGCCGTTCACGACGACGGTCGGCACGGTCTCGTCGCCTCCGTTCGCGGCCCGTACCAGCGCCGCCGCCTCCGGGTCGCGCCAGATGTCGACCCAGTGGAGCTGACGGGCCGTTCGCCCCAGGCGCAGGCGCAGTCGCAGGCAGTACCGACAGCCCGGGCGCCAGTACACCACCGGTCGGCCGTCGGCGGCGCTGCGGCGCTGCGCCTCCCGTGCGCCGGGTGACTTCGGGAAGACCAGGGGCGAGTGCACGCCCGCGAGCCCGGCGAACAGCAGCAGGTACAGGACGGCGGCTCCGGGACTTCCGCCGAAGGCCTGGCCGCCCGCGACGGCGGCACCGCAGAGGACGAGCACCAGCGGCAGCTTCCACGCACGCATCATGGCCCCACGGTATCCGCGAGCGTCACGGGACGGTGCGGGGGCGGTGGCCGGTTCGAACCGGCCACCGCCCCCTCACCGCCACCGCCACCGGACGGCTCCGGGCCGCTCAGTCCAGGTCGCCGTTGCCCAGCTCCTCCCGGACCAGGTTGAGCAGTTCCTCGTCGTCCGCGGCGTCGAGGAGGTCGGCGATGGTGTCCTCCTCCGCCGGGGCCCCGGCGGCCCAGCGGGCCAGGAAGGCCTGGAGGCGCACGGCGACCCTGGTGCGGGACAGCTCGTCGGGCGGGCTGACGGCCATCGCCGCCTCCAGGCCGTCGAGCATCCCGAGCAGCGGCTCGACGTCCGTGCCCGACTCGGCGCCCGGCAGGGTGCTGTGCAGGTGGGCTGCCAGCGCGGCCGGGGTCGGGTGGTCGAAGACGATCGTCGCCGGGAGCGGGACCCCGCACTCCCCGGCCAGCCGGTTGCGGAACTCGACGGCCGTGAGCGAGTCGAAGCCCAGGTCGCGGAACGGCCTGGTCTCGTCGATGCCTTCGGCCGAGGAGTAGCGGAGCACCTCGACCAGGACGTCCCTGATCAGCTCCAGCAGGACGGCCGTCCGCTCCTTGGCGTCCAGCCCGGCCAGCCGGACGCGCGGTGCGCCGCCGTCCGCTCCGCCGTCCTCCGCCGGCGCCGGCCCGGACGGGGCCAGGGCGTCGGCGGCCTCGGGCAGGTCGCCCAGCAGCGGGCTCGGCCGGCCCGAGGTGAAGGCGGGCGCGAAGCGGGACCAGTCCACGTCGGCGACGGTCAGCGCGGCCGCGCCGCCGTCCACCGCCGCCGCGAGGGCCGAGAGCGCGAACTGCGGGTCCAGCGGCGTCAGTCCGCGGCGGCGCAGGAACTCCTCCGCCCCGTCGCCCGCCATCCCGCCGCCCGCCCACGGGCCCCAGGCGACCGAGGTCCCGGCGAGACCGCGGTCGCGCCGGTTCCTGGCCAGGGCGTCCAGGTAGGCGTTGCCCGCCGCGTAGAGGGCCTGCCCGCCGCTGCCCCAGGTGGCCGCGATGGAGGAGAACACCAGGAACAGCTCCAGGTCGGCCGCCGCGGTGAGCTCGTCCAGGTGGGCGGCGCCGTCGACCTTGCCGCCGGTGATCCTCGCGATGTCCTCGGCGCCGGTCTGCGCGAGCATCGCCGACTGGGCGACCCCGGCGGCGTGGACGACGCCGATCAGCGGACGGTCGGCCGGGACGGCGGCCAGCGTCGCCGCCAGCGCGTCCCGGTCGGCGGCGTCGCACGCGGCGACCGTCACCCGGGCTCCGGCCGCCGTGAGTTCGGCGGTCAGCTCCTCGGCGCCCGGGGTGCGGGAGCCGCGCCGGCTGGTGAGGACCAGGTCGGTGACGCCCCGGTCGACCAGCCAGCGGGCGACCACCGCGCCCAGCGCGCCGGTGCCGCCGGTGACCAGCACCGTGCCGGGTCGCGACGGCCGCCACGGCGCCGCCGGGGCCTGACCGGCATCGGT
>NZ_MSJQ01000333.1 GCF_014596515.1 Streptomyces sp. CBMA156
CCCGCAGCGCAGTCTGAACGCCCGCTCCCTCGCCGCGCTCGCCGCCAATCCCGGCTGCCGGCGCCGCGCCGTGCTCGACGCGGCCGGGGTGGACAAGTCCGCGCTGGCCGCCCGGCTCGGCCGCCCCGCCCCCTTCGGCCAGTCCCCGTTCGCCATCGCCCGCGGCGTGATCTTCGAGTCCCGGCTGAAGGCGGACGGCTACGCCCCTCTGCTGGAACCGCTCCGCCACCACCTGGGCGTCCCGGCGGACGGCCACGCCCCGCTCCTGGTCCCTGACCTGCTGCACCGCTCCGGCCCGGCCGTGCGGGCCGACCGGACCGTCGAGGCGCTGGCCCTGGCCGCCGCGGAGCCGGAGGCCTGGACGCTGCTGGACCACCCGATGCTGCGCCTGGAGGTGGCCGGCAGCACGGCCTACCTGGAACCGGACGCGCTGGTGGTGCACGGCGGGCGGTGCACCGTGGTCGAGATCAAGTCCTTCCCGGTGCTGGACGGCAGCGCCGACCCGGCGAAGGTCGGCGCCGCCGCCCGGCAGGCCGCGGTCTACGTGCTGGCGCTCCAGCAGGCCGCCGCCGCGGCGGCCGGGCAGCCGCTCGCCGAGGACCCGTACACCGAGCAGCGGCTGCCGGGCAGCCCGCGCACCAGCGTGCTGCTGGTCTGTCCGAAGGACTTCGGCAACCGGCCGACCGCGGTCGCCGTGGACGTCCGCCGCGAACTGGCCACCACCCGCCGCCAGCTGAGCCGGATGACCGGCATCGGCCCGCTGCTGGAGGCGCTGCCGCCGACCGCCGATTTCGACCTGGCCACCGACGAGGACGGCGCTCCGGCCAGGACCGCCGAACAGCTCACCGCCTCGGTCGAGACGGTGCCCGCCGCGTACAGCCCGGACTGCCTCTCCACCTGCGAACTCGGCTTCCACTGCCGCGCCCGGGCCCGCTGCGACGACCGGGTCGAACAGCTCGGCCGGGGCGTGCGCGGCGAGCTGGGCAGCATCCGTACGGTCGCCGGGGCGCTGGCCGCCGCCGGTACGAAGAGCGGCGACCTGGACGGCGCGGACGACGCCACCGAGCGGCTGGCCTACGCGGCCGCCCTGCGGGCCGAG
>NZ_MSJQ01000334.1 GCF_014596515.1 Streptomyces sp. CBMA156
GCGAGGACGGCCTGGTGGCCGGCCGGGGTGTCGGCGCCGGCCGCGGCCAGCCGGGCCAGGGCCAGGCAGTCGGCCAGGCCGCGGACCAGGTCGGCGTTGCCGATCCGGGCCAGCGGCCCGCTGCCGGGCGGCTGTTCGGCGGCGAAACGCTCGCTGGTGAACGGGGTCTGCCAGAGCTGGACGGGGTGCAGCCGGGTCGGTCCGTCCTCGGCCGGGCGCAGCGCGATCAGGGTGCCGTCGGCGAGCAGCGCGTAGCCCTGGCAGGGCAGCGGGGCGGCGGCCTCCTGGCGGACGCTGTTGTACGGCTGGAGCAGGGCGCGGCCGTCGGCGGGGGAGCGGAACTCGTAGAGCACGTCCTCGCCGTTGGGCGACAGGACGGTGCGCTCGTACACCAGGCCGTCGACCGGCTGGTCGAAGGTGCGCACGGTGCCGTCCACCAGGACGCAGCCGCCGGGGAAGGCGACGCCCTGGTCGGCGGGCAGCCGCAGGCAGGCCTGGCCGAGCGCGTCGATCCGGGTGACCGCGCCGGTGGGCAGGTGGACCACCAGGTGCCGTTCGGTCTCCTCCTGGTACGGGCGCACGCGCACCAGCAGCAGGGGGCCGATCCGGGTGTGGGCGATCCGGGCGTCGGCGAGGGTCTGGAGGGCCTCGGCGAGCGGTTCGCGGTGCAGCTCCCGGCCGTCCGGGGCGGCGATGGTCAGCCGGCCGCCGTCGACGCCGATCAGCAGTTCGCCGGCCAGGCCGGCGCGGGGCGGCCGGCCGGGGCCGGCGGGCAGCTGGTCGTCCCTGGTGAGCGCGGTCCAGGGCAGCTGCCGGCCGTCGGCCGGGGTGTGGTCGCGTTCGCCGCGCCCGTCCAGGTAGCCGGCCGGGGTGTCGTCGTCCAGGCGCCAGCGCAGCACCCGGACGTCGGCGGCGGCCGGGCCGGTGCGGAAGACGGCGAGCAGCCTGCCGTCCACCGGGCGCAGCCGTTCCAGTCTGGCGTCGCGGAAGTAGCGCCGCAGGTCGCCGAGGTCCTGGCGCAGCCGGGGGTCGTCCAGCAGGGTGCCCTCGGCGGGGGCGGGGGAGAGGTCGGGGTGGTGCAGGCCGAGGACGTCGGTGAAGTCCTCGGCGTCGTCGGCCGGTCCGGCCGTACGGGTGCCGAGCAGCAGCATCCCGCCGACGGCGGTGAGGTCCTGCGGCAGGCAGGCCCGGGCGGTGGTGAGCCGCCCGGTGCCGGCCAGCCGCAGCTCCCCGCCGCCGAACTCGGCGACCCGGCGGGCGTTCAACGCCTGCGCCCGGTCGGCGAGTTCGGCGGCGGCTCGGGCGAGCCGGTCGCGCAGGACCTCGTAGGTGCCGGCGTCGGGCCTGGCGTCGAGGGCGTCCACGGTCACGGTTGCTTCCTCGGGTGTTCGGCGGGTCGTTGCGGGGAGCCTGGCGCTACTTGGAGCCGTTGACCGCGGCGTGGCCGCCGGCCAGCGTCCCGATCGGGGTCTCCGCGATGCCCAGCTGCCGTGCCGAGTCGAGCAGTTGGCGCAGCGGGCCGGTCTGGTCGGCGGCCCCCGAGCCGATCAGCTTCATCAGCAGCGCGGACACGGTCAGATTCTGCACGTCCGCCGTGGAGACCGAGGAGAGCACCTTGGTGAGGTCCTCGGTGAAGCTGGCCCGGCCGTCCAGCCAGGGCCCGGCCAGGGTCTGCGCGGTCTGCGAGTGGCCGACGAAGGCGTCCAGGCTCTTGCCGGCCGACACCGCCTGCACCAGCTTCTCGAAGAACACCGAGTCCCCGCCGACGATGTCGATCTTCGCCTTCTCCAGCCCGGCCGCGACCAGCGCCGCCTGGGACTCGGCGATCTGCCGCTGGGTGTCCAGCCCGGCCAGCCGGACGTCCTTCTCGGCGGCCAGCCGCAGGCGGTACTCCTCGTGCCCGCGCGAGGCCTCGTCCAGCTTGGCCATCGCCGCGGCCTTCTCGGTCAGGCCCTCGGCCTCGGCCTTCAGCTTGCCGCCGATCTCCAGCGCGGTGGCCTTGGCCTTCTCGGCCTGCACCAGCGCCTCGGCGCGGCCGACCTTCTCCACCGCCGCGGCCTCCTGCTCGCGGACCTGGACCCGGGCCAGGCCCTCGGCCGCGGCCTCCGCCCGGACGCCCTCGGCCATCCGGATCTTGGCGACCGCGTCCAGCTCGGCGGCCTGCTGCCTGGCCTCGGCCAGCACCAGCGCCTCGCGGGCCCGGAACGCGGCGGCCTGCTCGGCGGCCTCGGCGGCCTTGATGTCCTTGACGAGCTGCTCCTGCGCCTCGGCCTCGGCCTGGATGACGACGGCCTTGCGGACGCGCTCGGCCTCCTCGACGGCGCGCAGGGTCTTGACGGCCTCCTCCTGCTCGGCGACGGTGCGGTCCACCGCGACCCGCTCGCGGACCACGTCGGCGACCTCGCGCTTGGCGGACTCGACCTCCTTCGTCTTGGAGATGGTGGCGAGTTCGGTCTCCCGCTCGCGGCCGACGACCTCCAGCAGACGGTCCTTCTCGATCCGCTCGTTCTCCACCGCGATCACCCGCTCGCGGTTCTTCTGCGCCACCGCGACCTCTCGGGCCTGGTTCTCCCGCTGCACCCCGAGCAGCTCCTCGGTGCGCAGGAAGGCGGTCTGGGCGTTGAGCCGCTCCTCCTCCTGTACCCGGGCGATCACCGCGTCCTCCTTGGCCCGCAGGGTCTCGATCTCGCGGCGCTGGCGGATCTCCGCGTCGGCCTGCCGACGCTCCAGCTCCAGGACGGCCTCCCGGGCGTCCACGTTCTGCCGGGTGATCTCCTTCTCCTCGGTGCGCTGGTACTCGTTGGTGCGCACGTGCTCGATCGCGGTCAGCTCGGTGATCTTGCGGATGCCCTGGGCGTCCAGGATGTTGTCGGAGTCCAGCTGGCTCATCGGGGTCTGTTCCAGGTGGTCGATGGCCGCGTCCTCAAGGGTGTAGCCGTTGAGGTCGGTGCCGATGACCGCGATGATCTGGTCCCGGAACTCGTGCCGGTGGGTGTACAGGTCGGTGAAGTCCAGCTGCTTGCCGACGGTCTTGAGCGCCTCGGCGAACTTGACGGCGAAGAACTCCTGGATCGCCTGCGGGTCGCTGGCCCTGACGGTGCCGATCGACTGCGCGACCTTGATGACGTCCTCGACGGTCTTGTTGACCCGGACGAAGAAGGAGATCCGGATGTCCGCGCGGATGTTGTCCCGGCAGATCAGACCGTCCCGGCCGGCCCGGTGGATCTCCACCGTCTTCGCGGTGATGTCCATCAACTCGGCCTTGTGGAGGACGGGGAGGACGATCGCGCCGGTGAAGGTCACGTCCACCTTCTTCGTCCGGGAGACGATCAGTGCCTTGCCCTGCTCGACCTTCTGGAACAGGCGGCCCACGAACAGGAGCAGGGCGAGCACGATGAGCAGCACGACGGCGACGAGCACGCCGAAACCCACGGCGATGGTGTCCATCACGGAGTCCTTTGACGAGATGGCGAGACAGAGCGAAGGGAAATGCGGTGAAGGTGGATCGACGGCGGACCGGGATCAGCTGAGACCGGACGGCGGGTCGAAGGGCGCCACCAGGAAGTGCTCGCCCTCGGGGTCGTAGTCGAAGATCAGGGCGGTCCGTCCGGCCGTCAGGCCCGGTTCGGGCTCCGCGGTGCGGACCTGGACGATCGCGGTGGAACCGTCCTCCGCGGTGACCTCGGCCTGTCCGAAGCCGGCCGTCACCCGGCCGGTGCGGATCACGCAGACCCGGCCGACGAAGTCCCCCCGGGTGGCTGGCCGGTCCTGCGGGAACAGCCGCGACAGCGGCCGGACGAGCACCCGGGTGCCCGCCCAGGAGGCGACCAGTGCGACGGCGAACACTCCGCCGCGCGCCGGTGCCCCCGAGGTGAGGACGGTGCCGGCCAGGCTGACGAACCAGGCGATCGCGACCAGCAGCGACACCGCCACCGTCACGGGCACCCCGCCCAGCCCCAGCGCGTCCAGCACGTTCGTGTGGTGGCCGGCTCCGTGCCGGTCGGACCCCGCGTCGGCGTCGTGCCCCCCGGCACCGTGCCCCGGGTGTCCGACGTCTCCCGGGTGTCCGGCGTGTCCCGCGGGGCCGGAGTGTCCCCCGTGCCCGGCACCCGGGTGGTGCCCCGCGTGTCCGGCGTCCAGGTGGTGCCCGCCGTCGTGCCCCCCGTGCACGGCGCCGGGCACCAGGCCCCCGAGCAGCATCAGCAGCCAGTAGCCGACCACCACCACCAGCGCGAAGCTGAACAGCGCCGTCGGAAAGGCCAGCGCGGCCGTGAAGAAACCCCCCGTTCCGGCCACGTTTCCCCCCGCCCCTCCTCCGGCGCCGCACTTCGGCGTCGGGACGATCATGGCAGCCGGGGCGCGCCTCGCACATTGCCAGGATCCGGCAATCTTTACGCCCCTTTGACACCCTGGTACGTGCGGCCCGGGTGACACTGCAACAACCGGGCAACAGGCCGGTCGCCGGACGGTCCCGGAGGTTTCGGCCGGCGGCCGGGCCGTACAGGATCCGGCAACGGCCGGTCGTGGACGGACGGTTCGGCCGGCGGCCGGTCGCGGACGGTGCCGTAGCGGGTTCCGGGCGGCCGCGCCAGAGGGGCGTTCCGGCCACCGCCGGATCCGACCTGATCCATGAGAAGGCTCTAGAGCGGCTGGTTCGGCCAGTTCAGCAGCCGGGCCCCCATGGCCGCCGTCTCCAGGGTGAAGCGCTGGAGCGCGTCCGCCGGGTCGTACCCGGTGAGCGCCTTGATCCGCTCCAGCCGGTAGCTCAGGGTGCGCACGCTCAGCCCCAGCCGGCGCGCCGCCTCCGCGTTCACGTACGCGGCCTCCGCCTGCACCGCGATGGTGTCCAGCAGCGGACGGGCGCCGCCGCGGGCCTCGGTCAGCGGGCCGAGCACGCTGCGCACCAGGTCGGCCATGGCCGCCCGGTCGCGCATCAGCACCGGGAAGACCAGCAGCTCCTCGGCCTTCAGCTGCTGGGCCGACAGGTTCAGCCGGTGCGCGTAGTCCAGCGCGTCCAGCGCCTCCTCGTAGCTGCGCGGCACCCCGCTCGGCCCCGAGTGCCGACGGCCGGTGGCCACCCGGCGCACCGGGCGGTAGCCGGGGCCGGGGCGCAGCGTCAGCTCGGCGAAGGCCTCCAGCACGGCCCGCTCGGAGTCCGGCGCGATGCACACCAGCCGGCCGTCCTTGCTGGCCAGCAGCACGTCCCGCTCGCCGAACCGCCCGGCCAGCTCCCGCTCCACCCGGTGCACCAGCGGATGCACGTCCGCGAACGGCTCGTCGCCCACCGCGACCGCCACCGTGTACGCGCCCGCCAGCCGGAGCCCGAACCGGTCGGCGCGCTCGACGAGCTTCCCGAGGTCGCCGCGGCCGAACAACAGGTCGTCGATGAACTCCCGCCTGGCCGCCTCCTCCTGACGGACCGCCAGGCGCTGCGCTCGCTCGTGACCCTCGCCCAGCGCGGCCAGGGCCGCGTCGGTGGCGGCCAGCACCGCGTCGCCCGTCCGGCGCAGCTCGGCGACGCTGGTCGCGGCGGTCGTCCCCGGCAGGGTCTGCCAGGCCCGCCGGGCCGCGGTCAGGCACTGCGACACCACCTCGCGCAGCCCGTACCCGGCCTCCGCGCAGTGCTCGCCGAGCTTGCGCAGACGCTCCAGTTCCTCGCGGCGCAGCAGCCGGCCGGTGCGGGAGACGTCGGCGAGCAGGACGAGGTAGGCCTCGGCCAGCTCGGTGGGTACGTCGTGGTCGATCTCCTCGGGCACCATGTCCTGCCAACCCCCGTGCGGCCTGCCGATCCGGCGCCGAACCTATCAGGGCCGGTCCGGCCGGGGCCGCTGCGGCCGCCGCCGCTACCGGTCGCGGAAGTGCAGGACGAAGCGCGCGCTGCTGCCGTCGATCCGCCGCCGCACGTACAGCGCGGGCGCGCCGTCCGGGGTGCAGCTGACCCCCTCGCGCACCAGCAGCGCGGTGCCCGGCGGGACGCCCAGCAGCTCGGCGTCCGCGAGGTCCGCGCCGACGGCGCCGAAGGCCCGCCAGTCGTACTCCAGCTCCACCCCGGCGGCCCGCGCCAGGTCCGGCACCAGGTTGCCGGGGCGGCCGGGCCGGACCAGCGCCGCCGGCAGCGGGCCGAACGGCACCCAGTAGCTGCACACCGCCCGGGCCCGCCCGCCCAGCCGGATCACCGAGTCCACCCGGGACAGCTCCGCCGGGGTGCGGCCCAGCCGGCGGGCCGCCTCCGCGTCCTGTGCCGAGCCGGTGACGGGCGGGGCCGCGACCACGAACTCGCCGTCGGTGCGCTCCTCGTTCGGCAGCGCGCCGTACACGCTGCCGAGGTCGATGCGCTGGCTGCGCGGGTCCACGGCGATCGACACCCGGACGGCGGGCGGGCGGACGAAGGTGCCCACGCCGCGGCGGATCTCCACCACGGCCGCCCGCTCCAGCTCCGCCACCGCCTGCCGTACGGTCAGCCGGTTCACGCCGAACTCGGCGCTCAGCTCGGGCTCGCTCGGCAGCCGGGTGCCGGCGGGGTAGGTGCCGGCGTCGACGCGCTCCTGGAGCCGGCGGGCCAGGCGGCGGTACACCGGGGTGCTCGGGGGGTTCGGGGGGTTGGTCGCCACGGGCCCGATCCTACGAAGCCCGGCCGGTCCGCCCGGGTCACGCACCGCCCGTACCGGCCACGCGCCGCCCGTACCGCACGTACCGTCCGAGTCGCCGTGGCCCGCCGACGGGGGTGGGATGGAGGGATGCACCGGCCGAGGCTTGCCCGGCGGCCCCGCGACGGGTTAGACATCTGGACATCTAGATGTCTCCGCCCCTCCGGACGTCCCTGTCCCGTCCCTGGTGCGGCCCCACCGAAAGGCCTCCGCATGTCCCTGGTCAACTTCCGCGACGCCGCCGCCCTCGGAGACCCCGAGGGCCGCCGGGTCCGCCCCGGGGTGCTGTACCGCTCCGCCCAGCCGTTCCCGGCCGCCGACGAGGCCACCGTCCGCCAGCTGCGCGGCTGCGACATCCGCACCATCGTGGACCTGCGCGACCCGCGCGAGACCGACCCCGACGACTGGGCCGCCGCCGAGGCCGCCGGGATATCCGTCGTCGCGGCCCCGGTGAACCCCGCCACCGACGCCCTCACCGCGCGGATGAGCACCATGGCCACCGCCGCCGACCTCGGCGACTTCTACGTACTGCTGGCCGAGTCCGCGCCCGAGGCGCTGGCCGCCGCCGTCGAGGCCACCGTCCGCCCCGGCGCCGTCCTGCTGCACTGCGCCGCCGGCAAGGACCGCACCGGCCTGCTGACCGCCCTGCTGCTCGACCTCCTCGGCGCCCCCGCCGACCGCATCGTGGCCGACTACGCCCGCACCACCGACGCCCTCCCGCAGATCTTCGCCGGCCTCGCCGAGCGCCACCGCACCGCGCTCAACGACCACACCACCTCCCGCGTCACCGACTCCCGGGGCCGCAACCTCACCATCCCCGCGCCCCTCCTGGAGGCCCCGGCCGAGGCCATGTCGGTCTTCCTGGACCGGGTCCGCACCCACCACGGCGGCGCGGCCTCCTTCCTCCCCGGCTGCGGCGTCCCGGTGGCCACCCTCGGCGCCTTCCGCGCCAAGGCGGCCGCGGCCTGACCAGCGCCCGGCTCCTGCCCCGGGGCCCCGGCGCCCGGAAACCGCCGTACCGCCGTACGGCGATATCCCGTTGCACCGCGCCGCCCCGCCCTGGCAGCGTGCCCGGTCGAGGGGGGTGCCGCGAGATGACCGCACTGCGCGAGATCCGCGCCGACCACGACGACCGGACGATCGTGCTCTACCAGGCCTACCCGCCGGCCGTCGCCGACGCGGCCCTGGCGGCGGGCCGGTTCACGGCGCCGTTCGGCTTCCACCGGATGACCTGGATCAAGCCCTCGTTCCGCTGGCTGATGCACCGCAGCAACTGGGCGCGCAAGCCCGGCCAGACCAGGGTCCTGGCGGTCCGGATCACCCGCGAGGGCTGGGAGGAGGCGCTCGCCCGCGCCGTCCTGACCACCGCGCACCCGGACGACCTGGCCCGCGCCGAGGTCCACGTGCAGTGGGACCCGGAGCGGTCGCTGCGCGGGGCGGCGCTGAACCACTACAGCATCCAGGTGGGCATCGGCCGGTCGCTGATCCGCGGCTACGCCGAGGAGTGGGTCACCGGGCTCACCGACCTCACCCCGCAGGTGCACCGGATCGCCGCGCTGGTCCGCGGCGGGCAGGCGGCGAAGGCCCAGCGGCTGCTGCCGCCCGAGCGCCCGTACCTGCCGCCCGCCGCGACCGCGCGGCGCCTCGGCCTGGACTGAGGGGGCGGCGGAGCCGAGAAGACCGAGCCGGGGCGGCGGAGCCGAGACGGCGGATCAGACGTCCCGCCGCCGCACCACGGCCACCGTCACCACCACCGCGGCCACGCCCCACACCCCCATGGTGATCCACGAGTCCAGCACGCTCGGCGCGTACTTCCCCATGGTGGTCGTGGAGGCGGGGTTGATGGTGAGCCGCTGCACGGTGGCCGTCGGCAGGTGGGTGCCGATCTCCTTGAGCCAGCGGTAGCGGTCCCCGCCGAACATCATCGGCAGGACGAACAGCAGCAGCACCAGCGACACGATCGAGGCGGTGGCGTGCCGCAGCAGCGCGCCCAGCGCCATCCCGACCAGCGCGCAGACCGGCACGATCGCCGCGTAGCCGAGCACGGCCCGCAGACAGCCCTCGTCGGCGAGGGAGAGCCCGACGTGCCGGGAGGACAGCATCGCGTTGACGGCGAGGAAGGAGCCCGCCGAGACCACCAGCCCGGCGAGCGCGGTGATCCCGCCGATCAGCACCACCTTGGCCGCGATCACGCCCCGCCGGTCCGGGACGGCGGCGAAGGTGGTGCGGATCAGGCCGGTGGTGTACTCGCCGAACACGGTGATCGCCCCGAGGCTGCCGGCCGCGACCGCCATCAGGTCGCCCGCGATGCTGCCGAGCCCGTGGAACAACGGGTCGTACGTGTACGGGGATCGGCCGGGCATCAGGGGCGGCGGGTGGTCGATGTACGTCAGGTCGGTGTGGACGGCGTTCACGTTGACCGCGATCGCCACCAGCGAGGCCAGCGCCAGCACCCAGTAGGTGGAGCGCAGCGAGCGCAGTTTGATCCACTCGGCGGCGAGCAGGTCGCGGAACCGGGGCGCGGGCTCGGCGGATCCGGGGGTCGTGGTGCTCATCGGGCCTCTCCAGCCTGGTACTCGACACTGCCGGCGGTCAGGGACATGAACGCCGACTCCAGCGACGACGTCCGGGTGGTCAGCTCGTGCAGCACCAGGCCGTGCCGCAGCGCGAGTTCGCCGACCCGCTCGGCCGCGAGCCCGGTGACGATCCCGGACCGCGGCCCGGCAGGCCGTACGTCGGCCCCCTCGGCGCGCAGGACCTCGGCCAGTGCGGGGAGTTCGGGAGCCCGTACGGCCACCGAGGAGACCGCGTTGCGGGCCGAGAACTCGGCGAGGCTCTCGTCGGCGATCAGCCGGCCGCGCCCGATCACCACCAGGTGGTCGGCGGTGTGCTCCATCTCGGCCATCATGTGGCTGGAGACGAAGACCGTGCGTCCCTCGTCGGCGAGCCGCCGGAACAGTTCGCGCAGCCAGCGCACGCCCTCCGGGTCCAGCCCGTTCAGCGGCTCGTCGAACAGCAGCACCGGAGGGTCGCCGAGCAGCGCGCCCGCGATGCCCAGCCGCTGCCGCATGCCCAGCGAGTAGCCGCCGATGCGTCGTCCGGCGGCCCCGCCGAGGCCGACCTCCGCCAGTACCTCGTCCACCCGGCCGAGCGGGATGCGGTTGCCGCGGGCCAGCGCCGCCAGGTGCGCCCGGCCGGTGCGCCCGCCGTGCACGTCGCCCGCGTCCAGCAGGGCGCCGACGTGCCGCAGACCGCGTGGCCGGCTCGCGAAGGGCACCCCGGCCACCGTGACGGTGCCCCCGGTGGGGGTGTCCAGGCCCAGGATCATCCGCAGCGTGGTGGACTTCCCGGCGCCGTTGGGGCCCAGGAAACCGGTCACGGCGCCGGGCCGGACGGTGAAGGTCAGCCGGTCGACGGCCGTGGTGGCGCCGTACCGCTTGGTCAGTCGCTCGATCTCGATCACGGGGCCAACGGTGCCGGTCGGAGCCGGTCCCCGGCATCGGGCCGCGGGCCACAACCACGGGCCGCCGCACTGGCCCCCGGGATTACGCCCCCGGGCCGATGTGCCGCCCGGAGGCCCGCCGCTACCATCGCGCCATGATCACCGAACCCCGCCCGCCGCTGCTCAGGCGCCTGCCCGCGGGCGTGTGGGTGGGGGCGCTCTGGACGGCGCTGGTCGCCTTCCGCTTCCTCACCCGCGAGGACGAGCTGCGCCACCTGCTCTCCTACCAGGGCAACCTGGAGGACATGCCGCTGACGGTCACCGCGGTGGTCACCACCCTGGTTGCGGCGCTGCTGGTCCGGCTGCCGCTGGCCGCCGTCGCGGTGGCGCTCGCGGGCGGCGTCTTCGCGCTCGGGATGGTGCGGGTCCCGGAGACCGCGCCGCTCCAGTTCCTGATCGCCGACGGGGTGGTCGGCTACTGCGCGGCCACCCGCTCCCGCCGCGTCTCGCTGAGCGCCCTGGCGCTGCCGCTCGCCACCCTCGCCGGACTGTTCCTCCACGGCGTCGCCATCGGCTACCCCGTCAACCCGCTCGCCTACACGGGCCTCGCCACGACCGTGCTGATCGCCTGGCTGGTCGGCAACACCGTGCACCAGAGCCGCGCCCACACCGAGGCGCTGCGCGGCCGGGCCGCCGAGCAGGCCGTCACCGCCGAACGGCTGCGGATCGCCCGCGAGCTGCACGACATGGTGGCCCACAACATCGGCATCATCGCGATCCAGGCCGGCATGGGCAGCCGGGTCATGGACACCCAGCCCGCCGAGACCAGGGGCGCCCTGGAGGCCATCGAGGCCACCAGCAGGGAGACCCTGGCCGGGCTGCGCCGGATGCTCGGCGCGCTGCGGCAGGGCGAGGGGGAGCCCGCGCCGCTCGAAGCGGTGCCCGGGCTCGGCGAGTTGGACCGGCTGGTGCGGAGGGCGGCGGGCGCCTGGGTCGACGTGGCGCTCACCCGGCGCGGCGCGGTCCGGCCGCTGCCGCCCGAGGTGGACCTGGCCGCCTACCGGATCGTCCAGGAGGCGGTCACCAACGTGATCAAGCACTCCGGCACCCGGGACTGCCACGTCACCGTCGTCTACGGCCCGCGGGAGCTCGACGTCACCGTGTCCGACCGGGGCACCGGGGCGGCGGCCGGCACCACCGGCACCCCGGGCACCGGCTATGGCCTGGCCGGCATGCGCGAGCGGGTCGCCCTGCTGCACGGCGAGTTCGGTGCGGGGCCGCGCCCCGGGGGCGGCTTCCTCGTCGCCGCCCGGCTGCCGCTGCCCGACGGCGCTCCCGAGGACGCCCCCGTCCAGACCCCTGTCCGAACCCCCGCTCAGACCCCCACCCGGACTCCCGTTCAGGCCCCTGTCCGGGCCTCCGTCCAGCCCCCCGTGGAGGTGGGACCGTGATCCGTGTCGTCCTGGTCGACGACCAGCCGCTCATCCGCACCGGCCTGCGCGTGCTGATCGCCGACGCCCCCGACCTGGAGGTGGTCGGCGAGGCCGGCGACGGCGCCGAGGCCGTCGACCTGGTCGCCCGGCTGCGCCCCGACGTCGCCGTGATGGACATCCGGATGCCGGGCACGGACGGCATCGAGGCCACCCGCCGGATCACCGCCGACCCCGGCCTGCCCACCCACGTCCTCGTCCTCACCACCTTCGACGACGACGACTACGTGTACGGCGCGCTGCGCGCCGGGGCGAGCGGCTTCCTGGTCAAGGACCTCGCCCTGGAGACCATCCTGGACGGCATCCGGGTGGTCGCCGCGGGGGACGCCCTGCTGGCCCCCGGCATCACCCGCCGGCTGATCGGCGAGTTCGCCGCCCGGCCGCAGGGAACGGCCCGGCCCCGCAGGCCCGTCGCCGAGGCCGTCACCGGGCGCGAGCGCGAGGTGCTCACCCTGGTCGGCCGGGGTCTGTCCAACGCTGAGATCGCCGCGGAGCTGACCATCAGCGTGGCCACCGCCAAGGCCCACGTCGCCCGGCTGTTCACCAAGCTCGACGCCCGCGACCGGGTCCACCTGGTCATCCAGGCCTACGAGTTCGGGCTGGTCGCGCCGTAGGTCCGGCGGGCGGGCGCCGCCGCCGTGCCGGGCCCGGTCAGGACGCCGCGACCTCGCCGATGCGCATGATCCGGCCGTGGGAGTCCAGCACCACGTCGTAGGCGTTGCCGTGGCAGCCGTCCGGGGAGGCGGCCGGCTCGCGGCCGGCCAGGCAGTCGTCGAGGTGGGCGATCAGCTCGTGGAGCGGGACGGGCCTGACCGGGTCGCCGTACGGCTCGTCGATCAGGGTCGCCGCCACGCCAGCCGTCGCGAAGCCGTAGCGGGTGGGGGCGCCGGTGGGCTCGTAGCCGACCGGGCCGCAGCCGAAGCGGGCGGGCCGGGCGGTGAGTCCGTCCGGGGCGGCGGAGACGACGACGAGCACCTCGTGGCCGGGGAGCCCGGTGGGGGTGGCGCACTCGGGCCCGGAGAAGGGCAGGGCGGAGGGCCCGGCAGAGGGCTCGGCCGGCTGGTCCGCGGACGGGTCGGGAGACGGATCGGCGGAAGGGTCCGCGGACGGCCCGGAGGCGGCCGGGGTGACGGCCGACGGGCCGGCCCCGGGGGAGTAGGGCCCGGCCTCCTCTTCCTCCTCGTAGAACAGGCCGTCGTCCTCGTCCAGCAGGTCGTCGGCGCCCTCGTCGGCCAGGGCGGCGGCGGAGGCGGCGGCCACCGTGGGAGCGGAGTCGGCGGGCGTGCAGCCGGCGAGGACGGCTGCGCTGCCGCAGGCCAGCAGGGCGGCGGCGAGGAGGACACGGGACGGGGCCATGGCACCAGTCTCCCCGGACGGGGGCGGATGTCGGTACCCGCTTGACACGACCGGGGCCGGTGGTGCGGTTCCCGCCGGGGGCGTGCGGAGCCGCGGTTCCCTCCCCCGCCGGATGTGCGGATCCGGCGGGGGAGAGCATGTGGTGAGCCTGCGTCAGGCGGCCACCGGCCGGTCCGTCTCGTACGCCTCGCGCAGCCGGTCCTGCGCCTGGGTGCCCACCGCGAGGTGGTCGAGCCCGAGCAGCGCCGCGCCCAGCACCGGCGGCGCGACGACGACGCGCGGCTCGGCCAGCGGCGCGGCCTCGGCGAGCCGGGCCCTCACGTTGTCCAGCAGCAGCGGCTGCCGGGAGGCGAGCACGCCGCCGCCCAGCACCACCGGGGCCGGGGCGTCCAGCAGCTCCAGGCGGCCGAGCGCCACCACCGCGAGCCGGACGATCTCGTCGGCCTGGCGGTCGATCAGCTCCAGGGCCACCTCGTCGCCCTCGACGGCGACCGCGAACAGCACCCGGACGATCTCGTGCAGCCGCACGCTCGGCAGGTGCCCGAGGTGGACGGCCTCGGCGACGGCGCCGGCGCTCGGCAGCCCGAAGTGCTCGGCGATGGCCCGGGCGAGCCCGGTCGGCCCGCCGCGCCCGTCCTCCGCGCGGACGGCGTGCCACATGCTGGTGACGGCGAGGCCCGAGCCGCCGCCCCAGTCGCCGGTGAGCTCGCCGAGGGCGGGGAAGCGGGCGGTGCGGCCGTCCGGCAGCAGGCCGACGCAGTTGATCCCGGCGCCGCAGACCACCGCGACCCCGAGCGGGCCGTCGGTGCCGGCCCGCAGCAGGCCGAAGGTGTCGTTGGCGACGGTGTTGCTGACCCCCCACGGGTGGGACTCCAGCGCCTCGCGCAGCGCCAGTTCCTCGACCGGCAGGTCGGCGTTGGCCAGGCAGGCGCTGACGTGGCTGGTGAGCACGCCGTTCCAGGACGGGTGGCCGGCCTCGGCGGCGGCCTGCTCGACCAGCGGGGCGAGGCCGGCCACGGCCGCCGCGCCGCCGATCTTCTGGGGTTCGAAGCCGCCGCCGCGGGCGGTGCCGAGGACGGTGCCGTCGGTGCCGATCAGGGCGACGTCGGTCTTGGAGTTTCCCGCGTCGATGGCGAGGACGCCTGGCAGGAGGGGTTCGGGCTGGTGGGTCATCAGGTCCCCGCGGCTCGTACGTGGCCCGGGCCGTGGTCGTCGGCCGGGTGCCCGGCCGGGGTCGCGGCCGGGGAGCCCGGCCGAACGGTCTCCGGCCGGGGGTGGACGGTCTCCTCGCGGTGCCCGCCCGGCGGCCGGAGGAACCGGGCGGGCGGGCACCACGGGCCGGGTCAGGCCCAGGCGAGGTGCTCGCGGTTGTGGGCGAGCAGCCGGTCCGTGAGCTGGTCGGCGAGTTCGATCTGGCCGACCAGCGGGTGGGCGAGCAGGGCGTCGAAGACCCGGTCGCGGCCGCCGTGCAGGGCGGCGTCGAGGGCGAGGTGCTCGTACGAGGTGACGGCGGCGATCAGCCCCGAGTACAGCGGCTCGACGGGCCGCTGCGGCAGCGGGCGCACGCCCCGCGCGTCCACCTCCGCCGGGACCTCGATGACGGCGTCGTCCGGCAGGAAGGGCAGCACGCCGTCGTTGCGGGTGTTCACCACCTGGACGGAGGTGCCGCCGCCGGTGCCGAGCAGCGCCGCGATCAGCTGGACGGCCGCCTCCGAGTAGAAGGCGCCGCCGCGCTTGCCGAGCAGCTCGGGCTTGGTGTCCAGGGCCGGGTCGGCGTACAGCTCCAGCAGCTGCCGCTCGATCTCGGCCACCTGCGCGGCCCGGGAGCCCTGCTCCCTCAGCTCGGCCACCACCGCGTCGTGCTGGTAGAAGTACCGCAGGTAGTAGGAGGGCACCACGCCGAGGCGCCGGACGACGGCCTGCGGCAGGTGCAGGTCGTCGGCGATCTCCTTGCCGTGCGAGGAGAGCAGTTCGGGGAGCACCTCGCGCCCGGTCGTGGCGCCCGGGGCGTCCAGCAGGGTGACCCCGCGCTCCCAGGTCAGGTGGTTGAGCCCGACGTGGTCGAGCCGGACCAGCTCCGGGGCGACGTCCAGGTGAGCGGCGAACTTGCGCTGGAAGCCGATCGCGACGTTGCACAGTCCGACGGCCTTGTGGCCGGCGCTCTGCAGGGCCCGGGTGACGATGCCGACCGGGTTGGTGAAGTCCACGATCCAGGCGTCCGGGTTGGTCCGGCGCACCTGTTCGGCGATGTCCAGCACCACGGGGACGGTGCGCAGCGCCTTGGCGAGCCCGCCGGCTCCGGTGGTCTCCTGCCCGACGCAGCCGCACTCCAGCGGCCAGGTCTCGTCCTGGTTGCGGGCCGCCTGCCCGCCGACGCGCAGCTGGAGCAGCACGGCGTCGGCGTCCGCGACGCCCGCCACCAGGTCCGTGGTCACCGTGACGACGGCGGAGTGGCCCTGCTTGGCGAAGATCCGCCGGGCGAGGCCGCCGATCAGTTCCAGTCGCTCGGCGGCCGGGTCGATCAGCACCAGTTCGCCGATCGGCAGGCTGTCCCGCAGCCGGGCGAAGCCGTCGATCAGCTCCGGGGTGTACGTCGAGCCACCGCCGACGATTGCCAACTTCAGTGCGGACATCAGCCCTTGACCCCTGTCAGTGTCACGCCTTCGATGAAGGCCTTCTGAGCGAAGAAGAAGAGGACGATCACCGGTGCCATCACCAGCAGGGTGGCGGCCATGGTGAGGTTCCAGTTGGTGTGGTGGGCGGCCTTGAAGGACTCCAGCCCGTAACTGAGGGTCCAGGCCTCGTGGTTGTTGCTGGCGTAGATCTGCGGGCCGAAGTAGTCGTTCCAGCAGTAGAAGAACTGGAACAGCGCGACCGCCGCGATGGCCGGCTTGGCCATCGGCAGGACCACCCGCAGCAGGGTGCGCAGGTCGCCGCAGCCGTCGATCCTGGCGGCCTCGATGTACTCCTTGGGGATGGTCATCAGGAACTGGCGCAGCAGGAAGATGGAGAACGCGTCGCCGAAGGCCATCGGGATGATCAGCGGCCAGAGCGAGCCGTCCATGCCCATCTGCTTGGACCAGAACAGGAACATCGGGATGACGGTGACCTGCGGGGGCAGCATCATCATCGCGATGACCCCCATCAGCGCCAGGTTGCGGCCGCGGAAGCGGAACTTGGCGAGGGCGTAGGCCACCGGGAGGCTGGAGACCACGGTCAGCGTGGTGCCGGCCAGGGCGTACAGCAGGGTGTTGCGCCACCAGGTGAGGAAGCCGGGGGTGTCCCAGACCTTGCCGTAGTTGCTCCAGTTCCACTCGGTCGGCCAGTAGTCGGTGGTGAGCGCCTGCCCGTCCGACATCACCGAGGTCAGGAAGACGAAGACGAAGGGCAGCAGGAAGAACAGCGCGGCGGCGATGGCCACCGTGTGCACGGCCACCCACTGGAGGAACGCGCGGCGCCGGGCGGCCCGGGCGGCGGGGCCGCCGGACCGGGAGGGGACGGCTGTGGCCGGCCCCTTGGTGAGCGTGGTGCCAAGGGTCATGATCGGGTCCTCCCGGGCCGCTAGTCGTCGCTCGCCATGAAGCCGGAGCGGCGGCGGAGCAGGATCGAGGTGACGGCCATCGAGATGACGAACAGCACCAGGGCGACGACGCAGGCCGCGCCGTAGTTGTAACTCTGGAAGCCGAGCTTGTAGACCATCTGCGGCAGGGTCCAGGTGGAGCCGCCCGGGTAGCCGGGCTCGAACGGCTGTCCGGAGCCGCCCGCGATGCCGCTGGCGACCTTCCCGGCGACGATCGCCTGGGTGTAGTACTGCATGGTCTGGATCACCCCGGTGACCACCGCGAACATGATGATCGGCGAGATGTTCGGCAGCGTGACGTACCGGAACCGCTGCAACGGGCCGGCCCCGTCCAGCTGGGCCGCCTCGTACTGCTCCCTGGGCACGTCCAGCAGCGAGGCCATGAAGATGACCATCAGGTCGCCGATGCCCCACATCGCGAGCAGGGTGAGCGCGGGCTTGGACCAGTCCTCGGAGGCGAACCAGCCGGGCTCCGGCAGGCCGAGCTCGCCGAGCAGGTGGTTGACCGGGCCGGTGCCGGGGTTGAACAGGAAGGCGAAGGCGACGGTGGCGGCCACCGGCGGGGCCAGGTACGGCAGGTAGAAGGCGGTGCGGAAGAAGCCGGCCCCGGTCTTGACCTTGGTGATGAGCATCCCGATGCCCAGGCCGAAGGCGACCCGCAGGCTCACCATGACGATGACCAGCCACAGGGTGTTGCGCAGGCCCTGCCAGAAGGTCGGCAGGTGGTTGAAGACGTAGTCCCAGTTCTTCAGGCCGCTGAAGGTCGGCGAGCCGAAGCCGTTGTACGTGGTGAAGGAGAAGTAGGCGGTGGAGACCAGCGGGTAGACGAAGAAGACGCTGAACCCGACCAGCCAGGGGGAGAGGAAGGCGAGGGTGCGGGCCGCCTCCCGGCGGCGCTTGCGGCGCAGCAACTGCTGCGCGGCGGGCGCCGCCGGGCCGGTCGGTCCCGCGTCGGCCTTGTCGCCTTTTCCCTTGCGGGTGCCGAACGCGAGTGACATGGGAGCTCCGTGGACCGTTCCCGGCCTACTTGGCCTGGGCGATGTCGGTGTCGATCTGCTTGGCCGTGGCGGCCAGGCCCGCCTGGAGGTCGGCCTGCTTGCCGGACTCGTAGTCGTAGCCGAGGTTCTGCAGGGTGGTGATGTAGCTGCCGCCGTTGACGGCCGGCGGGGTGGTGCCGGAGTGGGCGTTCTTGGCGACGTTCAGGAAGGTCTTGAAGTTCTCGTCGGCGACCAGCTTCGGCGAGTCGAGGGCGGCGAGGGTGCTCGGCACGTTGTGGATCGCGTTGGCGAAGCCGACCACCGCGTCGGTGTCCGTGGTCAGGTACTTGACGAACTCCCAGGCGGCGGCCTGCTTCTTGCTGCTGCTGGCGATGCCGACGATGGTGCCGGTCTGGTAGCCGCGGCCGTAGGTGTCGGCCTGGTCGTCGGGGACGGGGAAGGCGGCGGTGCCCCACTCGAAGTCGGGCTTGTTGTCGGCGAGGGAGGCGGTGCGCCACTCGCCGTCGAGGATCATCGCGAGCTGGCCGGTGTGGAAGGGGTTCTTGGCGCTGAACTCCTCGCCGAAGGTGGCGCGGTACTTCTCCAGCTTGTCGAAGCCGCCGAGCTGGTCGACCAGGCCCTTCTGCCACTTGAACATCGCGGCGACCTTCGGGTCGGTGGCGATGTCCGACTTGCCGTCGGAGCCGAAGTAGCCGGGGCCGTACTGGCCGAGGTAGTGCTCGGTGGTGGACTCGTAGCCGTGGTAGAGCGGCATGAAGCCGAGCTGCTTGTACGAGTCGCCGTCGGCGACGGTCAGCTTGGCGGCGGCCTCGGCGAACTCGCTGAAGGTCTTCGGGGGGTGGGCTATGCCGGCGTCGGCGAAGGCCTTCTTGTTGTAGTACAGGCCGTAGGCGTCGCCGAGCAGCGGCAGCGAGCACTGGTTGCCCTGGAACTGCGTGTAGTCGAGCATCGTGGCCGGGAAGGTCTTGGCCGGGTCGATGCCGCTCTTCTGGAGCATCGGCTTGAGGTCGACGAAGGCCTTGGTCGAGCAGAACATGCCGACGTTGTTGGTGGTGAAGGAGGAGACCACGTCCGGTGCGTTGTCGCCGCCGGCCCGCAGCGCCTGGTTGACCTTGTCGTCGGCGAGGCTGTCCACGGCCTTGACGTGGATGTTGGGGTGGGCCTTCTCGAAGGCGGCGATGTTGGCGTTGATCGCCTTGATCTCGTTCTCCTGGCTCCAGCCGTGCCAGAAGGTGATGGTGACGTCCTTGCCGCCGGCCGAGTCGTCGGTGCCGCCCGAGTCACTGGAACCGGTGCAGGCGGAGGCGAGCAGGGCCAGGACGGCGCTGCCGGCGAGGGCGGCGATGGTGCGGCGGCCTCTGCGGGAGGTGGTGGCGTGCACTTCTGGATCCTCCTGGGGGTGCGCGGGCAGGCCTCATTGCCTCGGATCCCGCGTTCGGGGGTTGGGGAGAGGTGGGTGCAGGTGAACGAGGTGACAGGGGGAGCGTCAGTGGGTGGAGAAGACCGCCTCGCGGGCGTCGGACAGGGCACGTTGCAGGGCGCCGAGCAGGACCGGTGAGCCCGGCAGGGCGCTGCTGCGGACCTCCGGTCTGGCGATGGAGACCCGGGCCAGTTCGTCCTCGACGAGCGCGCGCAGGCGTTCGCCGCCGGCGCTCGGCACCACGCCGGAGAGGACCACCAGCTGGGGGTCGACGACGGCGACGATCACGGCCAGCCCGACGGCGAGCCGCCCGGCCAGCTCGGTGAGGAAGGAGTCGCCGGCGCCCGGGGTGGTCAGCGCCTTGGCGATGGACTCCTGCGCGGTGGCCGCGCCGAGCCCGTGCTCCCTGGCCAGGGCCCGGACGGCGGGGGTGCCGACCAGGGCCTGGAACCCGCCGAACTTGCGGCGGCGGGCGTCCCACTCGACCGGGGAGTCGGGCAGCGGCATGTAGCCGACCTCCCCGGCGCCGCCGGTGAAGCCGCGGTGCAGCCGCCCGGCGATCACGATCGCCGCGCCGACCCCCGCCCCGGCCCAGAGCAGGACGAAGTCCTCGAAACCGGCCGCGGCGCCCGAGGAGCGCTCGGCGACGGCGGCCAGGTTCACGTCGTTCTCGATCGACACCGGCGCGCCGATCGCCGCGGTCAGCTCCTCGACCAGTCGCGGCGAGTGCCAGCCGGGCAGGTGGGAGGCGTACCGGAGCTTGCCGGTGACCGGGTCGGGGGCGCCGCCGAGCCCGATCGCGGCGGTGCGCAGGGAGCCTTCGGGGATTCCGGCGGCCCGGACCGCGGCGGCCACCGCGGCGGCGACGGCCGGGACGGTCCCGGCGGCGGGCAGGCCCTTGGTGGGCACGCTGTGCTCGGCCAGCGTGCTGCCGGTGATGTCGGCGACGGCGACCCGGATCTCGCTGTTGGTGACGTCCAGTCCGGCGACGTACCCGGCGGCCGGATTCACCTGGTACAGCCGGGCGTTGGGGCCGGGTCCGCCGGCCGTGGTGCCGACCGGCACGACCAGCCCGGCGGCCTCCAGCCGGGCCAGCAGCTGGGAGGCGGTGGGCTTGGACAGCCCGGTGAGGGTGCCGATCTGGGTGCGCGAGAGCGGCCCGTTCTCCAGCAGCAGTTCGAGGGCGGCGCGGTCGTTGATGGCGCGCAGCAGGCTGGGGGTGCCGGCGAGGGGGGCCTTGGCGGTGCTCTTGGTCATGCCCGGAATCCTCCTCTTTCGGCTGGTCGGAAAAGTCCGCAGGTGGCCCCCGTGCGGAGAGCGGGCGGCCCTCGGAGGAACCGTGATGAACTGTTAGGAAACTTTCCAGTCGCTTGGGAAGGACCGTAAGGGCCGTGTCGGCGGGGTGTCAATGGCCGGTGGAGCGGAGGATGCCGAAGCGTTACCGGACAGCACGGAGCCCCGCCCCCACCCGTTATACGCACGGTGGTGGGAACGGGGCTCTCGTCCGCGGAAGGGGCTCCTCGGCGGGGGTTTGAAGACGGGCCCTACGGCTTCGCCGAGTCCTCCGACGCCCGCGCCGGGACCGGCTCGGCCACCCGGTCGGCCGACGCGGCCGGGGCGAGCTGCTCGGCGGCCGGCACCGGAGAGGGCGCGATCACCACCCCGGTCGCCCCGGCCGCCACCGCGGGGACCTCCTCCTTGACCTTGATCCCGGCCCGGTCGAAGGCCACCTTCAGCCGCTGGCGCAGCCCCCGGGAGACGGAGGCCGCCTTGCCCGGGGCCGTCCTGGCCTCGACCCGCAGCACCACCGAGTCGGGGGCGACCGACTCCACGCCCAGGATCGACACCGGCGCCCAGACCAGCTCGTCGTACGGGGCCTCCTTGGCCATCAGCTCGGCCGTCGCCAGGATCAGCTCCTCGACCCGGAGCAGGTCCTCCTTGTACCCGACCTGCACGTCCACCGAGGCGGTCGCCCAGCCCTGGCTCATGTTGGCGATCCGCTTCACCTCACCATTGCGGATGTACCAGATCTCGCCGTTCGCGCCGCGCAGCTTGGTCACCCGCAGACCGACCTCCAGCACCGTGCCGGAGGCCACCCCGGTGTCGATCTCGTCGCCGACGCCGTACTGGTCCTCCATGATCATGAAGACCCCGGAGAGGAAGTCGGTGACCAGGTTGCGGGCGCCGAAACCGATCGCCACACCGGCCACACCGGCGCTCGCCAGCAGCGGCGCCAGGTTCACCCCCAGCGCGGACAGCACCATCAGCGCCGCCGTGCCCAGGATGGTGAAGGAGGCCACGCTGCGCAGCACCGAGCCGATCGCCTCCGAGCGCTGCTGGCGCCGCTCCGTGTTCACCACCCCGGTGTTGGCCAGCAGCCCGCCCAGCCGGCTCTCCTCCTGGTGCTCGGAGGTGCGCGCCATCCGCCCTATCAGCTGGGTGATGAGCTTGCGCACCATGGCCCGCAGCACCAGCGCCAGCACGATGATGAAGACGATCCGCAGCCCGGAGGCCAGCCAGCCCTGCCAGTGGGTGTCGAACCAGCTGGCGGCCTGCCGGGTGGTGTCCGAGACCTCCTGCGCGCTGGTCGGTATCCGCAGGTCGAGGTCGGGCAGCTGCGCGGTGGGGCTTGGGGCCGGGGTCGGGTTGGCGAGCGTCGAGGACGCGTCGGACGGACCGGTGGCACCGGAGCTGAACACGTGCGGACCTTCCTGGCAGGGTGCGTGTCGGGCCCGCACCGCCGGCAAGCGGCCCGCGGACCGTGTGCCTTAGCCTATCCGCCGCCGAAACCCGCCAGGACACGCCGCGAACCTCCCGCGGGCGTGCCCGACGGCGTACGGAGTGTCCCGAACGCCCCGTCAACGCCCCCGTACGCTCCCCCCGCTCCCGGACTCCCGGGCCGTCCCCGCCGGTCGGGGCACTGCTCCGGACGGCCGATCGGTCCCCCGGGAGGGCCACCGGGGCGGCCCGCACCGCCACCCGGGTGCAACCCGACCTTCCCCGGGCATACCGGTTATGACAGAGACCACACCCGGAGTTCACGTCAGGTCCGTTACACAGGAGTGGTGGCGCCGTACAAAGGCGTAAGGCGACACTGGGGAGATCGCGCACGAGTGGCGCGATACAACCGCTCGTCCCGGCGCGAGCCACGCGCCGCAGGCGTCCAAGGAGGCATCCGTGCCGCATGTCCTGGTCCTCAACGCGTCCTACGAGCCACTCGGCGTCGTATCGATGCGCCGCGCACTCATCCTGGTCCTCAACCACAAGGCGGTCAGCCTGGAGGACTCGGAAGTCACTCTGCACAGCGCCACCAGCGCCCTTCCGGCGCCGTCCGTCGTCCGTCTGACCCGCTTCGTACGGGTCCCGTTCTGCGGGCCCGTCCCGCTCACCCGCCGGGCGCTGTTCGCCCGCGACCACGGCCGCTGCGTCTACTGCGGGGCCGCCGCCACCAGCGTCGACCACGTCATCCCGCGCAGCCGTGGTGGCCAGCACCGGTGGGACAACGTGGTGGCGGCCTGCCGCCGCTGCAACCACACCAAGGCCGACCGCCACCTCACCGAACTCGGCTGGCGGATGAAACGACCACCCGCGCCGCCAAGCGGCCTGGCCTGGCGCATCATCGGCACCGGGATCAAGGACCCGCGCTGGCGGCCCTACCTGGAACCCTACGGCGGCGGCGACCAGCTGCGCGCCCCGCAGTGGGGCGAGTACGAGCACCACGACCGCACCGAGCAGCCGGCCCACCCGGTCCCGCTCGGCCGGGCGCACGCCGCCCACCCCGCCCCCGTCCGCCGCGGCGAGCAGCCCGAACCGCTCTCCGCCTGACCACCGCTCCACAAGGGCCCGCCCGTCACACCGTCGGTACGCGCCTCATGGGCCGCCGAGCCCCCCGCACCGGGGAGCCGGCGGCCCGCCGCGTTCCACGCGCCGGTCCCTCCCACGGGCCGCTCGGGGCCGCTACGGCCTGGCCGCGGCCCCGCCCGTCGCCGGGGGCACCGCGGGGGCGCCCGTCGCCCCGCCCGGCTGCGCGGGCTGGCCGCCCGGCGGCTGCGGCTGGACCGGCGGCTGGACCGGCGGGGTCACGGCGTACAGCTCGACGCCCCACAGCGAGTAGCCGTACTTGGTCGCCCGCGCCACGCCCTGCACCCGGACGAACCGGACCCCGGGCGCGTCGAAGCGCACCGTCTCGTCGCCGTCCTTGCCGCTGTCCACGGTCGCCGCGTCCGTCCAGGAGTTCCCGTCCGCCGAGACCTGGATCCGGTACGAGGCGGCGTGCGCGGCCTGCCAGTGCAGCACCGCCGCGCCCAGCCTGGTCGCCTGCGGCAGCTCCAGCCGCACCCAGGCGTCGTCCTTGGCCGGCGAGGACCAGCGGGTCTTCGGATCGCCGTCGGCGACCGCCGAGGCGGGGAAGTCCGCCGTCTCGTCGCCCGAGGAGGTGGCCTTCGCGCCGACCGCCAGGTCGGGACCGCCGGTGGGCGGCACCACGTGCACCTGGAGGACCTGCCGGACGGTGGTGGTACCGGCCACGAACTGCACCGGCACCTGGTACGTCCCGGACGGCGTCTCCGCGGTCGCACTCACCAGCAGCGGCACACCCACCCGGCCGCCGCGCGGCACGCTCACCTGTCCCGCCGGGGCCACGGTCAGGCCCTTGGCGGCGGCCGGCACCTCGGTGCGCAGCTCGCCGGCGGTGCCCTCGGGCCGGCCGGCCTCCACGGTGGCCTGGGTGGTCACCGGCGCGGAGGCGCCGGTGACCACGTCCAGGGCCGGGTCGGAGAGGCTGAGCCTGGCTGCCGGGACGTCCGCGTACCAGGGGATCACCTGGTTGACCACCGGTGGGTCGCCGCCGGGCTTCCAGGTCAGCCGGAACGCGTCGGCGGGCAGCCCGCCGGCCGGCAGCTCGTTGTAGCCGGGCTGCACGGTGCCGATGTCGGCCCAGGTGCCGTCGGCCCGGCGCACCGCGACGGTGGCGCCGGCGCGCACGTTCGGGTCGGTCAGCACGGTGAGCCGGTCCAGCGGACGGGCCGCGCCGAGTTCGACGGTGAGCGGCTCGTCCAGCGCGGTGGGCGCCTTGGCGGCCCGGTACGCGGTGTCCGGGTTGCCGTCCAGCACGGCGGCGGAGGAGGAGCCGGGCGCCGCGTCGGGACCGCCGCTGACGCTGGCCGGGGACTCGTCCGGCGCGGTGACGGTGAACTCGCGCACCGCGACGGCGGTCTTCTGCGCGGCGGTGGCCCGCAGCCGCACCGCCCGTACCACCGTGCCCGGCGGGAGCTGGGCGCTGACCGTCTTCTGGTTCTTCACGGTCGCGAGCTGCTTCCAGCCGCCCTCGCCGGTGGTGTACTCCAGCACGCCGTCGCGGATGTAGTCGTCCACGGCGGTCCTGGCGTCGGGGCCGTCGCCCCAGCCGCCCATCAGCACGGTCACGCCGCTGACCGGGCGGCCCGCGCCGAGGTCCAGGCCGACCGCGTCGCCGGGCTGCGGGGGAGCGGAGCTCCAGTAGAAGGTGTCGGCCACGCCGTCGTCCATCAGCGCCGGCAGGTGGTCCTGCGCGGTGCCCATGGTGGTGGTCGGGGTGACCCCGCCGGCGGCCACGCCCGACCAATTGTCGGCGGCGCGCACGGCCCGCTCCAGGAACGGGCCGAGCACCCCGGCGCCGACCGTGGCCGGGGCCTGGGCCAGCTGCTCGCGCAGCCCGTTGAGCTCGACCCTGGCCTTCCACGCCGCCGTGCCGTCGCCGCCGTGCTGGGCCAGCAGCATGTCGAGGGCGGCCCGGCCGGCCAGCCCGTAGTCGCGCAGCGGGCCCAGCCAGGGCGCGGCCTCGCCGGCCAGCTGGGCGGTGGCCGGGGTGGCGGCCAGGGTCTGCTGGGCGGTGGCCATCGCGTCGAAGGCGCCCCGCAGCGGGGCGGCGGCCTCGATCAGCCTGGCGAGGTCGGGGGTGGCGCCGGAGGTGGGCTCGGCGGCCGCCCAGAACCGGTCGAGCAGCGGCGTCAGATAGCCCGACTCCTGCTTGGACAGCGGCGAGGAGGTGCTGTTCCCGGCCAGCGCGGTGACCGCGGACAGCGCCGTCCCCGCAGGCGTCGCGCCGGCGCCGGTCGGCCCCGCCAGCGAGCGCATGGCGGCCTGCCAGGAGTCGTCCGGCTTGTAGTCGGCCGGGTTCCAGGCGAAGTCCCCGGCGGTGGCGATGGCGATCCGGGAGGCCACCGGCTGCTGCATCGCGCCGGTCAGCAGGGCCGCCGAGCGGGTCGCCACCTCGGGGTCGCGCCCGGTGTAGGCGCCGAGGAAGAGCCGGTCCGGGCTGGCGTCGTTGACCGGGTAGTTGTCCATGGTGAGCAGCGGGCGCCCGTACAGCCCGGCGGTGTCCGAGGCCTGGGCGCCGGTGATCTTCTCCGGGATCGCCCCGACCCCGCTCCAGGCCACCTGGACGCCCTCCGGCAGCGCCGCAGCCAGCGCCTTGCGGTACGGGGTGGTGCCCTGCTGGTGGGACTCGGTGGGGAGGACGGACAGCGGCGCCAGGCCCGGGTTCCTCGCGATCAGCCGGTCCTGCACCTTCTTCACCAGCGCGGCTTGCGCCTTGGCGGCCGCGACCGGCCCGGTGCCGTACTCGTCGCGGTCGTCGCCGCAGTGCCACTCGTCGTAGCTGACGTCCAGGAACTGCAACTGGAAGGCGGTGAAGCCGAGCCCGCGCAGCCCGTCCAGCTTCTTCACCAGCGCGTCGACGTCCTTGCCCGAGCTGAAGCAGAAGGACTGCCCGGGGTCGATCGCGTAGCCGAGCGTGACGTGGTTCGCGCGCGCCCGGAAGCCCAGCTCGCGCAGCTCCTCCGCCCGGGCGGCCGGGTAGGCGGTGCGCCAGCGGGAGAGCCGGTACGGGTCGTCACCGGGGGCGTAGAGGTAGAAGTTCTGCTTGGAACGGCCGAGGAAGTCGACCTGCTCCAGCCGCTGCTGCGCGGTCCACGGGGCGCCGTAGAAGGCCTCCGCGGTGCCGCGCACCGGCGCACCGGACGGCCAGTCCCGCAGCGTGACTCCGGGCAGGCCGAGCCCGGCCGCGCCCGGCGCCTGCCCCTGCCCGGCCGGCACGGCGGCGAGCAGCTGGCGCA